>JASHQS010000176.1 GCA_030038995.1 Xanthobacteraceae bacterium
TGAGCCCAATTCCCCCAGCGCCACGCCGCCCCCGGCGGCCGCGGCCGCAAATCCGCGGCGATACGGTGAATACCAGCATAACCGAAACCGCGCCGCCGCTCAGCAGCGCCGCGCCGTTACGGTAAAGTTTTCCCAAATTTTTCCCGCGGGCGTGCTCGGCACGCACCGCTGAATTACGGTCGGGCGCGATCGACGGAGAGCGGCTTAAGAGGGCCGCGTAGACATTGTCACTCAGGAAAGCTCCGCCGCGGCATGGGGGGAACCGGATAGCGCCCGAGCTTTGTATTCCAGTAGGCCCAGGAACGTTTATCCATGACGCCAGGCGGCGCATGCTCCAACGCCTCGCGGAAATCCTCAAGGTCCACGTAGCGCCTCACCACTTTGATTTCCTCAATGGTGCCAAAGGCCATCAAATAGGTCAGGAACCGCACCGGATTGGCGAGCGCGGCTTCGGCCGGCTCGAACCAAATGATCCGCGGAGCCACCTTGAGCAGATCAGAGTTGTAGGGGAGGCGCTTCATGCGCCGGCCTGCCACTTTCTGATCGGGTTCAGGATCGGAAGGTTCTCGGGATCGACGTCCTGCACGGCCTTCACGAGGTCGCGTTTGACTTGGTCGGAGAGGTCGGCGAGGCCCAGGTCTTCGTGATAAGCGATGGCTCTGAGCGCATCCAACGGATTGAGCTGGGGGCCGAAGACAACGGATGCCGCAGCAAGCATGTTTGCCAGCGGGATGCCGCCTTTTGTCATCAGCGCGTCGATGTCGATGTAGTCCCTGGCTTCGACCCGCTGGATTATCACCTTGGCTTTCGTCCCCGCCAAATCGATCAGCGACGCAATCGCCAGATCCGGGTCTTTGATGACATCCGGCGCCTCGACCTGACCAAGGTTGAGACCGCCGAAGAACGACACCGGCACGGGGCCGCCACGATCAACCGTCGCGATCAGGGTATTGGGTGACGAGTGCCTGACGACGGCGCCCTTGAGATAAGGGATGTCCTTAAGCAGAGTGTCCGGCGCGAAGGGGGTTTGGGTAAAGAAGTCAAAATCGATCGATTGGCGATGCCCCAACCGCAGTGCGATTGCCGTGCCGCCGTAGAGCGTGAATTCGCGCGGAGTGTCGCCAAGCTCGGGCCACAGCCGGCGCTGGGCTTCGGGCAGGATATCCACGCGTGGCGTGAAAGCAGGCGACATAAGGCATTATAGCTCAACATCGCCCTAGCCGTGAGCAGCTAGCCCGCGCCCACTCTTAATGGCCTCACGCGCTCTTGCGGTTCTGCCTATTATTCACGAGGTCGTCGACCACGGCGGGGTCGGCCAGCGTCGAGACGTCGCCGAGATTGCCGGATTCGCCCCCGGCGATCTTGCGCAGGATGCGGCGCATGATCTTGCCGGAGCGGGTCTTCGGCAGGTTGGGCGCGAACTGGATGAGATCGGGCGAGGCGATCGGGCTGATCTCCTTGCGCACCCAGTTGACCAGCTCCGACCGCAGCTCTTCGCTCGGCGCTTCGCCCTTCATCAAGGTCACGTAAGCGTAGATGCCCTGGCCCTTGATGTTGTGCGGATAGCCGACCACCGCGGCCTCCGACACTTTTGGATGGGCGACCAGCGCCGACTCCACCTCCGCGGTGCCGAGCCGATGGCCGGCGACGTTGATCACGTCGTCGACGCGGCCGGTGATCCAGTAATAGCCGTCCTCGTCGCGGCGGCAGCCGTCGCCGGTGAAATACTTTCCCGGATAGGCGGAGAAATAGGTCTCGATGAAACGCTGATGGTCGCCGTAGACCGTGCGCATGATGCCCGGCCAGGAATCGGCGATGCACAGATTGCCGCTGACGGCGCCGTCCAACACCTTGCCGTCGGCATCGACGATCTGCGGCGCGATGCCGAAGAACGGCCGCGTCGCCGAGCCCGGCTTGAGCCGGGTGGCGCCCGGCAGCGGCGTGATCAAGATGCCCCCGGTCTCGGTCTGCCACCAGGTATCGACGATCGGGCAGCGGCCGTCGCCGACCACGCGGTGATACCATTCCCAGGCCTCCGGATTGATCGGCTCGCCGACGGTGCCCAAGAGCCGCACCGAGGCGCGCGAGGTTTTTTTCACCGGCGCGTCGCCGGACTGCATCAGCGCGCGGATCGCGGTCGGCGCGGTGTAGAAGATGTTGACCTTGTGCTTGTCGATCACTTCCCAGAACCGCGACACGCTCGGGTAGTTCGGCACGCCCTCGAACATCAGGGTGGTGGCGCCGTTGGCCAGCGGGCCGTAGACGATGTAGCTGTGGCCGGTGACCCAGCCGACGTCGGCGGTGCACCAGTAGATGTCGCCGTCGTGGTAATCGAACACGTATTGGTGGGTCATGGCGACGTAGACCAGATAGCCGGCCGTGGTGTGCAGCACGCCCTTCGGCTGTCCGGTCGAGCCCGACGTATAGAGGATGAACAGCGGGTCCTCGGCGTGCATCTCGGCGCACGGACAGTCCGCCGTCACCATCTCGCGCGCCTCGTGGTACCAGACGTCGCGCACCGGATCCATGTCGACGGCGCCGCCGGTGCGCTTGACCACGATGACGAAATCGACGCCGCCGACCTTGGCGATCGCCGCGTCGGTATTGGCCTTGAGCGGGATCCTGCGGCCGGCGCGCAAACCTTCGTCGGCGGTGATGACGACGTTCGATTTGCAGTCCGCGATGCGGCCGGCGAGCGAGTCCGGCGAGAAGCCGCCGAACACCACCGAATGGATGGCGCCGATGCGCGCGCAGGCGAGGATCGCGTACGTGGCTTCCGGGATCATCGGCATGTAGATGGTGACGCGGTCGCCCTTCTTGACGTTGCGGTTGCGCAGCACGTTGGCGAAGCGGCAGACCTCGTCGTGCAACTCGCGGTAGGTGATCTTCTTCGATTCCTTGGGGTCGTCGCCTTCCCAGATGATGGCGACCTGGTCGCCGCGGCTATGCAGGTGGCGGTCGATGCAATTGTAGGCGGCGTTGGTGGTGCCGTCCTCGAACCACTTGATCGAGACGTTCGGCTTGGCGAACGACGCGTTCTTGACCCTGGTGAACGGCTTCATCCAGTGGATGCGCTTGCCGTGCTCGGCCCAGAACGCGTCCGGGTTCTTGATCGAGGCGGCGTACATCTCCTGGTACTTGGCGTCGTCCACATAGGCGCGCTTCTTCCACTCCGCCGCAACGTCGTAAATCTTGTCGCTCATCGCGTTCCTCCGTCACGCCGCGGCCTTAAGGCCTTGATCGCGCAGGCCCATTGGAACGGCTTGTCCGCTTGCGGGCGCCATTATGCGCTGGCCGCGCGCAACGCGACAAGGCCGTAGGCGTCATCGCTTTGTCGCATCGCCGGCTGTCGCATCGCCGGCTCGGCAATGCCGCGCCGATGCGGTATGAATGGGCAACGCAGAACCTGGGGCGTAAACCGGGAGCTTAACTGGGGGTCATCATGCGCCACGCCATCATCGCCGTTTTCGCCGCTTTGCTCGCCGTCAGTCCGCTGTCGGCACAGACCCCGCAGCCGGCGCCGTCGGCCGAAACGCTGGCCGCCGCCCGCGAGCTGATTTCGGTCATGAGAGCGACCGATCAGTTCAAGGCGCTGCTGCCCACCATCATGCAGGGATTGAAGCCGGCCGTCGTCCAGGGCAGGCCCGACGTGGAAAAGCAATTCGACGCGATCATGCCCATCATCCTCGAGGGTGCAAGGCAGCGCGTGAACGAGCTCGGCGACACGTTAGCCGACATCTACGCACGCAACTTCAGCGCCGACGAGCTCCACGATCTCATCGCCTTTTACCAGACGCCGACCGGGCAGAAGCTGCTGCAACAGCAGCCGGCCGTGGCGCGCGAGAGCATGGCCGCCGGTCGGCAGTGGGGCCAGCAGCTCGTCGCCGCGCTCAGGCAGCAAATCAACGACGAACTGCGCAAGCACGGCGACGCGAATTGAGGTTTCCGGTCGTGCTAACATATAGGCCTCTGTTTCCCGGATGCGGTGCAGCGCGAAGCGGTGCACCGCTGATCCGGGACCGTCCCAGACTCCGCAAGTTGTTACGATCCCGGGTCTGCAGCGCACCACTTCGCTGCGCTTCGTGCTGCGCTGCGCCCGGGAAACGCTGCTATGTTAGCGCCTATGCGTGACATCGGCCTCTGTTTCCCGGATGCGGTGCAGCGCGAAGCGGTGCACCGCTGATCCGGGACCGTCCCAGACTCCGCAACTTGTTACGATCCCGGGTCTGCAGCGCACCACTTCGCTGCGCTTCGTGCTGCGCTGCGCCCGGGAAACGCAGCTATGTTAGCGCCTATGCGTGACATCGGCCTCTGTTTCCCGGATGCGGTGCAGCGCGAAGCGGTGCACCGCTGATCCGGGACCGTCCCAGACTCCGCAACTTGTTACGATCCCGGGTCTGCAGCGCACCACTTCGCTGCGCTTCGTGCTGCGCTGCGCCCGGGAAACGCTGCTATGTTAGCGCCTATGTGCTTTCGCGGGCCATGACAAGTCAGAATGATCTCAGGCGATCAATGCGGCCCTGGCTCACACCGAGGTGGTGATCCATTGCTCCAGCTTCTGCCTGGGCGCGGCGCCGATCTGGCGCGAGGCGAGCTGGCCGCCCTTGAACAGCATCAGGGTCGGGATCGACATGATGCCGTACTTCGCCGCAACGCCCGGATTTTCGTCGACGTTGAGCTTGACGATCTTGACCTTGCCGTCGAGCGACTTGGAAATCTCCTCGAGCGCCGGCGCGATCATCCGGCACGGCCCGCACCATTCCGCCCAGAAGTCGACCACCACCGGTTCGGTTGCCTTGAGCACGTCCTTCTCGAACGTCGCATCCGTTACCTTGTCGACCATAGAGGACCTCGCCGTTCTGGGCAGATTCGCTGCGTCGCGCGAGCGCTCAACGTATGAACCGCGCCGGGGGCCGTCAAGGACCCGCGGCGATCAAGCCTGCGGGAGCGCCGACGATGTCTACCGCCGCGTCTGCAATTGATGGTTGATCCCGCGGTAAAGATGGTAAATTCACCCGGGCGGACCGCGCTTTGCCGGCGGTCGTCACGACATGAGGATGACGGTGCAGTCTCTGATAGCCCCGTTCAAAGCATTTCTCCTCATCGGATCTTATGGATTCATCATGTCGGCGCTGATCATAACGATGGTCGGCGGGGTCGAAGCCAGCAAACTCGAGTTTCTCCTTGCCAAACGCGATATCCCGAGAATACCCGCCGCCTTCTCGATCGCGGACACCTGGATATGGGCGCCAGCATTGTTCTTGTCGGCCCAAGTTGCCTACACCTGGGGCTGGGTCGGACTTTTCTGGTTCACGCTGCCGAACGTCGCTTGTCTGGCGCTGTTTGCCTTCTTCGCCGAGCGGATGCGGGCGCTGTATCCCGAGGGCTACACATGCGCGGGATACATGCGCCAGCGATATTCGCGGCGCGTGCAAAATACCTATGTGTTCGCTCACGGCAGCCTCTCGGCATGCTCGTTCGCGGTTCAGTTGCTCGCCGGAGGTACGGCAATTTCCGCCATCAGCGGACTGCCTTACCCGTGGACGACAATCATGCTTGCGGCCATCCCCGTCGGCTACTCCTTGTGGGCGGGCATCCGCGCTTCGATCGCCAGCGAATTTCTGCAACTGTCGATCGTGCTGGTGATCGGCGCCGCCGTCGTTCCCTGGGCGGTGTCGGTGGGCGGCGGACCTGGCGTCCTGCTGAAAGGCCTCTACGGCGTCACCGGCACATACGCGAGCCTCACTTCAGGCGATGGTCGGCAGGTCTTTCTCTCGTTCGGACTGCCCGCCACCATCGGGCTGTTGTCAGGGCCTTTCGGCGACCAGAGCTTCTGGCAGCGCGTTTTTGCCATCAAGCGCGAGGCGGTGAAGTCGGCGTTCCTGATCGCCCCGCTGATTTTCGCGCTGGTGCCGCTCGGCATGGGCGTGCTCGGATTTCTTGCCGCGGGCATGGGGCTGCCAACGGACAACCCGACGCGCATCAATCTGCAAGTGGTAGCCGCAGTGCTGCCGGAGTGGGCCGTGATCCTGTTCGCGTGCCTGCTCCTGGCGGGACTCATATCGAAGCTCGATACGAACCTCTCCTCGATCTCGTCTCTTGCCGGGCATGACGTTGCCGGAAAGGTGACCGACAAGTCATCGCTTCGATTCTCGCGCGGCGCCATGTTCATCCTCGTCGCCGCCGGGCTCGCGATCGCAAATACCGGGCTCAGGCTCGAGCATCTGTTCCTGATCTACGGGACGCTGCGCGCGGCAACGCTCTTGCCTACCGTCATTACTCTCCTGAAAAAACGCGTTTCCGAACCGGCAATGTTCTGGGGCATCTGGACGTCGCTTATTTTCGGGCTGCCGATGTTCGGCTACGGGGTGGTGCACAAAATCCTGTGGTTGTCGCTCGGCGGATCGCTGTTTACGGTATTGTCGTCGGGGATCATCGTCCTTGTCGGCAGCGCGCTCAGGCGCGCGTAAGTGCCTGCGGCCGTCCTGATCGTCGACGGCGCATGCCCGCCTTTCGGCCAAGACCAAGATGCGCAGGCGCGACGGCTGGCAGACGCCTGCCACGACGGCCGTCGCCCGGCCGATTGACCTCGCCGCCGCCGCCGGATTACGTTATGCACCCGCAGATTGCGCCATGGCGAATGCCAGCACGGATCGTGGCGGCGCCTATGATCGTTTCCTACTTTTTCAGTCCGGAATATGCATTGGCGTCGGGAAATCCCGGGACTTTCGTCTCCCGCAGTCCTCTGCGAACCCGATGGAGCCGCGTATCGCGTTTTTTCTCCCGCAATCCCTATTTTGATCGGACCAATACCATTGCGCATTATCTGCCGAAAGTGAAAAGCATCTGCCCGCTGCCGGAGGGTATTGCAAAAACTCCTTATAAGG
This sequence comes from Xanthobacteraceae bacterium, assembly GCA_030038995.1. GTDB lineage: Bacteria > Pseudomonadota > Alphaproteobacteria > Rhizobiales > Xanthobacteraceae > BOG-931. Next base: position 6,888 of record JASHQS010000176.1, read on the forward strand.
ATATTTGCCTTTCGCGCGCCAGGGAATTGATTGCCAGCGGGCGCGAAATTCACCTGGCCTGGAGCGGCGGAATCGACAGCACCACCGCACTCGTTTCACTGCTTATGAACGGCATCCCCAACGATCAACTGCGTGTCGCCATAGGGACCAACTCCATCAGCGAATATCCCTGGTTCTATGAAAAATACATCAAAGGCAGGATTCGTCATAATACCGACTGTTCACTGCAGGAAACATTGCTGCAACATCCCGATTCGCTGGTCGTGACCGGGGAATTGAATGACCAGATATTCTGCATCGCTTCGGTGCTGGAAAAATACCCCGAGACATTCCTGGAATCGTACAAGCAGCACATTCCAGGCGATATAATAACGTTCTTCGATCCTCTCATCGTGAAATCGCCTCGACCGATCGAGACGGTCTTCGATTTTTTCGGGCTGGCGAATTTTACCCTGAAATGGCAATTTGCAAAGATTCGCAAGCTTCGTTTCAATAAGACCCTGGCCAGAAACACGATACATTTCTTTGATACGGACGATTTTCAACGCTGGGCCATGCACACCGATGAGCCGAAAATCCTGAAAACGCCTCAGACATTCAAATACCCGGCCAGGAAGGTCATCTACGATTTCACCAAAGACAGGGATTATTTCGATAACAAACTGAAAGTCAATTCAATCCGGGACGAGGATATTGCAAATTGGAAAAACAGCAAGATAAAGCCGCTTTCCTACAGCAACGTTCATTATGTTCATTTGGAGCACGGGGAATATCGCATCGGCCTGCCTCACGAAGCTTGAACAAGGTCATTTCGGCCGTCGCTCAGGAATCTGTCGAGAGCGGCCGCCATCGCCGCGGCCGGCAGGTCGAGCAAAAGCGGTCCTTCGGTGAAGACGAGCGCGGCGCGCACGATCTTGCCCGGGTAAAGGCGCGCCAGCACGCCGCGGTAGAGCGCGAGCTGGGCGACGTAGGCTTCGACCTCGGCGAGCTTCGCCGGGACGGAGCGATCGCTCTTGTAGTCCGCAATCAGCACCGCATCGTTCGTGACGGCGAGCCGGTCCACCTGTCCGGAAACCAGGATCGGATCGACGCCGGCGCCGGCGCGCAAAAGCCGGCCGACGATCGGCACTTCGGCGCGGCTGCCGGGAGAAAAAAGTTCGGCGAAATCTTTGTCGTCGAGGATCGCCAAGACTTTGCGCAGGATGTCGGCGCGCTGCGCGGCGGCAAAATTCGCGCCGGCTTTGGCGAGATAGCGCGCCGCGGCGGCGGCGCGGCGCTCCGCTGCGATGTCGGGCAGCGACTGTAACAGCCGATGCACCAAGCGGCCGCGCCGGAGCGCGGTCTGCCGTTCGGCTGCCGAGGCCGCCGGCGCGGCGACACCGCCGCTCGCGTCGTCGAAGATCGCCGACGGCGAAAGCGGCGCCGGCCGCGGCGCCGGCGCCGCAGCGGGCTGGCGCAGCCAATCCGGGACCGCATGCCGGATCGCAGATTCGGCAGCCGGCGCAACGCTCATCTGCAGCGGCAAGCGCGGCTCCGCCGGCGCCTTGCGATAGCGCAAAACCTTGTCGCCGTCGTCGTCTTCCTCGACCAGCAACGGATCGAGCGCGCCGCGGATCAGATCGTACCAGCAGCCTTTCGGCCGCGCCCGGGCGCCGTCGGCGCCGGCGATGATCAAGCGGTCGGCGGCGCGCGTCATGGCGACGTAGAGCAGGCGGCGGTATTCGTTCCCGGCCTCGCGCAGCGTCGCGGCGCGCGCGGCGGCAACGCTGGCGACGTCGTCGTCCTTGCGGCCGGCCCAGACCAGCGCGCCATCGGCAAGTTTAAGAAGCCGCGGCGGCCGCGGCCCGGCCGGCGGCGTCATGGTGTCGGCGAGGATGACGACCGGCGCTTCGAGCCCCTTGGCGCCGTGCACCGTCATCACCCGCACTTCGTCGCGCACGATCTCCATGTCGCGCTTGACCTCGGCGCGGGCGTCGCGCAGCCAGGCCAAAAAGCCCTGCAGCGACGGCGTCTGCCGGCGCTCGTAGTCGAGCGCGAGATTCAAGAATTCGTCGAGCGCGTCGTTGGCCTCGGCGCCGAGCCGCGCCAGAAATTTTTGCCGCGCGCCGCCGCCGAGGAGCCGGGCATAGAAGGAAAACGGCGTGTTTTTCCGCGCGTCCTGTTCAAGTTCGTCGAGACGCGCCACGGCTTGCGCAAACAACGCGCACGCGGCGGATTTATGGCGCAGCGCCGCGCGCAGCGCCGCGCGGCGCCCCCACGCCACCGCGAACAAATCCTCGTCGGAAAAGCCGAACAGCGGACTGCGCAGCACGGTGGCGAGCGCGAGATCGTCGTCCGCAAGGAGCAGCGCGTCGCCGAGCACCATCAGATCCATCACCGCGATGTGCTCGGTGAGCATCAAGCGGTCGGCGCCGGCGACCTCGAGGTTCTGGTTCTTCAGCGCGCGAATGATCGCCTCGAACAGTTCGCCGCGCTGGCGCACCAGGATCAGAACGTCGCCGCAGCGGGCGTCGCCGGCGTCGATCATGCGGCGCACCGCGCGCGCCACGCGCCTGGCGAGTTTTACCCGCGGGCTGGTCTCGCTCGCCGTATCGAACGGCGCGTCCCAGCCTTCGATCGGGCTGCGCGCGTCCGGCTTTTCCGGCTCCCAGATTTCGACGCTGCCGGGCGGCGCGTCAGGAAGCGCGATGTGCGGCGGAAAGCCGTCGCGATCCGAGGTGACGCTTGCGGCCATGTCCGCGCTCTTGAACACTTCGTCGACCGCGGCGAGCACGTTTTCGCCGGAGCGAAACGAATGCTTGAACTCGCGGTAGACGAAGGCGAGCGCGCCTGCCTTGTGCTGGCGCTCGAAATGCCGCCGCATGTCGGCAAATTCCTTGGGCGCCGCGTTCTGGAACGAGTAGATCGACTGCTTTTCGTCGCCGACGGCAAAAACCGTGCGCCGCACGCCGCGCGCGCCGGCGCCGGCGGTGAACTCGGCGGCGAGCCGGCTGACGATCTCCCACTGCTTCTTGCCGGTGTCCTGCGCCTCGTCGATCAACAGGTGATCGATGCCGAGGTCGAGCTTGTAGTGCACCCAGGCGGCGTCGACGCTGCGCAACAGATCGAGCGTCTTGTCGATCAGGTCCTCGTAATCGAGCAGGCCGCGGCGTTCTTTTTCCTGGCGATAGCGGCTGAGCACTTCATATGTGACGGTGAGCAACGCCTTGCTGCGCTCGCGGCAGGCGACGGCGCGCCGCCGGTCGACCAGTGCGCAGACGCGCGCCTGCTCGGCCGCAAGCTGCTCGACCAGTGCGGCATCCTTGATCGCCCTGGTGACGATCGACTTGCGCGGCGCCAATTCGCCGGTGCAGAAAATTTCCAGATAAGTCTCGACCCGGTCCGAAGCGGACAAAGCCGCCAGCGCGCGGAAGCGGCGCGCCTGCTCGGCGTCGGATTTGTTGCCAAGCTCCAGAGCGGCAGCGATCAGCGGCCATTGCGGCGGCGCGATCGCCGCGCCGTCAAACAGCTCGGCCTCGATGCGCTCGCGGCTGTCGGCAGGATCGATGCCGAGCGCCGGCGACAGGCCGGCGACCGCCGCCGCGACACCGCCCGCGCCCGTTACCCAAGCGGTGATAGCGTCGCGCTGGGCGATGGTCTCGCGCACCAGATCGCGAAAAGTCTGATCGGCGGCCGCAATCATGGCCGCGGCCAGCGCGCGGCCGAGCGCGCCGGCCGGATCGTTGGCGCCGTCGAGCAGCACGGCGAGCGTCAATTGCTCGAGAAGCTGGCTCTGCTCGGCCTCGTCGAGCACGTTAAAGCGCGCCGCGACATCGGCTTCGAACGGAAACTGATGCAGCACCTGGGCGCAGAAGGCGTGGATGGTCTGCACCTTTAGTCCGCCCGGCGTTTCCAGCGCGCGGGCAAACAGCCGCCGCGCCAGCGCCCGCTGCGCCGGGCCCGGCGTCGACGTCGAGCGGTCGCGGATCGCCAGCTCGAGCGCGGCGTCGTCGAGCGTGGTCCACGCCGCGAGCGTGTCGAACACGCGTTTGGCCATATTGGCGGCCGCCGCCTTGGTGAAGGTCAGGCACAGGATCTTTTCCGGCGCGACGCCGTCGAGCAAAAGATTGACGACGCGCTGCGCCAGCACGTGGGTCTTGCCCGATCCGGCATTGGCGGCGACCCAGGCGGAAGCGCGCGGATCGGAGACTTCCGTCTGCAGCCGGCGCACGACGTCGGCAACGACCGGCGGCGTTCTCATGCGCCGCCTCCGCTGCCCGGCGCGCCCGGCGCGTCATCGATGACGCCGCCGCTCGCCGCCCATTCGCGCACCCGGGCGAGATGATCGTACTCGCCGTAACGATAGGTCCACATCGGATGGACGAGCGAGCGATACGGCGCCTCGTCGTCGTAGAAGCGGCGCGCCAGCCCGGCGAGCCGGGCCAGCGCGCGGTCGGCATGGCTATCGGGCGTGCCGTCCTTGAACGCGATCGATTTCTCGTCGCCCGGCGGCTCGCCGCCCTTGAGCGTCACATAAACGATCTCCGCGACCGACGATCCTGCGGGGATTTCCTTGAAGCCGCCGCTGCGCAAAATCGCGGCTTCGAGGGTGAGCTGCGGCGCGAGCCCGGTGCGCACCTGCGGCTCGGTGCGCGCCGAGCCGGTCTTGTAATCGAGAATAATGTAGCGGCCGGCACCGTCGCGCTCGATGCGGTCGGCAATGCCGCGCAGCTCGAATGCGCCTTCGTTGAGCGCAATGTCGATCTCACCCCGGATTTCTGCTTCGATGCCGGCAATGCCGGCGCGCCGCTCAAGCTCCCAGCGCGCGAACCAGTGCGCGATGCGCTCAAAGCGCGGCCACCAGAACGCGCGTGCTTCGGGAAAATTTTCGAGAGCGGCAAAATGCGCACGCCCGAGCGCGATCAATTCGCCCGCCGGATCGGCCGGCAGCGCCTTGGCGAACTGCCGGGTGAACGCGGCGATGGCGGCATGAACGAAGGTGCCGCGCTCGGCGGCGCCCGGGTCGGCATCGACCGGGTCGATCGGGCGCAGGCGCAGAATGTGCTTGGCGTAGATCGTGTAGGGATCGCGCAGCCAATGCTCGATGTCGGTGACCGAAAGCCCTTTCGGCCGCGCCGCGCGCGGCGGCTTCGGCGCCGGCTGCGGCGCCGGCGTTACCTTATCGGGCCGATCGAGCGCGCGCGCCCATTGCAGATAAACGTCGCCGCGCGCGACCACGCTCGGCCAGCGTTCGCCGGCGACGGCGGCGAGACGTTGGACGAAGCGCGACGGATTGGTCGGCGCGCCGGCGATTTTCGCGGCGCGCGTGAGAAAAACCTCGCGCGCGCCGAGGAGCTGGGCGAAATCGTGCGCCGAAAGGCCGATGCGGCGTTCCGGCAGATCGAGGCCGAGGCTGAGCCGCATCGGCCGACTCAGCCACGCATCGTTGTGGCTCTCCGGCGGCCAGGTGCCTTCGACGAGCCCGCCGAGCACGATGCGGTCGCTTTCGGTGAGGCGCGCTTCGAGCGGGCCGAGGATGCGCACGCGCAAAAAACCCGGCTTGGCCGGCCGGCGCACCACGCGGCCGGCGAGCGCCGCGCCGAACAGCTCGGCATAATCGCGCGGCTCGACCGCCAGGCCGGCTGCGGCCGGACTGGTGGCGAGCTCATCGAGCGCAGCGGCAAGCTTTGTTCCGTCGGGACCGGCGAATGCCGCCTCGCCGCTGCCGCCGCGCGATAGCGCAGCGAGGACTTCGCGGTGACGCGCGGCGAATTCAGAGAGCGCGTGCGGCGCCGCCGCCGCGATGCTTTCGAGCGGCGCCAGCGCCTCGCCGAGCGCCCGGACGAGCTGCACGGCGGCCGCAAGCTCGTTGCTCCTCAAGTGCGCGCGCGGATCGGACGGATGCAGTTTCTCGGGATCGAACGCCGCGAGCGCGCGCATCAAGCCGCCGCTGCCGGCGCGCGGCCGCGGGCCGCGCAGCACCGCGCGTTCGAGCGCGGCGATCGCCTTGTCTCTGTTCCCCCGGCCGAGCCGACACAGCGGATGCTTCAACAGCGCCAGGAGCGTCACCGGCGGAAGGCCGCCGAGTGCGGCTGCAGCGGCGAGCCGGGCAAAAATTCCGGCCGGCGTGTCGGCGAGCGCGTCGCCGCCGGACTCTTCCACCGCAATGGTCCAGCGGCCGAGCGCGGCGAGCACGCGGCGGCCGAGCGCGCGGTCGGGCGTCACCAAAGCCGCGGTCTTGCCCTCTGCCACGGCTTCGCGCAGCGCCACCGCGATGGCGAGCGCTTCGTCCTCGGCGTTGGCGGCCTCGATCATCGCCAGCGTCGCCAGCGCGGCCTGCGCATGCGCGGCAAAATCCGCATCCGCCGCCGACTGGCGCCAGTGGTCGGTCGCAGCCGCCGGGCGAAGCGCTTCGGAAACCAGACGCTCGCGCCCGCACGGCTTTGCCAAGTCTGCGACCGCATCGCGGCCGATGCCGATGCGCGAAAGCAACGCGTGCAGAGCGAATTGCGGATGGCCGGGCGCCGGCGCAACGCCCTTGGCGTCGTCGCCGCCAAGCAGGCGCCATGAGTCCTCATCGAGCTGCGTGTCGAGGCCCGGCAGCACCACGGCGCCGTGCGGCAGGCGCGCGATGGTGGCGAGCAATTCGGCGGTCGCCGGGATCGAGCCCGTGGAGCCCGCAGCGATCACCGGCGCATCTTTGTTGTGACCAAGCCGCTTCGCCTCGGCCTTGATGAGCCTGTCGCGCCGTTCCGCCGCCTCGATGCAGCCGCGTTCTTTGAGGATTTCCGGCCACTTTTCGCGCGCGATGTGCAGGAATTTCAGCGTGAGCTGCCAGTAATCGTCGAATTCTTCGGGCACGAGCTCGTCGAGCCGGTCCCACGACACCCCGCGCATGGTCATGTCGTCGATCAGCCGGGCGAGGTCGTCGGCGAGCGCGCAGGCCGCCGCCGGCGTCTGTGCGACGAGCGGCACGCCGGCGGCGGCGCGCAGCTCCGGCGCAGCCGCCCATTGGCCGACCAGGCGCGCCAGCAGCAAGCGGCGTTCCAGGCCGCCGAGCGCTTCGGGCAGCGCCAATGCTTCCGTCGCAAGTTCGCCGGACGCGCTTTCAGCAAATGCGATCTCGTCCTCATCGATGTCGCCGATCGGCACGATGCGCGGCAGGATCGCGGCGTCGGCTGGCAAGCCATCGAGAAACGCGTCGCGGGCGAGCCGGCAGGCGCGGCGCGTCGGCAGAAACAGCGTGACGCGCGCCAGCGCCAGCGGATCGCCGGTCGCGGCAAAGCCGAGCTTGCCGCTCGCCAATGCCTCGATCAGCGTCGGCAGAAACGGCGCCGACGGCGGTATGGTGAAGACGCGCGCAGTCATCGTTGATTAATCCGTCACCCTGAGGCGCTCGGCGCCAACGGGTCCGGCCTTCGGCCGGCCCGATGACAAGCTCCGCGCCGAGCCTCGAAGGGCGACGGCCCGGGCGCCTCGGCCGGCATCCTTCGAGGGCCGCTTCGCGGCCACCTCAGGATAGCGGTTAACATAAGTGCCGTTGCTGTAAGTCCTCTATTAGCGAGGACCAATTCGCCGACCTCTAGCAGATTCTACGAGGCGCGGGCGAGCGCGGCGTCGGCGGCGGCGACGGCTTCGGGCGTACCGACGTGCATCCACAGGCCTTCGAGCGGCAAGCCGAACAAGCGGCCGTTCCGAGCGGCCTCGTCGAACGAATGCGTCAGCGCAAACGCGCCCGCGGGCGCGCCGGAAAACAGCGCCGGCGACAGGATCGCGGCGCCCGCATAGACGAACGGAACCGCGGCGTCGGTCCCGGTGCGGCGGCGCAAGCGGCCGTCGGCCAGCAGCGCGAAATCGCCCTTGCCCGCATAGCCGATGCTGCCGACCGTCGGCGCCAGAAGAAGGAGCGCGTCCATGGCGCCGGCGTCGAACGTTTCGGCGAGCCGGGCGAAATTCGGTTTTTTTGGCCCGTCGCGCCACAGCGTGTCGGAATTGACCAGAAAGAACGGCCCGGCGCCGAGCTGCGGCAGCGCATTGGCGATGCCGCCGCCGGTACCAAGCAGCGCGCCGCGCTCGTCCGAGATGATAACCGCCGGCTTCTTTTTCCGCGCCACGAGGTGCCGTTCCAGGGCGTCGGCGAGATGATGCACGTTCACCACCGCGCGTTCGACGCCGCATTCGGCAAGCCCGTCGAGCGCGTAATCGATCAGCGCCTTGCCGCCGACGGCGACCAGCGGTTTCGGGATGGCGCCGTTATAAGGCCGCATGCGCGTGCCGAGACCGGCCGCAAGCACGATCGCGCTGTTCGGCACCTGTGCAAGAAGAGCCCCCATCGCCCCTTTAGCCCCGTCCCCGACTCGATTCGCTCCATCATACGAAATCCGATGGATCGATTCTCCTGCCGCTCGTCCCCGCGACAGCGCATAGGGGGCTAACATAGGTCTCTGTTTCCCGGATGCGGTGCAGCGCGAAGCGGTGCACCGCTGATCCGGGACCGTCCCAGACTCCGCAACTTGTTGCGATCCCGGGTCTGCAGCACACCACTTCGCTGCGCTTCGTGCTGCGCTGCGCCCGGGAAACGCAGCTATGTTAGCGCCTATGGGCGAAAGCGGGGACCCAGAGTTTAATATCGTCGGCGGTGCGCTCCAGCCGGATTCCCGCTTTCGCGGGGATGAGCGGAATTCATCAACCGGCGGCGCCATCATACCCCGTCCGGCGCCGGTACGTTCTTGGCGTACCAATCTTTCAACGGTGCTAACGCCGGATGCGCCAGCGAGCGCTGCAAGTAGCGCCATAGGCGCGGAATGTGGCGCAGGTATTGCGGTTTGCCGTCGCGGCGGTCGAGCCGGGCAAAAATGCCGAGAATCTTGGTGGCGCGCTGGGCGGCGAGCGTGGCGTAGACCCGGGCGAAGCCGGCGGCGCCGAACCGTTCGTCGGCGGTCTGGCGGGCGCGCACGTAGCGGCTGAGCAGCGCCATCTCCATGGCTTCGGGAATGTCGACGCGGGCGTCCTGCAGGAGCGAGGCGACGTCGTAGGCCGCCGGCCCGATCACCGCGTCCTGAAAATCGAGCACGCCGATGCGCGCGATGTCGAAGCGGTCGCCGAGCCACAACAGATTCGGCGAATGATAGTCGCGCAGCACCCAGGTCGCCGGCGCCTCGAGCGCCGGCGCCAGCGCCTCGCGCCAGGCGGTCACGAATTCGGCGCGCGCCGCCGCGCCGGCCGGCGCCTTGAGGCGCACCAGATACCAGTCGAGCAAAAGCTCGGCCTCGATCAAAAGTGCCTCCAGGTCGTAGCGCGGCAGCCGGTATTCGAGCTGCGGCGCCGCCGCCAGCGCCGGCGGCAGCCGGCGGCGATGCAGCGCCAGCAGCAAGTCGATCGCCGCCTGATAGCGGTCTTCGACCGGCGCCGGCGGATCGCCTTGGACGATGCGCTCGTCGCCGAGATCCTCCATGATGATGAAACCCTGGGCGGTATCGGCATGCAGGATGACGGGCGCCGAGAGATTGCGCTCGCGCAAGCCCGCCGCCATGGCGACGTAGGGCACGGTACTTTCGGCAAGGTGGGCGATGGCGCTGTACGGCTTGCCGTCGCGCACCGGCGGGCCGTCCGGCCGCGGCGGCGCGTTCATCAGGATCAGGGTCTGGTCGTCAAGTGTGAGCCGCTCGAAAATGCGCGTCGAGGCATCGCCTTGCAGGCGCCGGCGCCCGGCCTCGCCGTAACCGGCGTTGTCGATGAAGGCGCGCAAATCGCCGATGCGCGCGGCGCGCGCGGCGAACGCGCCATAGCCGGTATAGCGTACGGCGCGCGCCGCAAACCCCTGCGCCGCATCGAGCATGAAGGTGATGTCGAGCCGGTCGGCCGGCAACAGACCGGCCGCGCGGTCGGCCCATTCGATCAGCACCACGGCGTTTTCCGGCAAATCGTCGAAGCCGAGCTCGGACAGCTCGGCGGCGCCGGACAGCCGATAGAGATCGGCGTGGACCAGCGGAAAGCGCGGCAGCGCGTAAGTCTGCAGCAAGGTGAAACTCGGGCTCGGCACCTCGACCGCATCGTCGCCGGCGAGATAGCGGATGAGCGCGCGGGCAAACGTCGTCTTGCCGGCGCCGAGATCGCCCGACAGCGTCACCAGGTCGCCCGGCTCCAGCGCGCAGGCGATGTCGGCGGCAAAGCGCGCCGTCGCCTGCTCGTTCGGCAGGTCCAGGGAAAAACTCGCGCCACCCGTGCTGGTCAGAAGCATCGCGGCTATCCGGAAGGGCAGGACATGGCGTTTTTTAGATCGATTCGAGGCGCACTGCGAGCGTGCTTCAGCCCTTGCCAGCTTGCGTAGGGTGGCGCCGAACCATAGTCGTGAACGAGCCGGTGGCGCATGCCGGTCATTTGCTTCCACGGGATTTCCGGGTGCGCGGTGCAAAACGATTTTGACACTTTTCCCGCGGCCTCTCCCATGATTTCGAGCTTACGGATCACGGCGCTTTAATGCAGGCCGCTCGCCAGAAACGCGCGTTCGTCGAGACCGGCGATGAAAGCCAGGGCATCCTCGGCGGCCAGCGCGATATCGAGAAGAGGCGCCGCGTCGCGCCAGCTCTCGCCGGGACGGTCAGGCGGCATAGATCGGCTCCGCGCCTGCCAATATGTGCCTTTTGCGGATATAGTTGCGGCTGGCCTCGATCGCCTTGCGATCGACCAGATCGATGCGGCGATCCAGCAAGGCTTCCAGCGCCTCTTTGAAGTCGACAAAGCGCCCGAAATCGGCCTCCTCGACTGCGAACTCGACCAAAAAATCGATATCGCTGCGCGCCGGATCAAAGTCTGCCTGGCGCGCCGCCGAGCCGAATACTTCCAGCCGCCGCACGCCGAAGCGGCGGCACAAGTCGCGCAATTCCTCGCGATGCTGCGCAATGTCCGCGATCATCGTCCGCTCCATAACTCCGGCGAGTATAGCAGCAAGCTTTGCTCCTGTTCACCTCATCATGAGAGGTGAGCGCCGCGAGTTACGCCGCGCTGCGCGCAACAGCGGCGCTGCCGGCGCCGGCCGGAAACGTGCAGGTCACGGTGGTGCCCTCGCCGACCACCGAGGCGATGGTCACCTTGCCGCCGTGCAGCTCGACGAACGAGCGCACCAGGGAGAGGCCGATGCCGGGGCCGCGATGGTGCGAGCCGAGCGAATGCGTCTCGAACCAGTTGAAGACTTTTTCCAGGACGTCGGGCGGAATGCCGGGGCCCTTGTCGGTGACCGAGAACGCCACTTCGCCGTCGCGCCGTTCGGCGGTGAGCCTGATGGTGGCGCCGCCCGGCGAAAAGCTCACCGCATTGGACAACAGGTTGAACAAGATCTGCTTCAAGCGGTCGTTGTCGGCGACGAAACTGCCGATGTCCGGCGCTGCCCGGATGTCGAGGGTGAGCCCGGCGCCGAGCAGGCGGTCCTGCACGCCCTCGGCCGCGGCCTGCATGGCGCCGCCGATGTCGACCACGCCGAGATTGAGCTTCATGCGGCCGCCGTCGATGGTGGCGAGATCGAGGACATTGTTGATCAGCTTCAGCAGCGTGTTCGACGACACCGTGATGTCGTCGAGATATTCGCGCTGCTTGGGCGCCAGCGGGCCGGTCGCCGGATCGCCGAGCAGATGGACGAAGCCGATGATGTTGGTGAGCGGCGTGCGCAACTCGTAGGAGACGTGATGCACGAAGCTGATCTTGATGCGGTCGGCGTCTTCCAGCGCCTCGTTGCGCTCGCGCAGCGCGCGCTCGACATTGACCGAGTCGGTGACGTCGTGGAACGTCACCAGCGTGGCGCCGGCCGGCAGCGGCACCGTGTTGCAATCGACGATGCTGCCGTCGTGGCGCTCGAGCCGGCCGGCGATGGCCGTGCGGCTGTCGATCGCGGTCACCACCTCGCGCAGCGATTGCCAGATGGCATGGCCGCCGTGCAGCGGCTCGCACCACGCCGAAATGGTCTCGATGTGCGGCCGCTCGGCGAGTTTTTGCGGATCGAGCTGCCACATCGCGGCGAAGGCCGGATTGGAGAGCCGCAGCCGGCCGTCGCTGGCGAACACGGCGACGCCTTCGGCGAGATTGTCGAGCGTTTCGCCCTGCACGCGGATCAGCTCTTCGAAGCGCCGCTCGAGATCGAGCCGCTCGGTGACGTCGTGGAACAGATAGGTGACGCCGCCGTCCGGATTGGGCGTGGTGACGACGCGCAAGGTGCGGCCGTGGGGCAGGTGCCAGACGTGCTCCGCGGCCTCGTTGGCGCGATAGGCGTCGTGCAGCCGCGCCTTCCAGGCGCGGAAATTGCGAAAATCCTGCTGCTCGGGCAGCTTGCCGGCGGCGCGCAAATCTTCGATCAGCGCCGAGTCGGTCGGCCCCTGGTCGAGATAGCCGGCCTCGAGATCCCACAGCGCGCGGTAGGCGGCATTGTAGAAGGTGAGCCGCTGGCCGGCATCGAAGCTGGCGACGCCGATCGGAAGCTGGTCGAGGGTGCGGCGATGCGCGTCGATCAGGCGCGCGAGCGCCTCGCGCATGGTTTCGGCTTCGGTCGCATCGGTGGCGAAGCCGGCGCTGCCGCTCGCGGTGCGGAATTCGACGACGTCGAAACTGCGCCGCGCGCCGGCGACGACCGCGGGCAGCCGGCCGGAAAAATTGCCGCCGCCCGTGGCGCGCGCCTGGGCGATGGTTTCGCGCCCGGCGCTGTCGAGGAGCTCGAGGCAGCGCTCGACGGCGTCGGCGTCGGCGCTCGCTTCGACCGCGCGCGCATAAGCCGAATTGACGAAGCTGAGCCGGCCCACCGCGTCGCGCATCCAGGCCGGCGACGGCAGCGTCTCGATCAGCGCGCGCAGCGACGCGGTCTCGGTCTTGAGCTTGCCGTGGCGCGCGGCGAGCTGCACCAGTTCGCGCGTGGTCGCGCCGGCGTCCTTGAGCCGCAGCACGGCGCGGCCGCCGATGGCGCGGCCATAGGCTTCGATGGAGCGGCCGGACACCGTCGTCAGCATCAGCGCGAAGGCTTCGCCATGGGTGCGCAGCGCCTCGACCGCATGCTCCATCGCGCGCGCTTTGTCGGCGTCGAGCCAGCCGCCGAACGCCAGCACGCGATGCGGCTCGCTGATGCCGAGCATGTCGGGATCGCCTTCGATGGCGGGATTTTCCGACGCCGCCGGCCAATCGACGATGATTTGGCGCTCGGAGAAGAGCAGCGCCTGGGCCCGGTCGAGCTTGTCGCGCAATCCGGCGATCTCGTCGCGCGTGGCGGCTTCCAGGCGCGCGGCGCGCGCCCGCGTGCGCACCAGCAAAACGGCAGTGACCGCGGCGAACACGACGAGCCCGAGCATCGGGACAAGGATGGCGAGCTCGTGGCTGCCGAAGCCGCGATAGGCGTCGAGCGCGAGATAGTGCAGATCGGAGAGCGGCTGTTCCTCGGCATGCGCCGGCTCGAGCGAGCCGGCGCCGAACGGCGCCAGCGCACCGGCGGCAAGCAAGCCAGCGGTCAGGAATCCGCCCAGCCGCGGATGCGCAAAGCCCCCGCTCCTCCGGATCGAGTCCGGCATGCCCCTTTGCCTCTGCCGGCCCACCGCCGCCGGCGAATCATTCGACTTTACTCGCAACGGGAATCGTCCCGAAAGAGTCCAGATCGTGAACGCTGGCAACTGCGTTTCCCGGGCGCAGCGCAGCACGGAGCGAAGCGGAGTGGTGCGCTGCAGACCCGGGATCGTTACGAATTCGGAGTTTGGGACGGTCCCGGATCAGCGGTGCACCGCTTCGCGCTGCACCGCATCCGGGAAACATACCTTTGACGGCGTCGCGTCACTACCTTCCCGTGGAGCCGATGCCGCCGCAGGCGCGTTCGGTCGCATCCAAATTATCGACTTCGATCAGCGCGGCGCGCTCGACGCGCGCGATGACGAGCTGGGCGATGCGCATGCCGCGGCTGACGACGAACGGGGCGACGCCGTGATTGATCAGGATCACCTGCACCTCGCCGCGATAATCGGCATCGATGGTGCCGGGCGCATTGAGCACGGTGACGCCGTGGCGGGCGGCGAGGCCCGAGCGCGGCCGGATCTGGCCCTCGCAGCCGCGCGGCAGCGCGACCGCGATGCCGGTCGCGATCATGGCGCGGCCGCCCGGGGCGATGCTGACCGGGGCCTCGGCCGGCACCGCGGCGAGCAGATCGAGGCCGGCGGCGAGCGCGCTCTGATAGGCCGGCAGCGGCAAGCCGGCCGCATGCGGCAGCCGCAGCACGCGGATTTCGATCGTCTCCCCGCTCACCGCTTTTCGTCCTGCAGCGCCGCGGCAATGCGTTCAACAAGCTGCCGCGCAACGTCGTCCTTGGATTGCGGCGGCCACGATTCAACCGCCGTCGCGGTGATCAAATGGATGGTATTGCTGTCGCCGCCCATGATGCCGGTTTCGGGCGACACGTCGTTGGCCAAAATCCAGTCGCAGCCCTTTTTGGCGAGTTTTTCCTTGGCGTTGGCGACGACGTCATCGGTTTCCGCCGCGAAGCCGATGACCAGACGCGGCCGGCCTTTTTTCAGATGCGCGATGGTGGCAAGGATGTCGGGATTTTCGACGAGCGCGAGCGCGCGCGGCTCGCCGTGTTGTTTTTTGAGCTTGCCGCGGCCTACCCGCTCGACCCGCCAATCGGCGACGGCCGCGGCGAACACTGCGACATCGGCCGGCAACGCCCTTTCGGCAGCCGCCAGCATCTCGTTCGCCGTCTCGACTTGCACGACGGCAATGCCGGGCGGATGCGGCAGGTCGACGGGGCCGGACACCAGCACCACGTCGGCGCCGGCCGCGGCCGCTGCGGCGGCGATGGCGTGGCCCTGCTTGCCCGAGGAGCGATTGGCGATGAAGCGCACCGGATCGATCGGCTCGCGGGTTGGTCCGGAGGTGACCAGTACGCGGGTGCCGGAGAGCGGGCCGGCGGCACGCAGCATGGCCGCGGCGGCGGCGGCGATTTCGCGCGGCTCGGCCATGCGGCCAAGCCCGGCTTCGCCGCGCTCCGCCATTTCGCCGCTGTTCGGCCCGACCACGCGCACGCCGTCGGCCACGAGCTGCGCCAGGTTGCGCTGCGTCGCTTTCGCCGCCCACATGCGCGGGTTCATCGCCGGCGCGAGCAGGACCGGCTTATCGGTGGCGAGCAGCACGGCACCGGCCAGATCGTCGGCATGGCCGCCCGCCATCTTGGCCAACAGATCGGCGGTGGCCGGCGCCACCACGACGAGATCGGTGTCGCGGGCCAAGCGGACATGGCCGACGTCGAACTCGCTCCGTGCGTCGAACAGGTCGGTGAAGGCGCGCTCGCCGGCGAGCGCGCCGGCGGCAAGCGGGGTGACGAAGTGCTGGGCGGCTGCCGTGAGAATGCAGCGCACCTGCGCGCCGCCGTCCTGCAGGCGGCGGATCAGGTCGAGCGACTTATAGGCGGCGATGCCGCCGCCGATGATGAGCAGAACACGGCGCGCATCGGCCGCGATCGGCGACGCCGGGCGCCGGACCGCCATCGCCGGCGGCGCCGGCGGCTCGAATTTTTCCAGAGCTTCGCGGCCGGCCGCCGCCGCTTTGAGGATGACGCGGACCTCGTCCTCCATCGACCGGCCGTGCCGTGCCGCGCGCAGGCGGAGCAGCGCTTTCAGCTTGTCGTCAAGCTGGCGGACGGTGAGGCTCGCCATCGGTTTCCCTGAACGGTTTCCGCGGCTTAGCACAAAAGTGATTGCATTGCAATCAATGCAATCACCGGGTCAGGATGAGCACCAGCAGCAAGATCGCGATCAGGTACAGCGCGCCGATGATCCAGGCGTCGCGGCGGGCCTCGTCCTTGTCGAGCTTGGTAATGGTGTGTTCGGCCAACACCAGGCCGTCGCGAGTCATATCGTCGAGCTGGTCGAGCAGGCGAGCGCCGCGGGTCAACAGGCCGGGCAGGTTGCCGGCGAAGCGGCCGAGTTCGAGCGCGCCCTCCGTTGCGTTCTCCAGCTTGCCGGCGGGGCCGAGATGCCGCGCGATCCACTCGCCGACCACGGGTTCGGCGGTGCTCCACATGTCGAGCTTGGGATCCATCGAGCGCGCCACGCCCTCGACCACCACCATGGTCTTCTGCAGCAGCAGCAGTTCCGGCCGCGTGCGCATGTCGAAAATGCCGGTGACTTCGAACAACAGGGTGAGCAGCCGCGCCATGGAGATTTCCTCGGCGGTGCGGCTGTGGATCGGCTCGCCGATGGCGCGGATCGCCTGGGCGAAATTTTCCACCGAGTGATGGCGCGGCACGTAGCCGGCTTCGAAATGCACCTCGGCGACGCGGTGATAATCGCGGGTGATGAAGCCGTGCAGAATCTCGGCGAGGAACAACCGTTCCTTGACGCCGAGCCGGCCCATGATGCCGAAATCCACCGCGATCAGCCGGGCCTCGTGGTCGACGAACAGATTGCCGGGATGCATGTCGGCATGAAAAAAACCGTCGCGCAGCGCGTGGCGCAGAAAGGTCTGGATCAGGGCGCGGGCCAGTCGGCGCAGGTCAAAACCCTTCTCTTGCAGCGCGGCGCGGTCGGACAGCGGCGTGGCGTCGATCCATTCCAGCGTCAAAACTTCCTTGCTGGTGCGGTCCCAATCCACCGTGGGCACGCGGAAATCCGGATCGGCCTTGGTGTTCTCGGCCATTTCGGAGAGCGCCGCCGCCTCGAGCCGAAAGTCCATCTCGACCAGGACCGAGCGGCGCAGGGTTTCGACGACTTCGACAAGGCGCAGCCGGCGCGCTTCGGCGGAGTACGCCTCGGCGTGGCGTGCCGCGAAGGTGAAGGCGCGCAGGTCGGCGTGAAAGCGCTGCTCGATATTGGGCCGCAGCACCTTGACGGCGACAGAGCGGCGGCCGGTCGCGGTCGCGACTTCGGCGCGGTGCACCTGGGCGATCGAGGCAGCGGCGACCGGCGAACCGAAGCTTGCGAACACCGCGCCGATCGGCCGGTCGAGCGAGGCGGCGACCGCAGCCTCGGCCTCGGCTTGCGGGAACGGCGGCATCTGGTCCTGCAGGCGTTCGAGGTCGCGGGCGAGCGCCACGCCGACCACGTCGGGCCGGGTTGCCAAGAACTGGCCGAGCTTGACGTAGCTCGGGCCGAGCCGCGTCAACGCCGTCGACAGCCGCGCCTCCGCGCTGCCGCGGCTCGGCCGCTCCAAAAGGCGCGCGAGCCGCAGGCCGAGCCGCGCCGGCCCCGGTACGAGCGCCGGATCGATGAGGCCGAAAACGCCCTCGCGGGCGAACACGAAGCCGGCGCGGGCAAGCCGAACGAGATGCGCTGGGCCGCTGATCATATGGTATCCAGTCGATGGATTCCGCTCATTCCCGCGAAAGCGGGAATCCAGAGTTCGAAAGAACTGGGTCCCCGCTTTCGCGGGGACGAGCGGAAGGAGAACCGATCATCCAAATTGCTGATCACAAGCGCCAGCCGCAATGCAGCGCCACGATGCCGCCGCTCATGGTTTTATGCGTGACGCGGGCAAAGCCCGCCGCGCGCAGCATGGCTGCGAAGGCTTGCGGGTTGGCAAAGCGGCGGATCGATTCGACGAGATACCGATACGATTCGGCGTCGCCGGCGACGACGCGGCCCAGCGCCGGGATGACGTTGAACGAGTACAGGTCGTACAGCCGGTCGAGGCCGGGTACGTCGACCGCGGAGAATTCGAGACAGAGGAATTTGCCGCCGATTTTCAGCACGCGAAACGTTTCGGCCAGCGCCGCGTCGATGCGCGCCACGTTGCGGATGCCGAACGCGATAGAGGCGGCGTCGAAGCTGCGGTCGGCGAACGGCAGCGCTTCGGCGTTGGCTTCGATGAAAACGAGCGCTTTGCCTAGCCCTTTCCGCGCGGCGCGCTCGCGGCCGATGGCGAGCATGTCGGGATTGATGTCGCAGATGGTGACGCGGGTCTGCTCGCCGCCGGCCGCGAGCACCCGCAAGCCGACGTCGCCGGTGCCGCCGGCGATATCGAGATGGGCGAACGGGCCGTTCCGGGGCGGATCGACCGCGGTGACCAGCGCGTCCTTCCAGGCCCGGTGCAGGCCGAACGACATCAAGTCGTTCATCAGGTCGTAACGCCGCGCCACGCTGCGGAACACGCCGTCGACCAGCGCCTGCTTGTCGCCAAGCGGCACTTGGCGCGCGCCGAAATGAGCGGTGTCTGCCATCGGTCTCTGCTATGTCTTCCTTCCGCGCATAACCATAGCGCGACGGCGCCGACGACGCTATGTGTCGGCGTTAACCATGTTTGCGCTGCCGCCTTAGCTGAATTGAGCGATGCCCGAACTGCCCGAAGTGGAAACCGTGCGCCGCGGCTTGCAGCCGGCGATGGAAGGCGCGCGTTTTGCCAAAGTCGACGTGCATCGCGGCGACCTGCGCTGGCCGCTGGCCAAGGACTTTGTGCGCCGTCTCGAAGGCAAGACCGTCACCGGGCTCGGTCGCCGCGCCAAATATCTGTTGGCCGACTTGTCGTCGGGCGACGTGCTGATCATGCATCTCGGCATGTCCGGCTCGTTTCATGTGTTTCGCCCAAAACAAAAAACAGGCGGCCAGGCGGCGCTCGGCCGCTATTACCACGAGCGCGCCCAGCACGCGACCCACGACCACGTGGCGTTTCACATGAGTTCGGGCGCGATCGTGACCTTCAACGATCCGCGCCGCTTCGGCTCAATGAAGATCGTGCCGCGGCCAAATCTCGATGCCGAGCCGCTGTTGCGCGGGCTCGGGCCCGAGCCGCTCGGCAACGCCTTTGACGCCGCCATGCTGGCGCGCGCCTGCCGGGGCAAGAAGACGAGCTTGAAGGCGGCGCTCATCGACCAGCGCGTCGTTGCCGGGCTCGGCAACATCTACGTCTGCGAGGCGCTGCACCGCGCGCGGCTGTCGCCCAAGCGCCTCGCCGCGACCATCGCCACGCCAAGCGGCGCGCCGAACGAACGCGCCGAGCACTTGGTCGAAGCGATCAAGCACGTGCTGACCGACGCCATCAGGGACGGCGGCTCGTCGCTGCGCGACCACAAGCTGACCGACGGCGGGCTCGGCATGTTTCAGCATCATTTCCGCGTCTATGACCGCGAAGGCGAGCCGTGCCGCACGGAAGGCTGCAGCGGCACGGTCAAGCGCATCGTGCAGAACGGCCGCTCGACGTTTTATTGTCCGACGTGTCAGAAGTGATGACGGTCATTCATAGGCAGCAAAGCCGCGGGGTCGAGCCATGAGCACCGAGCACATCATCGTCGAGCGGCGCGGTCGCGTCGGCCTGATCCGGCTCAACCGGCCGGCCGCGCTCAATGCGCTCAACAGCGCGCTGATGCGCGAGCTGGCGGCGGCGGTCGACGCCTTCGAGGCCGACGACGCAATCGGCTGCATGGTCATCACCGGCTCCGACAAGGCGTTCGCGGCCGGCGCCGACATCAAGGAGATGGCGGATAAGACGTTCACCGAGGTGTTCTTCGCCGACTTCATCGCGGCGTGGCACCGCGTCGCCGCGGCGCGCAAACCGGTAATCGCCGCGGTTGCGGGCTTTGCGCTCGGCGGCGGCTGCGAGCTGGCGCAGCAATGCGACATCGTCATCGCCGCCGACAACGCCAAATTCGGTCAGCCGGAGATCAAGCTCGGCATCATTCCGGGCATCGGCGGCACGCAGCGGCTCACCCATGCGGTCGGCAAGGCGAAGGCGATGGATCTGATCCTCACCGGCCGCATGATGGACGCCGCCGAAGCCGAGCGCTGCGGCCTGGTCGCGCGCGTCGTGCCGCTGGCAAGCCTGCTCGACGAAGCGCTCAAAATCGCCGAAACCATCGCCGCCATGTCGCGGCCGTCGGTGCTGGCCGCCAAGGAGGCGGTCAGCCGCGCCTTCGAAACCTCGCTCGCCGAAGGCATCCGCTTCGAGCGGCGGGTCTTTCATGCGCTGTTCGCGACCCGCGACCAGAAAGAAGGCATGAAGGCGTTTGTCGAAAAGCGGGCGGCGAAATTCGAGAACAAATAGCGCGTAACCGCTAAGAAGTTCGTTTCCCGGATGCGGTGCAGCGCGAAGCGGTGCACCGCTGATCCGGGATCGTGCCAAACTCCGGCGTTCGTAACGATCCCGGGTCTGCAGCGCACCACTTCGCTACGCCATAGCGCGTCGAAGACGCGCGTGAACGTGCTTTTGCTGCGCTGCGCCCGGGAAACGCAGCTCGAATCGATCAATACGATTTTCTCACGCAGATCACCCGCACGACGGACTGATCCGTCGCACCCGGCCCGGTCGCAGGCGTAATGCCGTGCGCCGTTAAAAACGCGCGTATTGCGGCGGCCGGAATGAGAATCGACTGATTGCCGGACGCGGTCGATCCGGCGGCGAGCTGTGATTTCAATTCGACGACGCCAGCAACATTGCCCTGCGCATCGACTGCCGCGGCGCCGGAAAAACCCGGCGGCGGTGTCGGTTCGACGACTTGGCCGCCGCGATGCGCCGCGGCATGCGTCACCGCGTCACCGCCGTGCTGCGCCCGCGGATCGGCGACGCCGATCAGCGTGAGAGCATCGCTTTCACCGGCTGCGCCGGCGAGCGGCGCCGGCGCAAGATTGCGCGCACCGTAGAGCCGGAGCAACGCGAGATCGTCGGCGCCGTCATCCGCAATCCACACCGCGTGGCCGAATCCCGGCACCGTGATGGACTCGCAGTCGGAGGTGATTTGCCGCGACGCGACAAGAGCACCGCTGCGATCGGCCACGATCGCGGTGCCGTACGCGACCGCGGCGCGCTGTCCCGGCGGTGGCCCCGCATTCGGGTCGGGAAAACCCAAAAACGAGTCGGCCATCGCGATCGCCGCCGGCATCATCAGGCCCGCATTCGCCTGATCGTACAGAATGGTGATGCCGCGGATTTCGCTGCCGCTTGAGTCGGCGCGGACCACGACGTTTTTCAGGCCCTGGGTGCCGGCCATGACGAACCAGTCGGCATTGAGCGCGCTCGCTTCGGCGTGGCGCGTGCGCGGCCTCTTCTTTTCCTGATCGAACAGCGCCGGCAGCGATGCCTCGCGCAAGCGAAAAGTTTCGATCTCGATCTGGCCGCGTCCGGAACGCCAGCGGCTGCCGGTCAGCGACACGCCGGCGGGCGCCACGAGTTTTTCCGGCAAACCGAACCGCGCGCCGGTCGCCGGATCCTCGATCAAGCGCCAGCCCACCGCCTGCTGCGGTCCGGCCGCCAGCGCGGCGAGTTGCGCGCGCTGCTCCTGGTCGAGAATGCCGGTTTCCTTGCCGTTGTGACTCTGCTGAAAAAGTTTTACGGCCGCGATCGTCCGGTCGTCGATGTCGGCGCCGGGAAGCCCCTCGTAGTCGCCGATCCAGGCGAGGTTTGCTTGGACGGCAAGCTGTTCGGCCGCCGGCAGCGCCGCGTAAGCCTTGGCGATCGCCGCCGGGAGTTTTTTCGCGCTAGGCTTTTTCGACGCCGCTTTGCCGGCAACGTGCGCCGCAGCTTGGCCGCTCGGCTTGCGCCCCTTGACCGGCCGCGCCAGCGCCGCCGCTGGCGCGCTCGCCAGCGCAACAGCGACGATGATGGCCGTCACCTTCGTGTTCATCCCGGCACCCGGCGAATGAGGAAAGGATAGCCGAACGAGGCGCCGGCGCAATTTGGCAACGACCGCGTAACGGGCTGCCGCTTGACGGGCTCGCCCATCGGGCGTTCGGTTGCACGAAAGATACGCCATGCTCAGCGCCGAGGAACTTGAACGCTATGCGCGGCACATCGTGCTGCACGAGGTCGGCGGGCCAGGCCAGGCCGCGCTCGGCCGTGCCCGCGTGCTGGTGATCGGCGCCGGCGGGCTGGGCGCGCCGGTGCTGCTCTATCTCGCCGCCGCCGGCGTCGGCACGCTCGGGGTGATCGACGACGACGTGGTCACGCTGTCGAATTTGCAGCGGCAAGTGATTCACGAAACGGCCGACGTCGGCGTGCCGAAAGTCGAGAGCGCCGCCGCAACTGTCCGCCGGCTCAATCCGCACGTCGCCGTCGAGCCGCATGGCACGCGCCTTGACGCCGGCAATGCGCTCGACCTGATCAGCCGCTACGACATCGTCGCCGACGGCTCGGATAATTTCGCCACGCGCTATCTCGTCTCCGACGCCTGCTATTTCGCCAAAAAGCCGCTGGTGACCGCGGCGCTCGGCAGCTTCGATGCCACATTGACCACGATCCGCGCCCACGAGCGCGGCGCCGACGGCAGGCCCAATCCGACCTATCGCTGCCTGTTTCCCGAACCGCCGCCGCCGGGCAGCGTGCCGGCTTGCGCCGAGGCCGGCGTCTTGGGCGCGCTCGCCGGCGTCATCGGCTCGATGATGGCGCTCGAAATCATTCGCGAGATCGTCGGCTTCGGCGAAGGCTTGGTCGGACGCCTGGTCATGGTCGATGCCCGCGCGATGCGCTTCGAGACGCTGCGCTACCAATGGGACCCGACCAACCCGCTCTCCGGAGTGAAGCCGACGATCCGCGATCTGTCGGGGCATCTCTAGCAGGCTGCGGCGCGTATCAGTGCGATTCCGGCGCGGGCGCCGCAGGGACGGACATCTGGCCGACGATTTCGGACGCCGAGCGCAACGCCTTGAGCGGATCGACAAGACCGGCGCCGAACTGCGGGTTGATGCCGTTCGATCCGAGGTGCTTGGCGGTGTCCACGAGAATGGCGCGAATTTCCTCCGGCGTGCGCGACGGCTCCTCCGCCAGCAACAAAGCCGCGACGCCGCTGACATGGGCGCTCGCCACCGAGGTGCCGGTCGTGAGCTGCACGCCGCCGTCGGGTGCCGGCACCAGAACATTCACGCCCGGCGCCGCGACCGCGACATAAGAGCCCTGGTTGGCGTCGGAAAACAGGCGATCGTGCTCGTCGGTCGCGGTGACGGCCATGACGTTCGGATCGGCGCCCGGATAAAGCGGCGGCGATTGCGCGCCGGCGTTGCCGGCGGCGGCCACGATCAGGATGCCCTTCTCGCGGGCGACCTGCAGCTCCTGCGCCAGCGCCGGATCGTGCGGGCCGGCAAAGCTCATGTTGATGATCTTGGCGCCATGCTGGATCGCATAATCGACGCCGCGGATGATTTTGGCCGACGTCGCCTCGGGCGTTCCGGTTCCGGCAAAGGCGCAGATCGCCATGATCCTGGCGCTCGGCGCGACGCCCACAAGGCCGACGTAAGAGGCGATGGCACCGGCCATGCCGGTGCCATGCGCGTCAGGCGGCGCGCCGGCGCCGCAGCCGGCGTCGTAAGTGCCGGCGATCCTGCCGGCGAAGTCGGGTTGCCTGGTGTCGACGCGCGAGTCGATCAAGGCGATGAGGACGTCGTTGCCCGTGGTGATCCGGTGCGCGGCGTTAAGGTGCAGTTTCGCCACGACGTATTGCGCCGGCTCGCCGCGGTCGGCGCCGCCTTGATCTTCACTGCGACCCGCGCCCTGAACCTGAGTGAGACCATAGGTATAGTTCGGCTGCGCCGAGGCGTTGAGCCCGGCAGCGTCGATCTGGCGGATCACGTCGGCGACCGGCCGTCCGTTATTGATGCGCAACGTATAGACGGTGCGGCGCAGCGCGCCGATTGTCTGCTGCGCCTCGATGGCAAGGCCGAGGCGCTGGGCGATGGCGGCGATCTCTTGCGGCGTCTTGGCGGCGGCAAACTGCAACACGACTTCGTTGGAGCGGAAGCGCGTTTCGCCGATCGGCGGCAGGCCCGAACCGGGCGGCAGCGGCATGACGCGCATGTCGATCAGACGCCGGCCCGGCGGCGCGCCGTTGCCGCCCCGGCCGCCGTTGGCGAGGCTGCCGATGCGGGCATTGCCGCGGCCGAAGAATTGCTGGCGCGACCCCATCGGCGGCGCCGACGCCGCGGACAACCGGCGGCCCGCGTCGGGCATGCGCGCCGTCCCGGTCCGCCACGACGGCACCGTCATGAATGGGCGCGCTCGCGGACCGAGGGCGCCGCCATTCGGGCCGTTCGAAAAAGAAGCTGACGCGTTGCGCGGTTGCCGGCCGAACGGCGGCCGGCCGATCGCCAAACCGTTGCCGCGCTGCTGATTGTTTCCCGGCCCCATGCGACGTCCGAAATTTTGTTGCCGGGGCAGACCTCGCCAGAAGGCAGGCGGACGCGGCGCGGCGCGTTGATGCTGCACGACGCGTTTGGCCGGCGGCTTGGCTTCGGCGGTCGCGGCTGAGGAAACAACAACGCCAATGCCGAGCAGACCGACGACGAGCAGTCCGCAAGCGCTCCGCGATGGGGCTGGCATGGCGTTCCCCCGGCCGCACGATCCGGTCATGCTATCACTGCGAATGCGGCCAAATCTAGATTTTCCAGAATCAGCGCCGGCCGGAAGCGGCGTCAAAGGCGCAGATGATCTTGCCGGCGCCCATTGAGCGCGACAGCGCCGCGACAGGTGATTCGAGCTCTGTCACCTCGCCTGCGCGTGGTAGACGCTGTTCGGCCGCATGTCGGTCGCCGCGGCGACGCGGTTCGTCATGTTGAAGAAGCCGGCCACCGCGGCGATGTCCCAGATGTCGCGGTCGGAAAAGCCGGCGCGGCGCAGCGCCGCGCGGTCGTCTTCCTCGACGAGCCACGGCTCGGCAGTCAGCTTGACGGCGAAATCGAGCATGGCGCGCTCGCGGGCCGACAGCCGTGCGGCGCGATAGTTCATCGCCATCAATTCGCCGAGCACCGGATCGCCGGCGAGCTGGCGCACCGCGGCGCCGTGGGCGACCAGGCAATAATAGCAGCGGTTCTGCGCCGAGACCGCGACCGCGATCATCTCGCGCTCGAGCTTGCTCAGGCCGGACGGCGCCAGCATCAGATCGTTGTACATGGCGACGAACGCGGCGAGCTTCGCCATGTCGAAGGCGTAGGCCGTCAGCACGTTGGGCACGAAGCCGAGTTTTTCTTCGCATTTGGCAAAATAGGCCGCCATCTCGGGCGACAGCGGCGCCGGTTCGAGCGCCAGCGCCGTGACCGTGGTGTCGTCGCCGGCCGCGGCACTCGGCCGCGCGGTCGCCGGCCGGGCTTTGCGATTGGGTTGCTTGGCCATAGGGACCCCTTTGATATGGAATCGTCATTCCGGGGCCGAGCGAAGCGAGGAGCCCGGAATCCATAACCCCCGCGCTGGGCTTATGGATTCCGGACTCGCCGCTTCGCGGCGATCCGGAATGACGGCGACAAGTATAAACTCGCCGTAGCGGATATGCGCGCCGCGCGGGTATGATTGGCAGAACGAATCGCAGCGCGGAGCGCGCATGGCTATCCAGGACACCCATAGCGACGAGGCCCTTAACGCTCCCTCGCTCCTCGGCGCGGCGGCCGCGGCGCTGGCGCTGCGCGAACCCGGCGTCCCTGCCGATTTTCTCGGCAAATTTTTCGGCCGCGCCGCACCGGAGGATTTGCAGCGCTACCGGCCCGACCAGCTCGCCGCGATCGCCGATCATGCCTGGGCGTGCTTTGCCGAGCGCCTGCCGGCGACCGCCAAGGTGCGGCTTGCGCCGGCCGGCATGATCGCGGGCGTAGCGGCGCTCGACATCGTCAACGACGACATGCCGTTCCTGGTCGATTCGGTTCTCGGCGAGCTCAACGAACGCGGCCTCGCCGTTTCGTTCCTGGTGCATCCGGTGTTTTTGGTCGAGCGCAATGATGCTGGAGCGCTCGTCGGCTTCGAAGCCGGCCGCCGCGGCGAGGGCCGCCGCGAAAGTTTTATTCACATCCACATCGACGGCCTGGAAGACGCCGCCGTGATGGCGGAGGTCGCCCGCGCGCTTGAAGACATTCTCGGCGAGATCCGCGTCTGCGTGCAGGACTGGCAGCCGATGCTCACGCGCGCGCGCGCGATCATTGCCGATCTAAGAACGAATCCGCCGCCGCTGCCGGTCGACGAGATCGCCGAGGCGGTGCAGTTTCTCGAGTGGCTGGCCGGCGACAATTTCACCCTGCTCGGCTCGCGCGACTATGCCTACACCGACGACGAGCAGGCGCTGCAGCCGATGTTCGACACCGGACTCGGCCTCCTTCGCTCGCGGCAGATGCGGCTGCTGCGCCGCGGCAACCAGCTCGTCAGCATCACCCCGGAGATCCGCGAATTCCTCGAAGAGCCGCGGCTCCTCATCGTCGCCAAGACGGCGGTGCGCGCGCGCATTCACCGCCGCGTCAACATGGACTATGTCGGCGTCAAGCGCTTCGACGCCGAGGGCCGGCTGATCGGCGAGCGGCGGTTCTGCGGGCTGTTCACCTCGACCGCCTATACGCGCTCGACCCGCGCCATTCCGTATCTGCGCCGCAAGGTCGATCACATCATCCGCCGCGCTGGCTTCGATGCGCGCAGTCATTCCGGCAAGGCGCTGGTCAACGTGCTGGAGACCTATCCGCGCGACGAATTGTTTCAGATCGACGAAGACACGCTGTACCGCTTCGCGCTGACGATCCTGCAGCTCGACGAGCGGCCGCGGGTGCGCGTGCTGCCGCGGCGCGACCGTTTCGACCGCTTCGTCTCGATTCTGGTCTTCGTGCCGCGCGACCGCTACGACAGCCGGGTGCGGGCGCAGATCGGCGACTACCTTGCCGCAACCTACAAGGGGCGGCTGCGCGCCTTCTATCCGTTCTTCACCGAAGGCCCGCTGGTGCGCGTCCACTTCATCATCGGCCGCTACGAGGGCGCGACGCCCAATCCGGATGCGGCCGAGCTCGACCGCGCGGTCGAAGCGATCGTGCGCAGTTGGGTCGATGGCCTCGAAGAGGCGATCGATGCCGGGCGCCGGGCCGACGCGGCGCGCGCGCTGTTCGCCCGTTATCGCGACGCCTTTCCGATCGACTATCGCGAGATTTATCCGGCGGCGATCGCGCTTGCCGACATAAGCCTCATCGAGGCGCTGTCGCCGGCGCATCCGCTGGGCGTCGATCTCTATCGCGATGCGGCGATGACGCCGGCAGCCGCCGGCCTGAAGGTTTTCAGCCTGGGGCGGCCGATCCCGCTGTCCGAGCGCGTGCCGGTTCTGGAAAACATGGGTTTTCGCGTGGTCGACGAGCGGACCTATCCGATCCGCCCGCACGGCGCCGCCGCGGTGTGGTTTCACGACATGACGCTCGAGACCGCCTCGGGCGAGGCGATCGAGCTTGCCGCGCGCAAGGATCAGCTCGAAGCGTGCTTTCTCGCGGTGATGGCAGGCGCCGCCGAGAACGACGGCTACAACGCGCTGGTACTCGCGGCCGGCCTGGCATGGCGCAACGTCGCGGTGGTCCGCACCATTTCGCGCTTTCTGCGGCAAATTCGCGTGCCCTATTCGCAAGACTACATGTGGGGCACGCTGCGCCGGCACCCG
Organism: Xanthobacteraceae bacterium; assembly: GCA_030038995.1. GTDB lineage: Bacteria > Pseudomonadota > Alphaproteobacteria > Rhizobiales > Xanthobacteraceae > BOG-931. The sequence goes on from JASHQS010000176.1 coordinate 34,177, forward strand.
CGCATCGCCGCCGCGATCGTGGCGCTGTTTCACGTCCGGTTCGCGCCGCGCCGCGCCGTGGCCGAAGCGACACGCGCGGCCAACGAGGCGGCCATCTCGGCGACGATCGAGACGGCGTTGCAGGCCGTGTCGAGCCTCGACGAGGACCGCATCCTGCGCCACTTCCTCAACGCGGTGACGGCCGCGGTCCGCACCAATTTCTATCAGGTCGATGAGAACGGCGGCGCCAAGGAGCCGATCGCGATCAAATTCGCAAGCCGCAAGATCGACGGCATGCCCCTGCCGCGGCCGCTCTACGAGGTGTTCGTCTACTCGCCGCGCGTCGAGGCGCTGCACTTGCGCTTCGGCAAGGTCGCGCGCGGCGGTATCCGCTGGTCGGACCGGCCGCAGGATTTTCGCACCGAGATTTTGGGCCTGGTCAAGGCGCAGAACGTCAAGAACGCGGTGATCGTGCCGGTCGGCGCCAAGGGCGGCTTCGTGCCCAAACACCTCAAGCCGGGCGATACGCGCGAGGCGATCCAGGCCGAAGGCGTCGCCACCTACAGGATCTTCATCTCCACGCTGCTCGACATCACCGACAATATCGGGCTCGGCAGCACCGGCGTCATTCCGCCGGCCAACGTGGTACGCCGCGACGGCGACGATCCGTATCTCGTCGTTGCTGCCGACAAGGGCACGGCGGCGTTCTCCGATATCGCCAACGAGCTTGCGGCGGCCCACGATTACTGGCTCGGCGACGCCTTCGCCTCCGGCGGCTCGGCCGGTTACGACCACAAGAAGATCGGCATCACCGCGCGCGGCGCCTGGGAATCGGTCAAACGACACTTCCGCGAGATGGATATCGACATTGCGGCGCGGCCGTTCACCGTGGTCGGCGTCGGCGACATGTCGGGCGACGTGTTCGGCAACGGCATGCTGCGCGAGAAGACGATCCGGCTCGTCGCCGCGTTCGATCACCGCGACATCTTCATCGATCCGGAGCCGGATGCCGAACGCAGCTTTGCCGAACGCCGGCGGCTGTTCGGGCTGCCGCGCTCAAGCTGGCAGGACTTCGACAAGAGCTTGTTGTCACCGGGCGGCGGCATCTATTCGCGCGCCGCCAAGGACATCCGGCCGTCGCCGCAGGCGCAGAAGCTGTTCGGCGTCGGCGAACACCTCACGCCGCATGAACTGATGCGCGCCATCCTCAGGACGCCCGTCGATCTCATCTACTTCGGCGGCATCGGCACCTACGTGCGCGCCGCCGACGAGACCGATGAATCCGTCGGCGACCGCGCCAACGACGCGATCCGCGTTGCCGGCGCCGAGCTGCGCTGCAAGGTGATCGGCGAAGGCGCCAATCTCGGCATGACGCAGCGCGGGCGCGTCGAGGCGGCAGCGCGCGGTATCAGGCTCAACACCGACGCCATCGACAATTCCGCCGGCGTCAACACCTCCGACGTCGAGGTCAACATCAAGATCGCGCTCAGCATCCCGCTGCGCGACGGCCGCCTCGCGCTCCGCGAGCGCGACGCGCTGCTCGCCGCCATGACCGACGACGTCGCCGCGCTGGTATTGCGCAACAATGACCTGCAGCCGCTCGCCATCTCGCTCGCCGAGCGGCGCGGCATGGAGGATTTCGGCTTTCTGCAGCGGCTCATCCAACATCTGGAAGCGCGGCAAATGCTCGACCGCGCGGTCGAATACCTGCCCGACGACGCCGCGCTCGCCGAGCGCCAGCGCCGCTCGCAGCCGTTCACGCGGCCGGAACTCGCCGTGCTGCTCGCCCATGCCAAACTGTCGCTCTACGAGGACCTGCTGGAATCGGCGGTGCCGGACGATCCGTATCTCGGCCGCGAAATGGTCCGCTATTTCCCGAAGGCGATCGTCGAGCGTTTCCCGGATGCGCTGGAACATCATCGGCTGCGCCGCGAGATCATCGCAACCCAGCTCGGCAACTCGATGATCAACCGCGGCGGGCCGTCGCTCGTGGTGCGCATCGCCGACCAGACCGGCGCCGCGCCCGCCGCCATCGCCTGGGCATTCGCCGCGGTGCGCGACAGCTACGCGATGTCGGCGCTCAACAGCGCCATCGACGAACTCGACAATAAAATCTCCGGCAAGGCGCAGCTCGACCTCTATGCCGCGGTGCAGGATCTGCTGCTCGACCGCATCGTCTGGTTCCTGCGCAACGTCGATGTCACCAAGGGTCTCGCCGAGGTGGTGAGCCATTATCGCGACGGCGTCGATGCGGTGGCGACGTGCCTTCATGGCGCGCTCTCCGCGGACGGCTTGCGGGCGCGCGCGGCGCGGCGGAGCGAATTTGTCGCCGCCGGCGTCCCCGAGCCGCTCGCCGGCCGCATCGCCGACCTCGGCCCGCTCGCCGCGGCGCCGGACATCGTGCTGGTCGCCGACCGCACCGCAAAGCCGATCGGCGAGGTCGCGTCGAGCTATTTTGCCGCCGGCGCGTTCTTCCGCCTCGACCGCATCGCCAGCGCCGCCCGCGCCATCGCGGTCGGCGATTATTTCGACCGGCTGGCGCTCGACCGCGCGCGTGACTCGATCGGCGAAGCCGAGCGCCGGCTCACCGCCGCGATGGTCGGCGGCGGCGCGGTCGGCGCCGCGGCGGTGGAGGCATGGGTGGCGCCGCGCCGCGCCGAAGTGGAGCGCGTGCGCGCGGCCATCCACGAGATTGCCGGGTCGGGATTGACGGTGTCGAAGCTTTCCGTGGCCGCCAGCCTGCTCGGCGACTTGGCCAAGAACTGAGAGTCTTCAAAGCCTTGGCGACGCTACGCGCGGCTGCCACAAAAAAGAACCCCAAGCAGGGTACGCGCCTGGGGTTCTTCGAGTCGTTGCCTCAACTTTAGGCTTATGGGGCCGGACGGCGGGGTGTCGGGGGATGGGGGGAGCCGCCCGGCCGGCCTAATGCGCGGTACATAGTCTTCTGGTTCGCGGATGCAACGCGGATGCACCACGGATCACGTATTAGTGTTACCATGTGCGGCAAACTGCCCGTGCTTGTGCGTCTAGAGCAGATCCCGCTCATGTAGCGCCACTTCCCCGTCATGCGCGGGCTTGACCCGCGCATCCATGCGGCCCCGACGCAGCATGGATTGCCGGGTCAAGCCCGGCAATGACGAACCGAGGAGTCGCGATTCGATCGGAGCGGAACATGCGCTAGTTCCATCCCGCCGTGCGATAATTCATTTGGTGAGGGCGGTTCCAGGCCGCACTCGCCGGGCGGAACTCATCCAGCAGATGAACTCATCCAGCAGATGAACTCATCCAGCAGATTCAGTATCAGCACGCGCCCTTTGCGCCTGCCGGATCGCGTCCCACACCTTGTCCGGCGTCAACGGCATCGTCAGATCGCGCACGCCGAATTCGCGCAGCGCGTCGAGCACCGCGCTGACCACGACGACCGGCGCCGCCGTGGTGCCGCCTTCGCCGGCGGCCTTGATGCCGAGCGGGTTGGTGGGCGACAGCACCTCGGCGATTTCGGTTCGGAACGCCGGTAGCGTGTCGGCGCGCGGCATGCCGTAATCCATCAACGAGCCGGTGAGCGGCTGGCCCGAATCCGCATCGAGGAAGATTTGTTCCCACATCGCCTGGCCGACGCCCTGGGCGACCGCGCCATGGGTTTGGCCGTGCACGATCAGCGGATTGATGCAGCGGCCGACATCGTCGACGCAGGCATAGCGCGTGATCTTGACCTCGCCGGTCTCGGCATCGACTTCGACCTCGCAGATCGCGGTGCCGTTGGGGAACACCGGCTCGTGCATCTCGTTGTCGGCAACCACCGCGAGGCCGTCTTTCAGTTCGTCGGGCAGCGAAAGCCGCGCCGCCTCCTGCGCCAGCTCGAAGAAATCGAAGGTGCGGTTGGTTTCGCGCGTGGCAAAGCGGCCGTCGTCGAACGACACGTGCTCCGGCGTGCTGCCCGTGGCGAGCGCGGCGATCGCCTTGGCCTTGGCGATCAGCGCAGCCGCCGCCTTGGCGAACACGGTCGCCGCGTGGCGCATGGAGCGGCCGGAATGCGAGCCGCCGCCGACCTTCACCACGTCGGTGTCGCCGAGAATGATGCGCACGCTCTCGGCCGGCACGTGCAACAGGTCGGAGACGACTTGCGCAAAGCTGGTCTCGTGGCCCTGCCCGCTCGGCTGCGTGCCGATGACGACGTCGACGCGCCCTTCCGGCTGCACCCTGATGCGCGCCTGCTCGCGCGGCGCGCCGATCGAGGATTCGACGTAATTGGCGAGGCCGCGCCCCAGAAGCTTGCCGCGACGCCTGGCGTCGCGGCGGCGGGCTGGAAAGCCTTTCCAGTCGGCGATCGCCATCGCCCAATCCATGTTCTCAGCGTAACGGCCGCTGTCGTAGGTCATGCCGACGGCATTGCGGTACGGCATCGCTTCGCCGCGGATGAGATTCTTGCGGCGGAGCGCGATGCGGTCGATGCCGAGTTCGTCTGCGGCGGCGTCGACCAAGCGCTCGATGGCGAACGTCACCTCGGGCCGGCCGGAGCTGCGATAGGCGTTGGTCGGCGTGGTGTTGGTGAACACCGCCAGCGCGCGCAGGTGCGCCGCCGGGATGGCGTATGGGCCGGTAACGAGGCCCGCGCCCTTGCTCAACGGCGACAGCGACACGCAGCGCGCGCCGACATTGCTGATATTGGTGGCGCGCATGGCCAGGAATTTGCCGTCGCCGTCGAGCGCCAGCTCGACTTTGGTGACGAGGTCGCGGCCCTGATAGTCGCTGACAAAAGCTTCGGAACGGGTCGCGGTGAATTTCACCGGCCGGCCGATTTTCTTCGCCGCCCACAGCACCAGGCCGAACTCGACGAAGACGCGGTTGCGGGTGCCGAAATTGCCGCCGACGTCGCGCGACAGCACGCGCAATGTTTGCGGCGGGATGCCGAGCACCGTGGCGAGCTCGCTCTTCTGCCGTACCGCGCCGCCCGAGCCGGCATAGAGCGTGTAGCGGCCGGTCGCCGCATCGTAGGCGCCAAGCGCCGCGCGCGGCTCGAGCGGCACGCCGGTGACACGGCCGATATGAAAGTCGCGCGCGATGACGTGCGCGGCCCGCGTAAAGGCGCGGTCCGTCGCCTCGGCGTCGCCGAACAACGTTTCGACCAGGACGTTGTCCGGCACTTCGTCCCACAGAGCCGGCGCGCCGGGCCGCATCGCTGCTTCGGAGTGCAGCACGAACGGCAGCTCGTCGTAGTGCACTGCCACGGCTTCGGCCGCGTCGAGCGCCTGCGCCTTGGTCGCGGCAACCACCATCGCCACCGCCTCGCCGACATGGCGCACCCTATCGGCCGGCAACAGCGTATGCGGACCGACGAACACGGCGCCGCCGCCGGGGGCGGCGAGCTTCATGTCGAATTTGGTCTTCGGCACCGGATCGTGCGGAATTGGCGCAAGCCCAGCGGCGGCGCAATCGGCGCCGATGAACACGCCGAGCACGCCGGGCATGGTCTTTGCCGCCGCAACATCGATGCCGACAATACGCGCATGCGGATGCAGCGAGCGCACCATCGCCGCATAGGTTTGGCTGTCGAGGTTGAAATCGTCGGTGAAGCAGCCGCGCCCGGTGACGAGCCGCTCGTCCTCCTTGCGCGGCAGCGGCTTGCCGATAAAGCGGAAGCCGGTCGTGTCCGGTTTTGTGGCGTCGTCCATGATGCTCAGGGACTGCGTCGGATTGGCCGCCTCCTTACTACGCCGGCACGGCCCGGCCACGCAAAGCCCGCGGCTGCGGGAGGCGCGCCGCCGAGCGCGCCCACCTACTTTATTTTGAACGCATAGACGCGGCCGTCAGCGCCGACGTAAAGCCGATCCTGCGTCGCGATCAGGGTCTGGAAATGGCGCAGCCCGGACAACGGGGCGCTGGTGAAGAGCGGCGCGCCGGTGTCGCCGCGGAATGCGTGCAGGCGATTGTCGCCCTCGGCACCGAGCACCCAGACGATCGGATTGGAGTGCCCGTCCGTCGTCGTGACCATCGGCGAACCGCCGCCGTCCACGGCGCCGCACCAGGCGGCGTTCATGGCCAGCGGCGCGCCGGCGGCGATCTTGAGAACGGTCAAATCGCCGCCGCGGCCCATGGCCGGGCACCGGTCGCCCGGTCCCTCGAACGCGACCATCACGGCATTGCCGAGCGGATAAGCGGCGGGCGATGTACGGATCGGAGTTCGCGACACGGTTTCGACGGCCAGTTGGCCGCCGATGCCGCCGAGATTGTTGCGGTCGAGCAGATAGGCCTTGCGGTCCTTGCCGAGCGCCAGGATCAGCGCCTGATTGCCGACGTCGAGCGGTAACGGATTGCTGCCGCCCAAATCTTCGTCGCGGGCGTCGAGGCTGCGCCAATCGGCCGGCGCGAAGAAGTCGCGCTTGTTGTCGCTGCGGTGCAGATCGGCGCCGACGCGAAACACCGCTTCGCCGTCGCTCCATTCCTTGGCGCCGAAGGTGTTGCCGGTGGCAAAGAACATGTCGTGGCCGACGACGCCAAAGCCGCCCGGCGCCCAGATGCCGCCGCCGCGCGCCCGCGTCTCGAAGCTCAGCACTTTGCCGGGATCGTGCAGCGGCACGCCGACCACAAAGCCGTGGTAATCGCCGCAATCGCCGAAATGGCCGCTAAAGCCGGCATAAATCGTGCCGTCGAGCAGTGTCAGCGCGGTGCGCTGGTTCTGGGTGCGCGGATCGAAGCGGCGGCCGGCGCCCTGCAGCGCGCGGCCGACGTCGACCGGAAAGCCGTGCAGGATGCTGCCGTCCTTGAGCGACAGGCCGAATATTTCGTGGCGCGGGCCGCCGGCTTCGTCGACCGCGGCGTCGAAATAGATCGCCTGCGTCGCCGGGTCGATCACCGGCGTGCCGGTGATGCCGAGCGGGTTGATGTTGCCGCACGGCAACGCGGCGCCCGGCACCGGCCGGCCGACCGACTTTCTCCACGCTTGCTTGCCGCTCTGCGCATCGAAGGCTTGCACGACGTTGCTTTCGCTCGCCGTAAGCAGCAGCGCCTGGTGCGTGGCCGGGTCCGTCCAGTACAGCGGCTGCGCATAAACGTGCCCGTCAACGCGCGCAGCGAACGCGCCGTCGGGCTCGACCGACGCGGCGTTCTGCCAGGTCAGCGCCGGCACGACGAAGTTGCCGCTGCGGCCGGCATCGCCGTGATAGGTCAGAACCGATTGCTGCTGCTGCGCCGTGGCCGGCGCAGCCGACATCGCGACCGCAAACGCGGCAGCCAAGAATGCGCTGGTCCTCATGGAAGTTCGCTTTCAGTTGATAATCAAGCTTACACCCAACACAGACGCGCGGGCCGCAGTTCCGTAGCGCGTTCCGCCATTGCGAGCCCCGGAGCGGCGACGAAGCAAGCGGAAGCCCGGATTGAGCGAAGCGAAATCCGGGTAGCGGCGGCCGGGCTTGCCCCGGGTTTCGCTCTTATGTCCTATGTCAAGCAAGCGTAGGCGCGTGGCTCGCACTGACGGTTTCAGCCGCGCAGCGCCGCGCCGAGCGCGGCGGCCGCCAGCGCGAGCCAGCCGACGATCAGAATAATGCCGCCGCTCGGCGCCGCCATGGCGAACAGGCGATGGCCGGCAAAAGCGCGCAGCGCGATGTCGCCGGCGAACAAAACGGCGCCGACGATCCAGCAGGCAAGAGCGAGCAGCGCGAGCGGGCGCCATAAAAGACCCTGCTGCGCCAGCGCGGCGCCGCCGAGCATCGCAGCGGCGTGCAACAGCAGCATATCGGCGGCGCTGTCGAGTCCGGCGCCGGGCGCGGCGTGGGCCCCCGCCGCGGCCAGGATGATGCCGCACGCGCCCAACAGCGCGGCCAGTATCAGCAAAATTGTTACGGCCATGACTTGCAGCCCTCGTCCAGCAAATCCGCATCTACCGGTCTTTCAGAAACGCCTGCAAATCCCAGCCGCACAGGTCCCCGATCCTGGCAAGATCGAGGTCCGCCGGCGGATAGCGCAGGCTTTGCGGATCGAAGGCATAGTGCCCTTGCCTCGCGAACACCGTGGTGACCCGCTCGCCCCAGATGCGCTTCACCGCCTCGAGAATGCGCAGCTTGTCGTCGATCAGCACGTAATGGCCGGCGGGATAGAGCCGCTCCACATAGGCCAGCTCGCGCTCCTTGTGAATATAGATGAGGACGCGGCCGTCGACGGCGCGCCACAGCCCGGAACGCTCGACTTTGCGCGGCTGGAACACCGCGTCGCCGTCGGACAGGATGACGGCGGGTCCCCATTGCTGCACGTGGCGCACGGCGTCGAGCGCGCCGTGAAACAGCCGCTCGGCAAACGGATAATCGACCAGCCAGCTCGACATGCGCAGCACTTCAGGGCGGTGCAGCGCCTCGACGCGATAGCGCTCGAGCGCGCCCAGGTAATCGACATAGCCAAGCTCGTCGACCAGGTTTTTGAGGATGACCCAGTAGCGATCGCGCGCCGCGGTGCCGTAGTTTTCGGCAAGATGCGCGGAAAGGTCGGCCTGCACGGCGTCGTTGTCGAGCAGCGTATTGTCGACGTCGAACAGAAACACGATGTCATGCCGCTCGGCCATTTTCGCCCACACCCGCGCGCGCCAAAAAAATATTCGCCAGCGCCGCCGCCGGCCGCCGGCCGCCGCCGATTACTGCTGCGCGCGATCCAGTCCTTATGGGCGGCGTTGTCCGGACGGATCGCAACGAAATGCGGCGGCACTTTTCCATGCGATAAACCCATGGTGCAGCCTTCGCGTTCGTCACCCCTGCAAACAACAAACCGATAGCAGGCCCGGCGGCTGCGCTCAATCGTCTGCCATTCAGGACCATGCGACGCGGCGGCACGCGGGCGGTCCGCAGATCAACATCGCGCGGCCGCCCAACCCGGCAGGCCGGCGGCAGGAGAAATGACAGCGCCATCCATTCCGCAGTGTTCAGGTCGCTGTGTTCAGGTCGCTTGCATTGGGCCGGTCATCACGCCGATACTGTTTGCGGGTGGTTTTCAGTCCAAACCATTGTGACTTCGGCAATACGCCGACCGCCACGGAGGGCTCCCGATGCAACGCATCCTCATCACCGGCGCCGCCGGCCAGATCGGCAAGGCGTTGCGCGAGGGCTTCCGTGGTTCCTATCCGCTGCTCCGCCTGCTCGACGTGGCGCCGCTCGGCGCCGCGACAGGCGGCGAAGAAGTCGTCAGCGCCGACATCCGCGACATCGCGGCGATGGAGAAGGCGACGGCCGGCATCGATTGCGTCGTGCATCTCGCCGGCCAATCCACCGAGGCCGCATGGGACAAGGTGCTGCCGCTCAACATCGAGGGCTGCTACAACGTCTTCGAGGCGGCGCGCCGGAGCGGCGTCAGGCGCCTCATATTCGCCAGCTCCAACCACGCCATCGGCTTTCATCGCCGCGAGCGCTGCATCGACAACACCGTGCTGCCGCGGCCGGACACCCGCTACGGCGTCTCGAAAGTGTTCGGCGAGGCGCTCGGCCGGCTCTATGCCGACAAATACGGCTTGAGCGTCGCCTGCCTGCGCATCGGCAGCTTCCTCAGCCCGGACCGGCCGACCGACGCGCGGCAGCTCCTCACCTGGATCAGCCATCGCGACATGGTGCAGCTCGTGCGCCGCTGCATCGATCATCCGCACTATCATTTCGTCGTCGTCTACGGCGTGTCCAACAACCTGCGCAGCCGCTGGGACAACACCAACGCCAAGTTTCTGGGCTATCGGCCGCAAGACGATTCCGAAAAATTCGCCGCCGAGATTTTGGCCCAGGGCAGGAAGGAAAACGCGATCGCCGCGCAGTTCCACGGCGGCTTCTACACGCCGATGGAGTTTGCCGGCGATCCGGATGCGATCGATTAATGAGATGGGGTCAGTTTGGGCGTCGACGAGGCACTGCGCACTCCCTCTCCCCGGAGGGGAGAGGGTTGGGGTGAGGGGGGTCGGATGCTGCAGTCTTTTTCTGAAACTTCCGAACCCCCTCACCCTCGCTCGCGGAGCTTGTCATCGGGCGGCGCTTCGCGCCGACCCGTTGGCTCGCTCGACCTCTCCCCTCCGGAGAGAGGTGAAGTAATAAGTCGGCGAAACAGATAACGGGCGCGGCAACCTTGGCAGAGCACGACAAACAAAGACACGGGCTGGCGCGCGGGCTGACCAATTACGGCGACGCCGATTTTTCGCTGTACCTGCGGCGCTCGTTCGCCAAATCGATGGGCTATTCGGCCGAGATGCTGGCGCGGCCGATCGTCGGCATCGCCCAATCGGCAAGCGGCTTTAACAATTGCCACCGGCACTTTCCCGAGCTCGTGGCGGCGGTGAAGCGCGGCGTCATCGCCGCCGGCGGCCTGCCGCTCGACTTTCCGACCGTTTCGCTCGGCGAAGTTTTTTTGCATCCGACCAGCATGATGTTCCGCAACCTGATGGCGATGGACGTGGAGGAAATGATCCGCGCCCAGCCGATGGACGCGGTGGTGCTGATCGGCGCCTGCGACAAGACCGTGCCGGCGCTGCTCATGGGCGCCACGTCGGCCGACCTGCCGGCCGTCGTGCTGATCGGCGGCCCGATGCTGCCGATGGCGCATCACGGCGAGCGGCTCGGCGCCTGCACCGACTGCCGGCGGTTCTGGGCCAAATACCGCGCCGGCGAAATTTCCGCCCGCGACATCGCCGACATCGAAGGCAACCTCGCCGCCACGACCGGCAGTTGCGCGGTGATGGGCACCGCCAGCACCATGGCGTCGATCGCCGAGGCGCTCGGCATGACGTTGCCGGGTACCGCGGCGATTCCCGCGGTGCATGCCGACCGGCTGCGCGCCGCCGAGGCCAGCGGCCGCCGCGCCGTCGAACTGGTCGGCACCGCGCTCCGCCCGAGCCGCATCGTCACCGCACGGTCGATCGAGAACGCGCTGCGCGTGCTGCTCGCCATCGGCGGCTCGACCAACGGGCTCATTCATTTGACCGCGATCGCCGGCCGCGCCGGCGTCGCGGTATCGCTCAAGCGCTTGAATGAATTGTCCGACGCGACGCCGATCCTGGTCGACTTGAAACCGACCGGCCAGCATTACATGTCGGATCTGTTCGCCGCCGGCGGCATCGGCGCGGTGTTGCGCGAATTAAAGCCGCTCCTGCATCTCGACTGCATGACGGTGACCGGCGAGACGCTCGGCGAGCGCTTGGCCGGCGCGGCGCCGTGGGTCGACCGTGACGTCGTCCGCCCGCTCGCCGAGCCCTATCAGAAACAGGGCGGGCTTGCGGCTCTGTCCGGCTCGCTCGCCCCGAACGGCGCCATCATCAAGCGCTCCGCCGCCGACCCGCGCCTGTTCGAGCGCGAAGGCCGCGCCGTGGTGTTCGCCTCGCTCGACGATCTCGCCGCGCGCATCGACGCGCCCGATCTCGACGTCACGGCCGACGATTTTCTGGTGCTGCAGAATGCCGGGCCGAAGAGCGGCTACGCCATGCCGGAGGCCGGCTATCTGCCGATCCCGGCAAAACTGGCGCGCGCCGGCGTCAAGGACATGGTGCGCATTTCCGACGCCCGCATGAGCGGCACCGCCTACGGCACCATCGTGCTGCACGTCTCGCCCGAAGCCGCAATCGGCGGCCCGCTGGCGCTGGTGCGGAGCGGCGACCGCATCAAGCTCTCGGTCGCCCGGCGCCGCCTCGATCTGCTGGTCGACGACGCCGAGCTCGTCAAACGCCGCGCCGCCCACCGGCCGTTCGCCGCCACGCCGGCGCGCGGCTACGCCCGGCTCTACATGCAAAGCGTGTTGCAGGCCGAACTGGGCTGCGACTTCGATTTTCTGCGCAAGGCGTAGACCGCGTTTTCCTGGCGCAGCGCAGCACGGAGCGAAGCGGAGTGGCGCGCTGCAGACCCGGGATCGTCACGAATTCCGAGTTTGGAACGATCCCGGATCAGCGGCCGGCCGCCCCGGCCGAAGAACTGCCGCGCGCGGCGAGAAAGCCGAGACCGACCGCGCCGATCAGGCCGCCGAGCACGATGCCGATCGGCATGAACGTCATGAACACCAGCATGCCCGAATAGCCTTCGAACGAGCTGGTGTGAAACACGCTGGTCCAGACCAAGCCGAGGCCGGCGCCGAGCACGCCGCCGGCGAGCGCGCCGAAAAACAAGCCGACCAGCCCGAGAAACATGATTTTCATTTGCAGTCGCTCCCCGGTGGCGTCATATCACGCCGCTTTGACCGCGACATCTGCCTCAACCGGGTGAAAAATTTCGTCGAAAATCTCCTGCGTCTGATAGGCGCGGAACGCCGCGCTTTGATGCAGCGTCCCGCGATGTTGCAGCCGGCCGCTACGCCATCAGCGACAGCGTGGCCTTTTCGTATTGTCCGCTGCCCATCTCGCCTTCGGCGAAGATGTGGTGGTCGGCGATCCACTCGAAGGATTCCTCGTAGACCTCCTTGGTGTACGGCTCGAACACCAGCCGCTCGCCGGGGCCCCAGCGCCGCGTATCCATCAGCGCATGGAAGCGGTCCGGGAACTCGTTCTTGTAGTAGTGCGTGTACAGCTCGGGCCGCAGGTCGATGTCGCGCTGCGCCTTGCGCAGCGCGCGGAAGAATTTTCGTAAATCTTCCGGATCGGGATCGCCGTGGATCATGGTGGCGATCATGAACGTGGTGTCGATCACCTTGCGGAAGCCGAGCTGCTCGGCGAAGTAATACGGCCCGCTGAACAGGCTCACCGCCGGCGCCTTGCCGTCGATCAGGTGTTCCATGCGCGCGAACAGCATGCCGTCGGCGAAAGTCAGTTTGATCCGGTCGGGCTCGATATACGGCTCGAGCGCCTGCACGGTGGCGTAATGGCTGCCCGACTGGTAGCCGACCGAGACCGGCACGCCGGCGAGATCGGCAGGCGTCTTCACCGGCGAGTCCGGCGGCACGAAAATGCCGGCCGGCGACACCGAATAGACGTCGCGATACATGCGGCCGAGGCCCTTGGAGGCGGCGACGTTGATTGTCCAGTGGCAGGCGCAGCTCACGTTCGATTTGCGCCCCGCTTCGATCGACTGATAGGCGCCGACCTTGTCACCCTTGTCGTGAATCTTGCCGCCGGTCGAGCGCACCAGCTCGCGGAATTCGTAGTCAAGGCCTTCGGCGCGGAAATAGCCCTTTTCTTCGGCCACCCATTCTTGCAGCCGGAAGTGCGGTTCGATCAGGAATTTCGCCATGGCGTGCCTCCAGGTTGGGGTGTGATCGTCAGCAACAGGCAAGTCCATCGTCGGCTTTGCCGCGCGGGCGTTCGACGCGCAGGAAGCCGAGCCGCTGCATCACCGGTTCGTCGGTGACGCGCAACAGCAGCGCGTCGTCGCCCGCTTCGTGAGAGTGCGGCCGCCAGGCCGGCGCGGCGACGACGTCGCCGCGGCGCCAGGCGAAGCGCTCGCCGTCGACATTGGTGACGCCGCTGCCTCGAACGACCGCATAGATGTTGTTCGCGGTGGTCTGCAGCGTCGCGGTCTTGGTGCGCGGCGCAAGCCGCATCATGTGCAGCCCGATGGTGGCCATGGCCGGATTGCCGAGCTGCACGCTGCTGCCGAACGGTCCGGACGGGTCGGCCCCGGCAGCATCCAGGTGCTCGAGCGTCTCGTTGAGCGGAAACACCAACGGCGAATCCTTGGTCGGCGGCGCGCCGGCAGACGCATCCTTGCCGCCGTTGCCCTCCGCCTCGGCCGGCGCGAAAAACATCGGCTCGAGCAGTTGCACCAGCGGCACGTCCAGAAAATCGAGCCAATAGGCGCAGGCGCGGCTGTCGTTGCCATGGCCGTGGCTCGACCAGTTGGGCGTCAAGAGCACGTCGCCCGGCGCCATGGCGATCTTGACGCCGTCCACCTCGGTATAGGTGCCGGGCTCGGAATCAAGGATGAGGCGCAGCGCGTTCGGCGTGTGGCGGTGCGCGCGCGCCCATTCGCCCGGCATGATCATCTGATAGGCGGCGACCAGCGTGCGCAGCGTGCCGTAGCCCGCTTCCGAAGCCGGATTGAAGAGGATGAGGTTGCGCCGTTCGGCGAGCTCGGTGTTGATCAGCCGGCCGGCGGCATCGAGCGCGCCGCGCGCCTGCTCGTAGCTCCAGTGCGCCGGCCGAAAATTTTTCTTCGGCGCGGACCACAGCGAGGCCGTCTTCTTGTTCCAGCCGGGCGCGATGCCGACCAAATCCAGTTTGCCGTACAGCTCCTCGAGCGAACCGGATCGGGCGAGTTCTTCGCGGCTCGGAATTTTTGTCATGACGGCGCCTCGCAACGTGGCAACCTAGGAAAGGGTGGGTGGGTTAGCCGCGCAGCGGCGTAACCCACCATGCCGCGTGGTGGGTTACGCGCCTGCGGCGCCAACCCACCCTACACCCTTGGTGTCGGCAGTGGGAGCCTCGGCCGCGCTAAGCGGCCGCCTGGCGCGCGGCTGCGATGCCGGCGCGGACGGCTTTGCGATCCGCGAGCTGCGCGCGCGCCCATTGCCACAGTGCCGCGATTTCGCCGGCGGCGCGGCCATCGCCGGAAAATTCGGTGACACCGAGCCCGGCGGCGACCGCGTCCTGATAATCCATGCGCGCCGCAAGGAACGGCTCCGCGAGCACGCCGAGGCGCGTCAAGTCTTTGGCCGCTTCGCTGGCGCGGTGGCTGCGGTAGTTCGGCGGGCATTGATTGAGGACGAAGGCCGCCTTGCGCTTGGCGAGAAACACGGCGCGGAAGGTCGCCGCGGTGGCTTCGACGTCGAGCCGGCTCGGCCGCGCCGGCAAGAGGCAGAGGTCCGCGGCCTCGGTGACCAGCCGCACCGCGGCGTTGTCGGCACCGGCGGTATCGAAGATCGCCAGCGTAAAACCGCCGCCGGCGAGGCCGTCCAAAACGGCGGCAAGCCGCGGCAGGCGTTCGCGTTCCAGCGGCTCGACCATGACTTGATGCCTGACTTTGGCGGCGGCGCGGCGCTCGCCCCAACGGGCGAGCGAGGCCTGCGGGTCGAGATCGAGCGCGATCACCTTCTCGCCGTTTGCTGCCGCCGCCACTGCGAGCGATGCGGCCAGCGTGGTTTTGCCGGTGCCGCCCTTTTGCGTGAGAAAGGCGATGCTGCGCATCAGGCCACCTGCTTATTCATGGATGAAGCGCCGCCGTCGAGCGTGAGCCGGCTATATTGCGGCGCGATGCCGCCGATGCGGCCGCCGTTCGGGATTTCGATGTCGACCGCGAGCGTCGAGACCGATTTGCCGCGGTCGAGCTTGATCTGCACCTTGTCGGGCTCGAACGCGACGTGGCGGCCGATCACCGCAAGAATCTCCTCGCGCAGGACGGCGAGCAGATCGGGCCCGGTGCGGGCGCTGCGTTCGTGCGCGAGCAGGATTTGCAGGCGCTCGCGCGCGATCGGCGCAGTGCCGCGGCGGAACAGGTTGAAGAGCTTCATGCTGCCTTCCGTCCGAACAGCTTGGTGAAGAGACCTCGGCTTTCGCTCGGTACCTGCATGGCAATCTGCTCGCCCTTGAGGCGGCGCGCGGCGTCGAAATAGGCGCGCGCCGGCGCGCTCAGCGCCGCATTGATCGTGACCGGCGAGCCGAGATTGGACGCGCGCAGCACTTCCTCGCTTTCCGGAATGATGCCGAGCAGCGGCACCGACAGGATTTCCAGAACGTCGTCGATCGACAGCATCTCGCCGCGCGCCGCCCGCCACGGATGATAGCGGGTGACGAGCAGATGCTTGTCGATGCATTCGCCGCGCTCGGCCTTTTCGGTCTTGGCGTCGAGCAGGCCGATGATGCGGTCGGAATCGCGCACCGACGACACTTCCGGATTGGTGACGATGATGGCGGTATCGGCGTGCCGCATGGCGAGCGTGGCGCCGCGCTCGATGCCGGCCGGGCTGTCGCAGACGATCCAATCGAATTTCTGCCGCAGCTCGGCGACGACCTTGCCGACGCCCTCCTCGGTCAGCGCGTCCTTGTCGCGGGTCTGCGAGGCCGGCAGCAGATAGAGGTTTTCCAGCCGTTTGTCGCGGATCAGCGCCTGCGGCAGCTTGGCGACGCCGTTGATGACGTTGATCAGGTCGAACACGACCCGCCGTTCGGCGCCGAGCACCAGATCGAGGTTGCGCAAGCCGACGTCGAAATCGACCACCACGACCTTGTCGCCCAGATGGGCGAGCGCGGCGCCGATCGCCGCCGTCGACGTGGTCTTGCCGACGCCGCCCTTACCCGATGTCACCACCACGACGCGGGCCGATCTCCCCTCGCTCATCGTCACGACCTCTCTCGTTCTAGTTCATCGCCGAAATTCTAAGATTGTTGCCGTCGAGCCAGGCCTGGATCGGGCCGCGACGCAGGCTATCTTCGATCTCGTCCGCCGTTTTGTAGTAGGCGCCGATGGCCAGAAGCTCGGCCTCGAAGCGCTGGCAGAAGATGCGGGCGCGGCGGCTGCCGGCGGCGCCCGCCATGGCCTGGCCGCGCAGCGTGCCGTAGATGTGGATCGAGCCGCCGGCGATGATCTCGGCGCCGGAGGCGACCGAACCGAGCACGGTGACGTCGCCTTCGATGAACGCCACCGACTGGCCGGAGCGCACCGGGCTGTCGATCAGGAGCGAAGCCGCCTCTTGTTTCTTCGGCGCCGGCGCGGCGGCAGCGGCTTCGGCGACGGGGTCAAGCTCGGAGAGTTCGACATCCTGGACGCGACCGCCGCGCAAGAGCGGCGGCAGGCGGGCATCGCCCGTATCGAGCTCGACGCCTTCGATGCCGAGGACGCGCACATTGCGCGCGGCGAGATCGGCGACGAGCTGCGCCACGGCGTCGGGCGCAAGCTGCGCCGCCGACAGGTCGAGCGCCACGGGGTGGCCGGCGAAAAAGCCCTTGGAGCGTTCGAGCGTGGCGTCGAGCAGCGCCAGCCAATCGGCGATCGGCGGCTGCGGGGTGAACACGAAAGCGGTGTACGAGCGCGCCCGAAACGTCAGCGATTGGCGTTGGCGAAGGAGGCTCGACACGTCCGCCTCTCCGTTGTGGGGATGATTCTTGATTGGTTAACAATCTGCGCAAATATGGTTAACGAGTAGTTAACTGAGCCGCGAACGCGGCGCTATTGAGTCGCTTGAGCGGAGTACTGCCTACAACAAAAGCGCTAGGCGACAAGCCGGCCGGTTAGGCCAGGACGGCGCCGCACTGGCCTGTCAATGGCTTTGCTACAACGCCGGAACAACACCGACTGACTTCGAAGAAGGAATCCGAAGTCCTTGGATGCGGACATCGGTAAGCCAAAAACAACGGATGCAGCCACGTCAAGTATATAATATAACGTAATTTATGAGGAAAGCAGTAGAGGACAAAAAAGAGGACATTTTGGAGGGCACGGACCGACATGAGTCCGTGACCATTATGGCGCCCCTTCTGATCGGCGAGGACTCCCGCCACCGGGGGCCGCTCATCGATTTGGCCGTCGATCTCGCGGCCAAATCGGCCGGCTTCCGCCGCAGCCTCCCCGCAGGGTCGCTGACGACGCTTGCCGATCTGGTCCGCTCGATGAACTGCTACTACAGCAATCTGATCGAGGGGCACGACACGCACCCGATTGATATCGAGCGTGCGCTGAGGAACGACTATAGCGCCGATCCCAAGAAGCGCGATCTGCAGCTTGAAGCCAAGGCGCACATAGCGGTTCAGCGTTGGATCGATGACGGCAATCTCCGCGGCTTGGCCGTGAGCGCCGACGCCATTCGCGAAATTCACCGTCGCTTCGGCGAATTGCTGCCCGAGGACATGCTTTGGGTCGAGGAACCCGACACGCATGAACGCCTCCGCGTCGTTCCCGGCGAACTGCGCCACCGCGACGTGCGCGTCGGACGCCACATTCCGGTTAGCCCCGGCGCCGTGCCACGTTTCCTTGCGCATTTCGAGAAGGTCTACGGCGCCGTCGGCAAGACCGACGCAATCCTTGCGGCTGCAGCAGCGCATCACCGGCTCCTATGGATTCACCCCTTCCTCGACGGCAACGGGCGCGTCGCGCGGCTGATGTCGCACGCGATGCTGCTCGAAAGCCTCGATACGGGCGCCGCCTGGTCGGTCGCACGCGGTCTTGCCCGCAACGAGGCCGCCTACAAAGGACATCTGACCGAATGCGACCTACCCCGTCGCAATGATCTGGACGGGCGCGGCAATCTCAGCGAGGAAGCGCTCGCTTCCTTCACGCGGTTCTTTCTTGAGACCTGCATCGACCAGGTCACATTCATGGAGGGATTGATGCAGCCGGATCGGTTGCGAACGCGCATTCTCCTATGGGTGGAGGAAGAAACACGCCTCAACAAGCTGCCGCCGAAAGCAGGCAGCCTTATCGAAGCAATTCTCTATCGTGGCGAACTCCCGCGTGGCGATGTCGCCGGAATTCTCGGGCTGACCACGCGCCATGCGCGCCGCATCGTGTCGGCGTTGATCGAACGCGGCGTGTTCGTGTCAAAGGGGCCACGCGACCCATTGCTGCTCGCGTTCCCGGCCGCGCTCGCGTCGCGCTGGATGCCCGGCCTGTTCCCGGAGCGCGTGGTTGAGTGACCACGAGTAGGTAGCAACCATCGACGTCGATGCACACAAGGCCGCGCTCGACGCCTTAGCGACGCTCGTGAGTGTCAAGAAGGTCAACGGCGCCGGCGGCCGTCTCCATGCGCCGCGAACATGGCGTTGCCGTCGCGTCGAATCTGGTCTAAGACTCGGCTCGCGCGGGGCCGAGCCCCGGCGCCGGGCCAAGGACGCGCGTCAGGCGCGCCCTTTTTTTGTGCCTCGTCATTCCGGGACCGCCGAACCGGCCACGAACTGGCGGCTCGCGCCCGGAATGACGCTCACGATGCGGAAGCAATGCCCAGACGGACCGACATTTCCTCGATCCTGATCATCGGCGCCGGCCCGATCGTCATCGGCCAGGCCTGCGAGTTCGATTATTCCGGCACGCAGGCCTGCAAGGCGCTCAAGGCCGAGGGCTACCGGGTCGTGCTGGTCAATTCCAATCCGGCGACGATCATGACCGACCCGGATCTGGCGAACGCCACCTATGTCGAGCCGATCACGCCCGAGATCGTCGCCAAGATCATCGACAAGGAGCGCTACGCAGTTCCCGGCGGCTTCGCGCTGTTGCCGACCATGGGCGGGCAGACGGCGCTCAATACCGCGCTGTCGCTGCGCCGCATGGGCGTCCTCGACAAATTCGACGTCACCATGATCGGCGCCACCGCCGACGCCATCGACAAGGCCGAGGACCGCGAACTGTTCCGCGAGGCGATGAAGAAGATCGGGCTCGCCACGCCGCGCTCGCACCAGGTCAAGACGCTGATCGCCGCGCTCGAAGCGCTCGAGGACATCGGGCTGCCCGCCATCATCCGGCCGTCGTTCACGCTCGGCGGCACCGGCGGCGGCATCGCCTACAACAAGGCGGAGTTCATCGACATCGTCGAGCGCGGCATCGACGCCTCGCCCACTTCCGAAGTGCTGATCGAGGAATCGGTGCTCGGCTGGAAAGAGTTCGAGATGGAGGTGGTGCGCGACAGATGCGACAACTGCATCATCGTCTGCTCGATCGAGAATTTCGATCCGATGGGCGTGCATACCGGCGATTCGATCACCGTGGCGCCGGCGCTCACGCTCACCGACAAGGAATATCAGATCATGCGCGACGCCTCGATTGCGGTGCTGCGCGAGATCGGGGTGGAGACCGGCGGCTCCAACGTGCAGTTCGCCGTCAATCCGGCCGACGGCCGCCTCGTCGTCATCGAGATGAATCCGCGGGTGTCGCGCTCTTCGGCGCTGGCTTCGAAGGCGACCGGGTTTCCGATCGCCAAGGTCGCCGCCAAGCTCGCGGTCGGCTACACGCTCGACGAGATCAAGAACGACATTACCGGCGGCGCCACGCCGGCCTCGTTCGAGCCGACCATCGATTACATCGTCACCAAGGTGCCGCGCTTTGCCTTCGAAAAATTTCCCGGCGCCGAGCCGGTGCTGACCACGTCGATGAAATCGGTCGGAGAAGCGATGGCGATCGGCCGCACCTTTGCGGAAAGCCTGCAGAAGGCGCTGCGCTCGCTGGAGACCGGTTTGACGGGGCTCGACGAAATCGCCATCGCCGGCGTCGGCCAGGGTGACGACAAGAATGCGATCCGCGCCGCGCTCGGCACGCCGACGCCGGACCGCGTGCTGGCGCTGGCGCAGGCGATGCGGCTTGGCATGGGCGATGCCGACATCCACACCGCCTGCCGCATCGATCCGTGGTTCCTGGCGCAGATCCGCGGCATCGTCGAAGCCGAGAACGAGATCCGGCAAAAAGGTTTTCCGGCGAGCGCGGCGGCTTTGCGCCGGCTCAAGGCCATGGGCTTTTCCGACGCCCGGCTCGGCCGGCTCACCGGGCTCGCGGCCGAGGAGGTCGCGGCGCGCCGCCGGCGGCTCGGCGTGCGCCCGGTGTTCAAGCGCATCGACACCTGCGCGGCCGAATTCGCTTCGCCCACCGCCTACATGTACTCGACCTACGAGGCGCCGTTTGCCGGCCGCGCCGTCGACGAGGCCGCTCCGTCGGATAAGAAAAAAGTCGTCATCCTCGGTGGCGGTCCGAACCGCATCGGCCAGGGCATCGAGTTCGACTATTGCTGCTGCCACGCCGCCTTCGCGCTCAAGGACGCGGGCTTCGAGACCGTCATGATCAATTGCAATCCGGAGACGGTGTCGACCGATTACGACACCTCCGACCGGCTCTATTTCGAGCCGCTGACCGCCGAGGACGTGATCGAGATCATCGATACCGAGCGGTCGAACGGCACGCTGCACGGCGTTATCGTGCAGTTTGGCGGCCAGACGCCGCTCAAGCTCGCCGAGCCGTTGGAAAACGCGCGCGCGCCGATCCTCGGCACCTCGCCGGACGCCATCGATCTCGCCGAGGACCGCGACCGCTTCAAAAAGCTGCTGCAACGGCTCGAGCTGCGCCAGCCGGACAGCGGCATCGCCACGAGCCCCGAAAAAGCCCACGCCATCGCCGCGGCGGTCGGCTACCCGATCGTGATCCGGCCGTCCTATGTGCTCGGCGGCCGGGCCATGGAGATCGTGCACGACACCCACCAGCTCGACCGTTACGTGGCGCGGCTTGCCGCCGATCTCGACCGGCCTTCCGAACTTGCGGTTTCCGAGAGACGGCCGCTGTTGATCGACCGCTATTTGACCGACGCCATCGAGATCGACGTCGATTGCCTCGCCGACGGCGAAGGCAGCTACATCGCCGGTATCATGGAGCACATCGAGGAAGCCGGCATCCATTCCGGCGATTCGGCCTGCTCGCTGCCGCCGCATTCGCTCGACCAGGCGACAATCGCCGCGCTCGAGCGCCAGACCCGCGAACTCGCCCGCGCGTTGAAAGTCGGCGGCCTGATGAACGTGCAGTACGCCATCAAGGACGGCGAGATTTACGTGCTCGAGGTCAATCCGCGCGCCTCGCGCACCGTGCCGTTCGTCGCCAAGGTGACCGGCGTGCCGGCCGCCAAGATCGCCGCCCGCATCATGGCCGGCGAATCGCTGGCGAGCTTCGGCCTGAAACCGCAGCGCTTCGAGGCCTTCGCCGCCCGGCATATCGGCGTCAAGGAAGCGGTGTTTCCGTTCGCGCGCTTCGGTCCGGCAGTCGACACCGTGCTGGGACCGGAAATGAAATCGACCGGCGAGGTCATGGGTATCGATCGCGACTACAACGTCGCCTTCGTCAAAAGCCAGCTCGGCGGCGGCTCGCGCCTGCCCAAGACCGGCACGGTGTTCGTCTCCGTCAAGGACGCCGACAAGCCGCGCATTCTCGATGCCGTGCGGCTGCTTGCCGGCTCCGGTTTCCGGATCGTCGCGACCTCGGGCACGCAGCGCTACCTGGCCGAAAACGGCGTCGCCGCCGTCAAGGTCAACAAGGTGGCCGAAGGCCGGCCGCATATCGTCGACGCCATCAAAAACGGCGACGTGCAGCTCGTTTTCAACACCACCGAGGGCGCCACCGCGCTCGCCGACAGCCGGTCGCTCCGGCGCGCAGCCCTCTTGCATAAAGTACCGTACTACACCACTCTTTCGGGGGCTGTCGCCGCGGCGCAGGGCATCAAGGCTTATCTCAAGGGTGACCTCGAAGTGTACGCGCTGCAGAGTTATTTCGCGGCCGGGACGGACAATTAGGGTCGGATCGGCCGGGCGGCAGTACGGTAGAGACAAGGCTTCACCTCGCGCGGCCGGACGGCATGCCGGCACGCGATAAAAGTTTTGACTCTGCGGCCTTTGGAGGTTTCGAGCGATGGACAAAATTCCGATGACCGCGGCGGGCTACGCCGTGCTGGAGGCCGAGTTGCGGCATTGCCAGCAGGTCGAGCGGCCACGCATCATCCAGCAGATCACCGACGCGCGCACGCACGGCGACCTGTCGGAGAACGCCGAATATCATGCCGCCAAGGAAGCCCAGTCGCTCAACGAAGGTCGCATCGCCGAGCTCGAGGACAAGCTCGCTCGCGCCGAGGTGATCGACGTGTCGAAGCTGTCCGGCGACACCATCACGTTCGGCGCGACGGTCACGCTGATCGACGAGGATACCGACAAGAAGTCGGTCTGGCAGATCGTCGGCGAGCCCGAGGCCGACGCCAAGAAGGGCAAGATCTCCATCTCTTCGCCGCTCGCGCGGGCGCTGGTCGGCAAGAAAAAGGGCGCCCAGGTCGAGGTCGTCACCCCCGGCGGCGCCAAGGCGTATGAAGTCGTCAAGGTGGAGTGGAAGTAGCGTTGGAGAAACGACAGACGACAGATAAGGATCCCGCCTGCCGGGGCGCTGTTCTTTGTCCTGCCCGCCTGCCGCGTTCTCTGTCATCTGTTGTCTGTCCCCCGTCCGCCGTTTGCTGTCCTCGACCCCTGCGTCGCTTGCATAGCTCGTAAAAATCCCTAAATTGCCCGCGAGGGTGGCTTGCGTGCTCAGAGCGGGGCCGGCCCTTTCCCGGCTGGACGAGACTAACGCCCTGATGTGCCGGGGCTTTCACGTGGGCTGCGCAGGCGCCCGCGGCAACGAGCGGAATGCGCCCGTGAGCCAACCTAGCCACGCCAAGGTCGTCATCGTCGGCTCCGGACCCGCGGGCTATACGGCCGCGATCTATGCGGCGCGCGCCATGCTGGAACCGCTCCTCATCGAGGGCATTACGCCCGGCGGCCAGCTCACCGTGACCACCGACGTGGAGAATTATCCAGGCTTCGCCGACGTCATCCAGGGCCCCTGGCTCATGGAACAGATGCACAAGCAGGCCGCCCATGTCGGCACCAGGCTCGTCGCCGACCACGTCAGCAAGATCGCGCTGCAACGCCGCCCGTTCCGCATCGAATGCGATTCCGGCGACGTCTATCTGGCCGACGCGCTCATTCTGGCGACCGGCGCCCAGGCGCGCTGGCTCGATCTGCCGTGCGAGCAGAAATTCCGCGGCTACGGCGTCTCGGCCTGCGCCACCTGCGACGGCTTCTTCTATCGCAACAAGCAAGTGCTGGTCATCGGCGGCGGCAACACCGCGGTCGAGGAGGCGCTGTTTCTCACCAATTTCGCCAGCAAGGTCACACTGGTGCACCGCCGCGACAGCTTGCGGGCCGAAAAGATTTTGCAGGACCGTCTCTTCAAGAACCCGAAGATCGAAGTCGTTTGGGACAGCGTGCTCGCTGACATCAGGGGCACCGAGCAGCCGCTGAAAGTCACCCACGCGCGCCTGAAAAACGTCAAGACCGGCGCGGCGAGCGAGCGGCCGGTCGACGGCATTTTCGTCGCCATCGGCCACGTGCCGGCGACCGAGCTGGTCGCCGGCCAGGTCGAGATGAAGCCGTCCGGCTACATCAAGACGGCGCCGCACTCGACCGCGACGTCGGTGCCCGGCCTGTTCGCCGCCGGCGACGTCGCCGACGACGTGTATCGGCAGGCCGTGACCGCCGCCGGGCTTGGCTGCATGGCGGCGCTCGAAGCCGAGCGTTTTCTCGCTGCGCAGGCGCAATTCCGCGCCGCGGCCGAGTGATTTTCAACCTCCCTTTCCTGCAAGCTCGGAGAAGGCGAAGGAATGCAAATGGATTGGGACAAGCTCAAAGTCTTTCATGCCGCCGCCGAGGCCGGCAGCTTCACCCATGCGGGCGAGCAACTCGGGCTGTCGCAATCGGCGGTGTCGCGCCAAGTCAGCGCGCTCGAGCAGGAGCTTTCCGTCTCGCTGTTTCATCGCCATGCCCGCGGCCTGATCCTGACCGAGCAGGGCGAGCTTCTCTACCGCACAGCGCACGACGTGTTCATGAAGCTCGAAGCGGCGCGCGCCAAGCTCACCGACAGCCGCGAACGGCCGAACGGCGACCTGCGCGTGACCACGACGCCGGGCATCGGCGTGCACTGGCTCACCCCGCGGCTCGGCGAGTTCGTCGATCTCTATCCCGACATCCACATCACGCTGCTCACCACCGACGAGGAGCTCGACCTCGCCATGCGCGAGGCCGACGTCGCGATCCGGCTGCGGCAGCCGACCCAGCCCGATCTGATCCAGCGCAAGCTGTTCGCCGTGCATTTCCACGTCTACGCCTCGCCCGAATATCTCAAGCGCTTCGGCACGCCGCGCGCCTTCGAGGATCTCGACACGCACCGCCTTCTGGTGCTCGGCGGCAGCATCCCGCCCTACCTGCAGCGCTCGCGCTGGCTGATCGAAGTCGCCCGCGACGGCAAAGGGCCGCGCGTGCCGCATCTGGTTATCAACAATATTTTGGGCATCCTGCGCGCCTGCCAGCGCGGGTTCGGCATCGCCATGCTGCCCGATTACCTGGTCGAGGAGAACGGCGGGCTGGTGCAGCTGTTTGGTGAGGCCGAAGCCCAGGCGCTCGATGCCTATTTCGTCTATCCTGAAGAGCTGAAGTCGGTCGCGCGCGTGCAGGCGTTCCGCGATTTTCTCGTCGCCAATGCGCAGCGCTGGAATTTTTAGGCTGCTTGCGAAGTCCGAGAGGTCGCAGTCTTACCTGATCCGTCAGGGAACACCTCTGGCAGGTCAGCGGTCTAGCAAGTCCGACGAGAGGTCGGCATAACCTTCTTGAAGCTTTTCCTTAATCCACTCCAGCTTGACGGCTAACTCCTCGTGTTCATTTGCCGGGTCATACCATATGACGCGCAGGCCACGCGCCGGCAATATTATTTCCTCATAAGAATCATCATACAAACCGCGCGGCAGAAATATATAATGGGGTCGAGAGTGCGGGTATCGGAAGCGATAGTTCTCCATCAAAATCCTGAAGTCAGGATCAAATAGCCCACACCCTATGAAAACGAAAGTATGGCTTATAAGCAGGGACTCGACTAAGAATACAAAAGAACTATGCTCCGAACGGACTCTGGCGTAATCCGCTGCCGACATAATAATTTTGTTGGGTACATTTATGCTTCCATGAGCCTTGATCACTACTCTATCTCCGTCTCTTATGAAATTTGTTATGTCATCCTCAGAATATAGTTTGACGGACACACTCCCATCTTGAGACGCTAGATTTGGATAAATGTTGTCCAAGTTTAGATCTATGGTTATTTTGCTGTCTAAGGCTCTTATTGCACGATGAAGCCTGGAGACCTGAAAATCTCTCCGAAGCAAGGCGTCCTTCATAAGATCTATCCAATGCTCCTGAAGCGTGAACCGTATTATTTCACAACTCTCCACGAAAAAATTGCTTTCCATAAATCTGATCGCGCTGATCCGCCGATCTTTGTCAAAAATATTATCGATACCTAGCTTGAGCATTTCAGGCCAGAGTGGGGGTCTGAGGCCTTGTGCCGTTGCTGCAGTCCTTGACACGCCCGCGCCCAATACGGGCACTACGCTGCCGCGCGCAAAAGCTCGAATGAGCGGCTGTGGAACGTTCGACGTGGCCGATTTCTTTTTTATCTGCGCAAGAACCAGTTGGGCTTGGGAGAGACGTTGGTCAGGCGGCAGCTCTTTTATGTTTTGCCCAATATGACGC
>JASHQS010000177.1 GCA_030038995.1 Xanthobacteraceae bacterium
TCCAATGGCGCGCTTGTAGGCAGGATTTGCTAGAAAACCGTTACACTTAACCGCGGTCCGGAGTTAACGCGCGCTGCCCAAGCGGCGCGCCAAAAACGCGCCGCCATGGCGCAAGCCTTCGGCATCGATGCCGTGGCCGATGCCGGCCGACAAATGCCACTCGACCGCAAGCCCGAGCGCGGCCAGGCCCTGCGCCGCCTCAAACAACGCCTGCGCCGGAATGAGGTCGTCGCGGTCGCCGTGCACCAGCAGCACCGGCGGCCGCGACCTGATCGAGGCGGCGAACGCTTCAAGCTCGGCCTGCGGCGGCGTCACCAAGATTCCCGAATAGCCGACGATCGCGGCCGGCGCGGTTGCGCGGCGCAAGCCCACATGCAGCGCCATCATGGTGCCCTGGCTGAAGCCGACCAGCGCCAAAGCCGATGGCGGCAGCTCGTGGCGGGCAAGCTCGGCGTCGAGGAATTGCGTCAGCAGCGGCGCCGCCTTGTTGACGCCGCGCCAGCGCTCGTTCGGATCGCGGAAGGTGAGCGGAAACCATTGCCGCCCGCCCGGCGCTTCACCGCACGGCTCGGGCGCGTGCGGCGAGACGAATGCGGCGTGCGGCAGATATTGCTGCCAGGCACGGCCGATATCGATCAGATCGTTGCCGTCGGCGCCGTAGCCATGCAGGAACACGACAAGCGCTCGCGCGGCGCCCGCTGCTTTGGGTGGCAAGCGCGGGCCGTCAAGCGGAGCGGCCATTGCGACCTCGTTTCACCAGGTTTTGTTGCTTTGCTGTCCCACTTGCGGCGGAGGGTGGGGCCGCAGCAGGCGCGCCCTCGCGGCCTTTGCGGAAGCGATAATAGGTCCACAGCACCCGCGCCGCCACGGAGCGTAACGGCCGCCAGGCTTCGGCGAGCGTCACCATGTCCTTCGTGGTCGGCCGGGCGCCGAGCCCGAAGGCAAGCCGCGCCGCTTCCTGCAGCGCCAGATCGCCGGCCGGCCAGGCATCGGCGTGGCCGAGGCAGGACAGCAGATAAATGTCGGCGGTCCACGGGCCGATGCCGTGGATGGCGGTGAGCGCCGCGTGCGCTTCGTCGGCGGCCAATTCGGCGAGCGCGCCCAGTGCCAGTTCCTCGCGCAGCACCGCGCGTGCGATCGCCTTGAGGGTGCGGATTTTCGGCGCCGACAGGCCGAGCCGTTTGAGCCGCGCCGGGTGGGCGCGCGCAATCGCCTCCGGCGCCAGCGGCTCGAAGGCGGCGACAAGCCGGGCCCAGATGGCGCCGGCGCTCGCCGTCGATAGCTGTTGCGCCACGATGGTGGCGGCAAGGCCGGCAAAGCCGTCGGGACGCCGGCGCAGCGGTGGTCGCCCTGCTGCCGCCACAAGCGCCAGCAACCGTGCGTCGGCCTTGCCGAGCGCGGCGAGCGCAAGGTCGAGATCGGCCTCGGTGCGGATGCAGGTCAGCGTATCCGGCATTGCTAAGATCGACAGGTAGGACGGTCGGCGCGACCGTCATAGCGTCTGCATCAGCCTCTCGCCAATGTACACCCGCATCCTGCGCTTTGCGCCCAGTCCGAACGGCCATCTGCATCTCGGCCATGCCTATTCGGCCTTGCTCAATGCCGACATGGCGCGCGAGCGGGGCGGCCGGCTGCTGCTGCGCATCGAGGACATCGATACGCAGCGCTGCCGGCCGGAATACGAGGCGGCGATCTACCAGGATTTGCGCTGGCTCGGCATTGCCTGGGAAGAACCGGTGCGGCGGCAGAGCGGGCATTTCGCCGACTACGCCGATGCCATCGCCAAGCTCGAAGCGCGCGATCTGCTCTATCCGAGTTTCGAGAGCCGCGGCGAGATCGCCGCTTTGGTCGCCGAGCGCGACCGGCAGGGCCGCTGGCCGCGCGATCCCGACGGCGTGCCGCTCTATCCGGGCCGCGCCCGCAAAATGCCGGCCGCCGAGCGCGCGCGCCGCCGCGCCGGCGAGCCGTTTGCGCTGCGCCTCGCCATGGATGCCGCGCTGGCGCAGGCCGGCGTCCTGACCTGGCGCGAGACCGGCAGCGGGCCGCAGGGCCAGAGCGGGCTCGTCACCGCCACGCCGCAGCGCTGGGGCGACGTGGTCTTGGCGCGCAAGGAGCTGCCGACGAGCTACCACCTGGCCGTGGTCATCGACGACGCGCTGCAAGGCGTGACCGACGTGGTGCGCGGGCAGGATCTGTTCTGGGCGACCGCCGTGCATCGCCTGCTGCAGACGCTGCTCGGCTTGCCGGAGCCGGCCTATCATCACCACCACCTCATTCTCGACGCCGACGGCCGCAAGCTGTCCAAGGCCACGCAAGCGACGAGCTTGCGCGAACTGCGCGCCGCCGGCGCCAGCGCCGCCGACATCAGGCGCATGGTCGGGCTCGGGCGCTAAATATCCGGCCGCGTTGTTTTGTTTCGTCGCCGGCCGTGGCATGGTGCAGCGGGCCTTAAGGAATGGAGGCTTGGGGCCGCAATGGCGCGCGCGAGGTCCAAACAAAACCGAAAGCGAACCGTCGCGCGGCGACCGCACGGCCGCCGCCGGCCGCGCCAGCCGCGCCCGCTGCCGACATTTGGCGACGACGTTGCGCTCGCCGCATTCGCCCACGACATCCGCACCGCGCTCAACGGTATCCTGGCGCTCGGCGAGTTGCTGGCAAGCTCCAATATCGGCGAGCGCGAGCGGCGCTGGGCCGCCGGCATCAAGACCGGCGCCGAGCACCTCGCGGCGCTCACCACGCTGGTGGTCGACGCCGCCAAGACGCAGGCCGGCGCGCTGACCTTGCAGC
Source organism: Xanthobacteraceae bacterium (assembly GCA_030038995.1). Classification (GTDB taxonomy): domain Bacteria; phylum Pseudomonadota; class Alphaproteobacteria; order Rhizobiales; family Xanthobacteraceae; genus BOG-931. Next base: position 2,788 of record JASHQS010000177.1, read on the forward strand.
GGGAAGTTTTCCGGCCGGCGCGCCTGTTCGAGGCGGTGGCGGAATCGCTCGCGGTGCGGGCGCAGATCAAAGGCTTGGAGGCGAAGGCGAAGCTCGCCGCCGGCCTGCCCGAATTTTTGGTCGGCGACCCGGTGCGGCTGCGCGCGGCGCTGGAAAACCTGATCGACAATGCCGTGAAATTCACCGCGCAGGGTGCGGTCCGGGTCAATACGCGCGCAACGCCCGCTGCGCGCGGCCGCGTCAAGCTCGTCGTAACGGTCAGCGACAGCGGCATCGGGCTCAAAGCCGCCGAGATCAAGCGGCTGTTCCGGCCGTTCGCGCAGGCCAACGCCGGGATTGCGCGGCGCTACGGCGGCGCCGGCTTGGGCCTCGCCACCGTCAAATATTTGGCGCGCGCCATGGGCGGCGATCTGACCGTCACCAGCGCGCCGGGGCGCGGCTCGCGCTTTTGTTTCACCGCGCTGTTGCCGCTTGCCGCCGCCGCGGACGAGCAACAAACGCACGCGGCGCAACGCGCTGCGCCGGCGCGGCGGCTGCACATCCTCTGCGCCGAGGACAATCCGTACGGCCGCGTCATCCTCAATACGATCCTGACCGAGCTCGGCCACCGCGCCGATTTCGTCGGCTCCGGCGAGGACGCGGTCCAAGCGCTGGCGCGCGGCTACGACGTGGTGCTGATGGACGTGACGCTGCCCGGCATCGACGGCCTGGAGGCCGCCCGCTGCATCCGCGCGCTCGCTGCCGCCGCCGGCCGCACGCCGATCATCGGCATTTCCGGGCGCAGCGAGCCCGGCGACGAAGCCGCGGCGCGCGCCGCCGGCATGGACGCCTACCTGCGCAAGCCGATCAGCCCGAGCGCGCTCGCCGCGGCGATCGCGGCGGCGGCGGCGGTGGCGGAAGCGGCTGGTCAAAAGGCCTGAGTACGTATAATATACGTATATGACCAGAAAGCTGACCATTACAGTATCCGACGAGGTCTATGAGGACCTGCATAAACGTGTTGGCCGCCGCAGGATCAGTCGTTTCATTGATGAGATGGCGCGCGAGCGTTTTGCGAAACGGCAGCTTCAGACCGACTACGCCGAAGCCGCGGCAGATGAAAAACGCGAGCGTGAAGCCAAAGAATGGATCGAGAGCGACGTAGACGAAGGACTTCCCGACGAGGACTTCAGTGGCTGGCGTGGCTATCCGACGCGGTGAAATCTGGTGGGTCAGTTTCGATCCGGCGATCGGTGGTGAAATCCGAAAGACGCGACCGGCGGTCGTCGTGTCGAACGATCGCTTCAACGCAGGCAACAATAGAGTTCAGGTCATTCCCGTGACCTCGAGCGAAAAGCGTCTTTACCTGTTCGAGGCTTATGTCACGGTGCGCGGACGGCAATGCAAAGCAATGGCCGATCAGGTCAAGACCATTGCACGAGAACGCCTGCGCGACAAAATCGGTCACGTCACTGTCGAAGAGATGAAGGCTATCGAGAAGGCACTCCGCATCCAGCTCGATTTGTGACGTGCCCTATTAGTCAATCGAGGAATTGGGAGAGTTATGCCGCGCTACTGGATAATTGCAGCCTGATCCAAAATTATCTTATGCACTGCAAATGACAAAAGCGGTTGATCTGAAGTACTACAGTATTTCGTTCAGACTCGCCGATACTCCTTTTGCAGCTTAAACGGATATGGACTACTGCGATGAAGCCCTGCATGAATCCGTAGCTACTTGCCGTCCTGCGATTGTATATCTGCGGAGCCTTCGACGATGCGGCAGAGGTCGCTCAAAATGCGATTCAATTCGAAATCCTTGGGCGTGTAGATCGCGGCGGCGCCGGCGGCTTTGAGCGCGGCGGCGTCCTGCGGCGGGATGATGCCGCCGACCACGACCGGCACGTCGGTGAGGCCGGCTTCTTTCATCCGCGCGATGACCTCGCGAACGAGCGGCAGGTGCGAGCCCGAGAGGATCGACAGCCCGACGACGTGCACGCGCTGTTCGGCCGCCGCCGCGGCGATCGCCTCGGCGGTCAGGCGGATGCCGTCATAGACGACCTCGATGCCGGCGTCGCGGGCGCGGTCGGCGATCTGTTCGGCGCCGTTGGAATGGCCGTCGAGGCCGGGCTTGCCGACCAGAAATTTCAGCCGCCGGCCGAGCTTTTTCGAGACGCGGTCGACTTCGGCACGGATGTCGTCGAGCCCGGCGGCGTCGTTGCGCATCGCGGTGCCTATTCCGGTCGGCGCGCGGTATTCGCCAAAAGCTTCGCGCAAGACAAAG
>JASHQS010000178.1 GCA_030038995.1 Xanthobacteraceae bacterium
ACGCCGCCCGGCGTCGAGGAGCCGATGGGCGGACCGCGCGAAGGCGGCGACTTTCAGAATCTGCACCGCAACAAGCGCAGCATGACGCTGAACCTGAAGGTCCCCGAGGGTTTGGCGGCGTTCAAGCGCATGGTCGAAAAAGCCGATGTGGTGGTGGAGAATTTCCGCCCCGACGTGAAGAAGCGCCTCGGCGTCGATTACAAAGCGCTTGCCAAGATCAATCCGCGCCTGGTCTATGCCAGCATCTCCGGCTTCGGCCAGGACGGCCCCTACGCCAGCCGGCCGGGTTTTGATCAGATCGCCCAAGGCATGGGCGGGTTGATGTCGGTCACCGGCCTGCCGGGCCAGGGGCCCGTACGGGTCGGCATTCCGGTCGCCGATCTGAGCGCCGGGCTGTTGGCGGCGCACGGCATTTTGGTCGCGCTTTTGGAACGCGAGAAATCGAAAAAAGGCCAGCAAGTCGCGACCTCGCTGTTGCAGGCGCAGATTTTCATGCTCGACTTCCAGGCCGCGCGCTATCTGGTGCAAGGCGAAGTGCCCGGACAGGCCGGCAACAATCACCCGACCAGTATTCCGACCGGCGTGTTCAAGACCAAGGACGGCCACATCAACATCGCCTCGGCCGGACAGACCATTTGGAAGCGGTTTTGCCAGGCGATCGGCGCCAAGGCGCTGTTGGACCATCCCGACTATGCGACCGGCGCGGCCCGCTCGAAAAACCGCGACGCGCTCAATCCCGAGATCGAGCGTTATCTCGCCGACCGCGGCAGCGCCGAATGGGTCGAGATTTTGAACAAGGCCGGCGTGCCGTGCGGGCCGATCAACAGGATCGATCAGGTGTTCGCCGATCCGCAGGTGCAGCATCTCGGCATCGCGCAGGCGGTGACCAAGAAGGACAAGAGCAAGATGCGCCTGGTCGGCCAGGGCGTCACGCTGTCGCGCACGCCCTCGCGCCTCGTCGCGCGGCCGCCGGAGCTCGGCGAGCATACCGACGCGGTGCTCAGGGAATTCGGCTTTTCGGCGCGCGACATCAAAAAGTTGCATGAGGCGAAAGCAGTCTGATGAGGCGTTTCCCGGGCGCAGCGCAGCACGAAGTGGTGCGCTGCAGACCCGGGATCGTTACGAGCTCCGAGTCTGTGAAGGTCCCGGATCAGCGGTGCACCGCTATCGCGCTGCACCGCATCCGGGACACCAAAGTTTTTAGGAGAGCGATATGACTGCCGCAACCGACAAGATGCTGGCGCGCAAGGACGGCGGCGTCGGCACCGTGATTTTCAACAATCCGGAACGGCACAACGCGGTGTCGCTCGACATGTGGGAAGCGACCAAGCGCATCCTCGACGATTTTTCTGCCGATACCGACATTCGCGTCGTGGTGCTGACCGGCGCCGGCGGCAAGGCGTTCGTCTCCGGCGCCGATATTTCGCGGTTCGAAAAGGAACGCGCCGATCTCGAAGCGGCGCGCGCCTACGGCGCCAAGTCGGAGGCGGCGTATGCCAGCATCTATGAGTTCCCCAAGCCGACCATCGCCATGATCCGCGGCTATTGCATCGGCGGCGGGCTCGGGCTCGCCACCTGCTGCGACCTGCGCATCGCTTCGGACAATTCGCGCTTCGCGGTGCCGGCCGCCAAGCTCGGCATCGGTTACGGCTATCCGGGGTTGAAGCGGCTCGTCGATATCGTCGGACCGTCGTTCGCCAAGGAAATTTTTTACACCGCGCGCCAGTTCGACGCCGAGGAGGCGCTGGCCATGGGCCTGATCAACCGCGTGGTGCCGTCCGCCGAGTTGGAAAGCGCGGTGAAAGCCATCACCGACATGATCTGCGCCAATGCGCCGCTGACCATCAAGGCGGTCAAATACACGGTCGGCGAAATTCTCAAGGATGAAGGCAAGCGCAATCTCGCGCGCACCACCGAACTGGTCGAGGCCTGCTTCACAAGCCGCGACTACAACGAAGGCCGCGCCGCCTTCATGGCAAAGCGCAAGCCGGCGTTTACCGGCACCTGACGAAGAAAGGGCGGGATTCCGCGCGATCCGGATCGGCGCTTATCCTGCTTCGGCGTGGTTCACTAAGATCGCTCGCTCGGAAGGCCGGGCCCGGTGATTCAGATTTTATGGGAGATGCTCGCCAGTTATCGCGCCACTTTAGACGTCATGCTGCCGACGACGATCACCGGCTCGCTGCCGCGGCCGAGCCTGCAGCCCGAACGCGCGCGGCGATATCCGGGAACGGTCGATCCGCGTGAATGTCGCTTTCCGGATTCGCTGCGCTCATCCAGGCCGCCGCATCACGGAATCCGCTTCACGACCTTCGTATCCAGCCCGAACACGCGCGCGGCGTTGGCGCCCAGAATGTTGCGTTTGGCCTTTTCGCCCAGGAACGGCAGGTCGTAGATCACGCCGGGCAGGTCGAAGTCCCAGTGCGGGTAGTCGGACGACCAGAGGAGCTGCGTCTCGGCGTTGATCATCTTGAAGGTGGCTTCGAGGATCGACGGATCGTCCGGCTTCTCCATCGGCTGCGACGAAAAATACATCTCGCGCATGTATTCGCTCGGCTTGCGCTTGAGCGACGGGCAGTCCGAGGTGCGCATCATGTAGGAGTGGTCGAGCCGCTGCATCAGCGCATAGGCCCAGGTCAGCCCGCTCTCGATCCACAGCACCTTCAGCCTCGGGAAGCGCTCCGGCAGGCCGTTCACCACCCAGTTGGTCATGTGGATCATGTTGAACCACATGAAGCCGAGCGAATGCACCGAGATGAAGCGGTTGGTCATCTGCAGCGCGCGGTCCTCCCACGAATAGGCGGCGTGGAACGAGATCGGCTTGCCCATCTCTTCAAGGAGCGCATAGGTCTTCATGTAGGCATTGTCGTGCACCGGCCGGTAGCGCGGCGACGTCACCATGAAGCCGACGACGCCCTTGCAGTCGCCGAAATCCTTCACGGTCTTGTACGCGGCGTCCGGATCGTTGAACGGAATGTAGAGCATGGAGACGAGCCGCGGCTCGACGGCGAGAATGCGCTCGCACAGCCAGCGGTTATAGGCGCGGCACAGCGCGACCTCGATCTCGACCTGCGGATGCAGTCCGAGAAACAGCATCGGCGTCGGGAACATGCAGGCATAATCGACGCCCATCGCGTCCATCCATTCCAAGGTCATGGCGATGTCGCGATGGCGGCCGTCGGCCGGCACCTTTTGCAGCCGGCGCAGGTTGGCGCGGGTGATGCGGCCGCCGAGATTCTGGTTGCCGACCGACGAATTGAGCAAAGCCGAGCGGCCGGGGCGCTGCGAGGAATCGATCACGTCGTGGCGGATCACCGGACTCTCGATGTAGGCAAAGACTTCCTTGTAGGATTCGTTCTCGTAGTGATGCGCGTCGACGTCGACGATCAAAAAGCCTTGAAAGTTTCTGGCGCGCGCCTGCGCGGCGGCGTGCTCGAGATGCTTCGCCGTGGAGTAATCCTCGAAATTGAGCTTGCGGACCTCGCTCGGCACCGTATCCATGGCGCTCTCCTCCTTCAGGTCACGACGTAGACGTCGTCGCCGCGGCGCACCACCTGGTATTTCTTCAGCTTCAGCCGCCGGTCGCCGACGCAGCGGCCGGTCGCCAGCTCGTACTCGTAGCCGTGCCAGGGGCAGACAAAATGCACCTCGTCGGAAAACGTTTGGCCCTGATAGGTGCGGTCGGCGGCGATCAGATCGACGACCTTGTTGATCAGAATGCCCTCGCAGGCCGGGCCGCCGGTATGGACGCAATAATTGCTGTAGGCGTAATAGGCGCCGCCGTGATGGAATACGCCGATCTCGTCCTTGCCGGCAACGACGATGCGCCGGTCGCCGTCCGGCAATTCGGCCGCCTTGGCCACGAACCATTCCGCCATGCCGTTCCTGCTCCTTAAAAGCGCTGCATTCGCCGAGGCTTGCTGCGCGCAGTATAGGCGGGCCCCGACGGCGACAACAAGGGCGGTACGGGCGTGAGCCGCATCCGGCGGCCGCAGCGAGGTCCGCACCGCTGCGCGATCCGGCTTGAGCTTGCAGCAATTTTGCTGGCATCCTGGGGTTCGTAACCAGGGCGGCAACACAGCGGCAGGACAACCGGGGGCACGATGACCGGCACGACACCGGAGCAGGGCGGCGCAGCCGAACCACGGCTCGTCATTGCGGCCTTGGCGCCATTTTACAACTTCGCTCGCCAAATATCCTATCCGCTGATCCGCGTGACGGTCGGCGGCACGCTTTTGGTCCACGGCATCAACAGGGCGACGATCCCTCTCTCACGCGCCGCGGAGGAGATGGCCAAGTCAGGGCACGAACCGGCCATGGCGTTCGCCATCCTCGCCCTGATCAACGAAACCGTTGGCGCCGTCTGCATCATTTCGGGCTTGCTCACGCGCTTCTTCGCAGCCTCGATCGCCATCGAATTTGCGATCATCAGCATCCAATTTTTCCCTAACGGCTACGCCTGGGCCCGCCACGGTTGGGAATACGTCTTCCTTTGGGGACTTATCTTCTTCGCCATTGCGCTGCGCGGCGGCGGCCCCTACTCGCTCGACCGCAAGATCGGCTGGGAACTGTAGCGGCCGTGGCGGCGGCGGGCGCGGCTGCCGTCAGCGTGGCTGCCGTCAGCGCCAACGCGCGGCGGCCGCACGCGCCCTTGTTTAGCGGCGATGCGGCCGCTAAATACCAGCCCGCGACGGCTCGCCGCCCAAAGATTTTCGCTCCGGAGAGGTGGCAGAGTGGTTGAATGCACCGCACTCGAAATGCGGCATACGGGCAACCGTATCGGGGGTTCGAATCCCTCCCTCTCCGCCACATCATCATAAGATACTGAGGTTGCAAAATAATTTCCATGACGGAAATACTCTGCCCTAGCGACAGCCCTAGCATGGAATTGCGCGTCCTTGGAGAAATCTTCGGCTTTCGGTGAGCTTTTAAGTCAAGTGTGTCGGTCACCAGCCCGCAGGTTTGCGAATTGTTGTACCGGGAATTGCAGCGGGGAACTGCGAAGCCGCGGGCATCGATTTTCGAATATGCCGTTGGTAGGTTGCTACGTTCGCCAATCCTTGGGCCATCGACCAGCGTTCAGGACATACCACGAAGACCGGCTTCGCCCTTTCGACCGCAACCATTCTGATCGGCTCAATAAGGTCGGTATCATTGGAAAAGACAACAGCGGCTTCAAATGACCCTTTCCATGCATCGTTCAGCAAGTGTGCGGCCAAATTAACGTCGGAACCCTTTTCCTCCATGGTGTGCACCTCGGCAATCAATGCGTCGGGTAATGGCCGAGAAGCAGCAGCGCCTCGCTGTGCTCCTTTGGGTGGGTAAATTTGAACGGCCAGTGTAGCTGGCGTGTTCAGCGAGCCGCCATCTACGACGTGATTTCCAGCAGGAAGGCTCACCGCAGCAGGCGAATGAATTTGCGCGCCGGCTACCGGGAAATTTGTGATCGGCCGCCAGATCGTTTTCGCCAAAAAACGGCCAAAATGGATTTTCCACCTCGGGCAAAGTTTGCAGGGCCGAGAGGTAGGCATATTGACGGCGTGGAGCGTCAGGATCGGCGGCGCCCGATACGTGGGCAGTAAAATATTTAAGACGTTCAACAGCGTTTTTAGCAGGCAGCACCTGAGCCGCGAGCGCAACTGGATTCAACCATTTGAATGACGTGCCCTTGACCGCGCCGTAATAGAGATTGAAGCCATCAACGTACACCCAAGTACGCACCCGCATTCTCCCTAAAGCAAAGGCCACTCCGAAGAGTGGCCCTTGAGCCGACAGCACGCTGCCGACGGGTAGTTGACCAAAAGATATGGCGCGGCGGGCGTCTTGTCCACACAAGGCGCGCTCGCGCCGTCGGCCAAACCCGCTCGCCGCGCGGGGACTAGCCGCAACGCATTGGTGCTAGTTGAGCTGGCCGCCGGTCGCTGGCGTGCAAACCGCGCCGGGGAAGGTGATGCCGCCACGATTCAAGAGTCCGAGCAGCGAAATGCTGCACATATTCGTCACCGTTCCGTTGTTCGTAATGGTGGGGGCACCCGTCACGACGATTGAACCAAGCTCTGTCGGCTCGGCAAATGTCCCCACCGTCACGCCGAAATCGATCGTAATGTTGCTGTTGATGGTGAGATTTGCGCTCTCATAGACGAGAGCAAAAATGGCGACCGAACTCCCGGCCGTGACAGGGCCGACGATGTTCACGGTGCCGAGCTGGAAGGCTTGAATGTCGATCCCGCCTGAATCGCCGTTCAAGATGACCGTGTCCAAATCAATCGCTGAGAATTGCGAGGCGCTAATGGCGCTGTACGCCGCAGTCTGTGCCGTAAGTGTCAAGCCCTCCAGAGTGACAATTGAGTGGTCGCGCGCCTGTACAGCGTAATTATTAGCGCAATTAATGATGTAGCTCGAAGGTGAAGAAAGACTGCCGAGGATATAGACATTCTCCACGCCGACGATCGGCCCAACCCAGAAAATACATTCATTATAGGTGCCGCTCGCGAGATTGATCGTCGCGACGTTACTCCCACCGGAAAAATCTATGTTATCTTGGACGATGTTGAGCGCATTGCCGATTGTTGCGCAGGGAGAAGCGCTGCTCAGACAGTCGTTGTTGTCGCTGCCGGAAGGGCTGGCGAAAAGCTGCACGCCGCCCAAGGAAGGCGGCTTCCATCGCCCCGGCGCGGCGATGACGATCCAGGCACCGCTGGCAATGCCGACCGTGACGCTCTGATTCGGCCAGAGACACGCGCCGCCGCATCTGGTCGGCAAGGAGGACGGAAAATTGGAAAGCGCTTGCGCGCGCGTCGAGCTGCCGTTGACGATGCGAACCGGGCAAGAAGACGGAAATCCGGTCAGCGACGATGGCAGCGTGATCGTCTGGAATGCGCCGGTCTCGACTACCGTACCGTTGCAATCCGATGCCGCAATCGTGTAGTTCGCGCTCTGGACATTCGGCGCGTTAAATAGCCCGTTGAGCGATTTGTTGATCCCTGAATCGGCTAGGCACGGCGATCCGTTGCAGGCATTCGACGGCGAGGCCACCAACAGATCGCCAGGCGCAACTCCATTGGTCCCCGTCGATCCCGCTGTGACGGTTTCGATATCAAGCGCGTTTGGCGAGATGAAAATCTGCGCCGATCCGGACAGCGGGATCATCGCGTCGTTGTTCGTTGACGCGATAATCTGTGTAATCGTCACGCTGTTCGCGCCGGCCGAATAAGTGCCGCGGCCGGTCAAGCTTTGCACCGGCGAGCCGCCCGCATCGAAGATGCCGATCGAGACCGTAGCGCCATCCGGCACGCCGGCCTGCGAAAAACTGCGGAAGCCCGGCACCGCAACGCCGAGCGACACAACGTAGTTGGCGCCAGTCGTCGGCGTCGTCATTCGGACGAGATCGTAGAGTGTGCCGGCGAAGGCAGCACAAACGCTGGCAACTAGAACGGCGCAGGCGAAGATGTGTAAAAGAATGCGCTTCATCGCTGCTGCTTCTCCTCCTCCTCCTCAGAACTTGCCGAAAGCGGCACGAGCAACAGGGGCGTCACCGCCGTTGGAAAGGGGTCGATGAGAGTTGACACGTGCCTGGCACCCGCGGAAGCCTCGACGCGCAGTTTCGTACCGCGCACAGACTCGCCCTTGATCGAGTATCTTACACGCCATCGGGTGCCGAAGGGCACCCGCGTATTCTCGGGGGCAGGTTGAAAGGAACAAGCGTGCGGGTCACCAAACCAAAATGTGCCACGCGCGCCCAGGGCTGATCACCACGAAAGCTTGTCTCAAGATCGCCGTCGCCGCTTGCGCCGCTACCATGATCAAAATCGACCGTCATCCCAAATTCGGTCGGGACGACGGGCCGGCCGTCCGGATAGCGAGCCTCAAACACGGGTGAGTAGGCCGCAACAGGAAGATCATCCGAGATTGCGACGTCGAGAAGCGTTGTCGTGTCCATTTTCAAGAACCTCTCAAAATTCGTTGCCGTGATGGCGCAGTCCATCTTTGCTCATAAGGATGGCTCCGTGCGCTTAGTTGCGCGCGTATACAATGACCAAACCCAGGCGTTGTCGCTATTTGTCGCCGACCGCTATTTGTCGGGGATCGAATTTCGACAGCACTTCGTCGCGGGCTTTGCGGCAGGTGTCGCGACTGGCGTTATATTCCTGCTCCATTGCGACTTCCTTCATATCTTTGAACTGGGCCATGGTCAGCATCCCGGCACGAAGGTCAGCGATCATCGCATTTTTCACGCGAGACCGCACTATTGGTTGAGGTCTATCATGAACTTCACCAAGTCGGCCGGTCGCGAGCATATCAATCTGGCAACCTCACGGGCGGCCAGCGACGTTTCCAAGAAAGCCGCTGTAATCCCCGCAGTTGCACCGGGCGCCGATCGCCACAGTGACAGCAATATCGAAGTCGGAGAGTCTGCTTCGGTAGCGCCACCGGCGCAAACATCACGGAGAGGGCTTCTCATGAACACCATCGTGTCTACAGCGTCAATCACGGCCGCCACTGCTCTTGCGCCAGCGGCAAGCGCCGCGTTGCTCGAAATCGACCCGTCGGGCAATGACTCCAAATTGCTGTCCCTTGGCGCTCAGCTTGATAGCGTGGAGGAAGAATGGCTAGCATTGCGTGCGGAGGGGACGAGCAAACGGCGCTCTTTGAAGAGCGGGTGTTCGCGGCTACCGGCGTTCTCTTTCGCGACGCCCCGCCCGTGACCCAGGAGGATTACGAAGACAAGAGCGCAGACGGCTATTGGGCAATTCGCCATCAAATGAGCAAAGAGGTAGATAGCCCTGATCCCGATCTCACAAGGTGGAGCGCGAACACCAATCGGCTTTTCTGCTCGCTGATAAGATTCTGGCGCAGCAAGCTACGACGCTCGCCGGGCTGAAAGTTCAAGTGCGGACCATGGCGTTGATCAATCAGGAACTGTTTGACGACAGCGATGAATATGATCCTGATCCAACCAATCGCTTACGCGTGTTTCTCAGGATGCAGTGCTCTTTCCTCAAGATCGCACCGGCTCCCATGCAGGCCGCACTGCTGCGGGCCGGCGTCGATGTGAATACGTTCAGATCAACGTCAGTTCTCCGCCTGATCGAGCCGCTCCAGCGCCAGAGTGGACCGGAAGGTGTTATTTCAGCGCGCTTGAGATGCTGCTGAAAGTCGAATTCAGCTGCGATCCAAGACCCTGCACGACGGCGATGATCGCCACCGAGATGCCGGCCGCGATCAAGCCATATTCGATGGCCGTCGCCCCAGATTGATCTTGCAAAAAGTTCGCGAAAACTCGGTACATGACTGAGCCTCTGATCGTGGTTGCGCCCGAGGGTTTTTGGTCGATGCCGGGTTGCAGCCACGCTAAGACATTCAACCGCAATTTAAGAAGCTTCAATGGGTCGGCGAAATTCGACGTTCTCCAACATAAGCACGATGCACAGTGCAATGCTGACATCGGCCACGTCGGCGCCGGGCGCCGCCTTGTCCAACTCTCCGGCGCCAGTTATCGCGACCATGCGGCCTCTTTGCACGGTGTTGATGTTGGAGAAAATGCCGTGCGCGATGACGCCGTGCGCACGTTTGAGGGTTCTCCTGCTCAGGCGTGAACCGGCGTTTTAGGCTTCTTCTTCTCTTCCAAACGGCTTTCAGCCGTCTTGTCCGATATCGCAGGCGCTGCGCTTGCCAGGGCGCGCGCCCGACTCTCTTTGGCGATATCGCGGCTCTGGTGCTCTCCCCACGCCAGCACCCCAGCGAGCCCTACGAAGGCGGCGATGAACATTGCAAGAAGAAGAATATCAGTGATCGGCATGGCCTGCTCCATTATCGGATTGCCAATCAATGAGACCGTATCCCCGGTGCTGCTTTGATCTGCGTCAAGGGCGGCGGAAGCGCCTTGTCGTATCGACGCATAATTGCGGGTGAACGGTGCGCTGCGGTTAGCTGCACCTGCAATGGGCGGGCTTTTTATGATGAGGGACCGCTGAAATGCGCTGGGTCACGGAGTATCTCCGCTGTGAACAAGCGTGCCGCGACTTGGCCAGCAAACTGAGCAAGCCGGATGACAAGCGCGCGCTCGAACTGATGGCAGCCGGTTGGGCTGCGCGAGCTGCCGAACGAAAGCGCAAAATCGCCGAGGAAATTAGCTCGGTGGCGCGGTAAGCGATGATCGGCAGAGTGCATCGGCGCGCGCAAAGAGATTATCGAGGGCAGGCCCGCTCCCAAGTACATCAGCACGTCGTTTGCCGAACGGTCGAATTTGAACGTGCGGATGCACACGCGCCGGTTTACCTGGCTCACTAACGCGGCGGAAGAAAACTGCCAGCGAACAGCAATACCCGAACTCACTGGCGCGCTCTCTGGAAGACTACGCCACAATCAAAGTAGCCCACTACCCGGTCTTGGTGCCCAAGCTGACCAATCTGCATATGAACGAGCTTGGCTACAGCGTCAATGAATTGCAAAGCGTGCTTTGCATGTCGCGCCGGACATTGTGAAGATGTACGACTTGGACTTGCCCAAGCCAGGCTTAAGGGTTGTGTCGTGACTTTCGCCAGCGGGCCTCTATAGCCTTCTTTGCTGCCGCACGCCGCTGCTCAGGCGTCATCTTTGCGGCGCGGGCTTTGCCGCCCTTAAGGCCGCCGCGACGGCCCAAAGCTGCCGCGGCGGATTCCTTGGCTTCCTCGATATCCCCCGTCGCGATTCGCATGACATGGACCGCGTTGCCGATGACGGTCGGTGGGGCGCTTCTCGCCTTTAGGGCCTCTAGGCATACGGCGGCACCTCTACCAGTGTTCCGATCAACCGCAATAATGCCTGTTGCTCTGGCCCATTTGCACTGCGCAGAAACTCGCCGAGTTCGATGTGAGACAATCGCGCTCCCGTTGGCGAATTGGGCTGGTAAATGACGAAAGCCCGGCCGCTGGTCGGCTCGCGGCCAAGAAACCAGGAATCGCCGTTTGGGCTGCGATAGAGTTCCCGCCGCTCGGACATGGGCCTCCTTTTTCCCCAGCATATAGGAACCCAGACCCACGCGCGAGAGCGGTCAATCCCCCACTAAATTCAAACTGAGACACTACCCGCGAACCTCCCCAAAGGGCGACACGCGGAAGGGTTCACCCTCACTTGCCGAGCCGCCATGGCGTAGCCCTAGCCGGCGCGCGTATCGGCGACAGCGGGCAGGGGAACCGGGCGGCGGTCAGGCGGGCGAATGCCGCAAAAGGCCACCGCCGCCGTTGGCCGTCTCAGGTGGCCGCTTTCCTGCGAAACGCCACGATCTTGCCCGCCTTCGGCGCGACGCAATAGACCGCCCATGCCTCCATCAGCTTGCGACGCTTCTCAAACAGGTCGCCGCGTCGGTAGGCCGCCTCCGCCTCATCCTCGATCACATGGGCCAGGGCCGCTTCGCAGACCTCGTTGGTGAAGTTCGTGCATTCCGACGCCCAATCCCCGAAGCTGGATCGGAAGCCGTGGACGGTCGCGTGCTCGATCTTCATGCGCCGAAGCATCATTTCGAGCGCCATCGCCGAGAGCGGCCTCCCGGCCTTCTGACCAGGAAACAGGAAATCGCCCTCGGGATAGTCGGCCATCGCCTGCTTGACGATCTTGAGCGCCCGGCGGGACAGTGGGACGCGGTGCTCGCGCCAGGCCTTCATACGCTCCGGCGGCACCACCCATACGGCGCGGTCGAGATCGAATTCCTTTCTCTTGGCCAGCAACGTCTCACCCGATCGAACTGCCGTCAGAATCGTGAATACCAGGGCCGCGGCTGCGATAGCCTGGCGCTTTTGGAGATCGGCTATAAACCCTGGCACTTCCGAATAAGCCATGGCCGCATGGTGCCCACGCGTGAGGCGTTGCCGTTTCGGTAGCAATTGGTCGAGATGGCCCCGCCACTGCGCCGGATTTTCTCCGCTGCGCAAGCCTTCAGCCTTGGCCGCATCGAGCACGCGCTCGATCCGGCCGCGCAGGCGCGATGCCGTTTCGTGTTTCTTGCTCATAGCGGCTTCAACACTGCGAGCACTTTTTAGGTTGTCCGCCGGTTTCGCCACCCGCGGGTCCCCCGAAAAGCCGCGACTCCGGCTTGCAGGAGCAAACCGATGGCGAAGCGTGTATGCTTCCAGCAGGCGACGCGCCTTCACTTCGCTTCGAGCTTCTGGCGCACCTGGTCACTCGCGGCCAAGTCCAGCGCGGTCTTTCCCTGCTTGTCCTTGCGAGCGCGGTCGGCGCCGTGCGAAATGAGGAATTCGACCACGGCAGGATCGCCCACTTCGGCCGCGACCATCAGCGCTATACGGCCGCGATTGTCCGCGGCATCAATTGGTGCGCCGTGGGCGAGAAGGACATCCATGGTACGCTCGGCGGCGGCCGAATCCACGCTTTCTCCGTGGCCGGCGGCCCACATCAAGGCGGTAAGATCATTGCCGTAGCGTTCTCGGGCGTCGATCCCGGCGTCGAGCAAACGGCGCACGACGGCGTCGAAGCCGCGCGCGGCCGCATAGGTCATCGCGGATTTGTCGGTACGGTCGCGCGCGTTCGGGTCGGCGCGGTGCGCCAGGAGGTCGGCAACGATGCGGTCATTGCCCTTGTACGCAGCAGCCATCAGCGGCGTGACGCCAGATCGTGCCGCGAGATTCGGATCGGCGCCTTTGGCGAGCAGCAATGCCACGACGGCGCGCCTGTTGCGCTGTGTCGCAGCCAAGAGCGCGGTACCGCCGTCGACATTTCGCGCATTGATCTCGGCGCCATCGGCGAGAAATAATTGCACCAGAGCGGTTCGGCCGGCGCGCGCGGCGTGGGCGAGCGGCATGGCGCCGCGCGAGTCGCGCGCCTGCAGCGATGCGCCGGCGGCGATCAGCGAGCGCGCGAGCGGGTCGCAGCCGCTGTCGGCCGCCGCGAACAGAGCCATGTTGGTCTGAACCGACACCGCATCGGCCTTGACCTCGTCGTAACTGCGTTCGATGTCGCCGCAACTCGTCAGGCTCTGCGCTATGGCGGGCGTGGTCAGCACCGCGCAGAGCAGCGTCGCGCCGCCAATAAATCCCTTGAGCATCATTGGGAAATGTTAGCGCAATGCCGCGCTGGCCGCTAACGGATTCGGCCACGTCAGCTTTGGCGCAACCACCCCATGGCAATTCGATGCCGAAGACCGGGCGCCGTCCACAGCACCATCATCAGCAGCGTCGTGCTCGCCGCGGTAATCGCCATCGCTACGCCGGCTTCGGCGCGGCGCGCCAGCAGGCGAAGGCGACGATGAGGCCAAAAAGTCGCAGGTCCTCTCCCTCACGCACTCATCAGTAAACGGGTTTACCTCCAATCAATCGGAAGTAAACGGGCCAATCAAGGCGCGGATAGACGGAAATCAGCAAGGAAGCTTCCGAATTAGGACGGATGATTGATTCCGTGTCCTGATTTCATTTCCACCGAATCGCTGAGTGCCGCAAGACTTTTGCATTATGAGCGATGGCGGCTGCGGAGTGCAGTCGCCAGCGTTTCGATCAAGATCATACCGCGTGGTACGCCAATAGGCTTCATCGACCCGGCGTTATCGCCAGCCCCTTTGCGCCATGGAGCGTGGCACCGGTAAAACTGGCCCCGATTGTCGTCGCGCCGGTGAAATTTGCGTCGGTCAAATCAGCCCCTGTGAAATCGACGTCTTTCAGATCTGCTCCGGAGAAATCGGTATTTGAAAGCTTGGCGAACTCGAAGTTGGCGTGTTCGAGCGAGGCTCCTTCGAAGTTGGCATTCACCAGATTCGCCTGCGAGAAATCGGCGCGTATCAAACCCATGGACTGGTTGCGCATGTCCGCCGACGCACGCAGGTGGGAAAGATCCGCTCCGCGCATATTGTCGAGACTGAATCTCGCCATGACCTTGGCGCCAGAGAGATTGGCGCCGACAAAGGTGGCCGCCTCTTGCGGCTTTGTCTCCATTCCGGCCGAGACGACAAGTGTTTCCAGATCCGCATTTGAAAGATCAGCGTGCGAGAAGTCGGCGCGTATGATCCACGCGAGATTGAGCTTCGCCCTCGTCAGCTTGGCGCCAGCAAGCTTGGCCGCAACCAGCTTGGCGCCGCGCAGATCGGCGTCCGAGAGATTCGCACCCGACAGATCGGCATTGGTGAAATCCAAGTCGTGAAGGTCGAGCCCAACAAGGGACCGCCCGGAGAAATTTGCCCGCTGGCCGGCTGGCGCGGACGCCAGCGCCGACTGCACGTCAGCGCGCGTGAGTTCGGCAGCGAAGGCGCCGGATGCGGCCAACATGAGGCAGGCCATCCACACGATGCGTGACGACAGATGCATTGCGGCTCCTCCCGTTGATCACTGTCTCGAAATTGATCAGTGGTAACGCCGCCTGCGATCAAAGATCAATTGGCAAGGACGGTGAAGTTCGGACAATGGGCCTTTTCCGCCGGTGCGAAGATGACGCGCGCCGATCACGACGCGAGCCCGGCAAGTGCGGCTGCGGGGGCGCAGTGACAGACCCCAATTCTTGCCTCAGGTGCAACGTCAAAAAGCTCGTGGAAGCTGGTGCAGGCGCAGCGCAGGCGCCGCGCCGCCTCGGCGATGACGGTGAGCCCGATCCCGGCCGCGACAACAGGCGCCGGCGCCATTGCGCAAGCCGACATGACCAGCATGGCCGCGTCCGTGACAGCGCGGGTCTGCGCTTCGGCGAACCAAGCCGCCAGCCGGCGCCAGGTCGTATCGTCCGCATCGCCGGCGTCACAACCCACCATGCGTGCGAGACGCGCGCACGACGCCGCTATGGTCTTTTCGCGTCCGTCGGCAGTGACCATCAGGTCGACGCCCGCGGGCAATGTGCCGAGAATGCGGTGGACGTCGGCCATCGTGGCGAAATTCTCGTTAATCAACGGCAGCCACGAACCGCGCAGCGGCGCACGCTCCGCCGTCGCCATGACGAAGCCGCGAACCAGCCCGGTATAGACCAGTTCTCCGGCAGCCAGCCGCTCCGCGTCGGTATAGCCGCGCGCCGCCACCGCGCCCCGCGCGATGGGGATGATATCGGTCGTCGTCGATCCAAGATCTATAAGCAGGGCATTGCTTAAGCGTTTGCCGACCAGCGTGGCGGCAGCGTGCCAGTTGGCCGACGCGATTTCCGTGCAATGCGAGCGCGCATCTTCGGGGCGCACGTAGCCTCGTGGTCCCGCATAGATCGACACGCTGCCGAGCGCGCGCGCCGCAAGCATGGCGAGCTGCTCGACGCCGTCGGCACGCGATTGGAAAGTGTCGGCCAGCTCGCCCGTCATGGTGACGACGTTGCGGTCGGCGCGGCCCATCTCGTCGCCGGCTTGGGCGAAGGCCTCAAGGAGCCGCCCGGTTCCAGCGCGCAGCGGCGAGGCATATTGCGCCGCCTTGACGATGCGACCGTCTTCGGCCCGCACCGCCTTCAGGTGAACGCCGCCAATATCCCAGCCGACGACAACGCTCATATCGCCTCGCGATAAATATTTCAGCGGTGTATACAACGAACTTCCGGTTCGCTCATCCAGCATCACTATGGAAGTTATACCCGTTCTCGATCTCAAAGGCGGTGTCGTCGTGCATGCGCGCATGGGCATGCGCAGCGAATATCGTCCTATCGACACTCCGCTCTCGCCGAGCAGCAGACCGACAGATGTCGCTCGCGGCCTCTTGTCGATCCACCCGTTCACATCGTTTTACATCGCCGATCTCGACGCCATCGAGCGCCGGGGCGACAATAACGCCGCTCTGATGGAATTGAAAAAAACCTTTCCCAATCTGGTATTCTGGGTGGACAACGGCGTGGCCGATCTCGGCAGCGCCATGCGATGGCTCGACGCCGGGATCGGATGTTTGGTCATCGGCAGCGAGACGCAGAGGAACGGCGGATTGATCCGTCATTTCCGGGGCGACGAACGCGTCGTGCTTTCACTGGATTTTCGCGGCGACGCGTTCATGGGCCCTGCCGCGCTGCTCGGCGACGCAGATGCATGGCCGGCAGACATTATCGTCATGACGTTGGCGCGCGTCGGCAGCGCCGTCGGCCCCGACATGGCGCGGCTCGCCGTCATCAAGGCGAAAGGTCCCGGCAAGCGCGTCTACGCCGCCGGAGGCGTTCGCGGCGCGCATGACCTCGCCGCTCTGGCAGCGGCCGGAATTTCCGGCGCGCTCGTCGCGACGTGTCTGCACAATGGGGCGCTCACAGGCGCGCAGATCGCCCGCCTGTGAGCCGACGTTATCCGTCCTGAGCCGATGCGCGCTACGCCGCGGCGAACGGATGTTTGACCACGTTGCGTTTTGCAACGACCTCGGCAGCCTTCGGCTCGCCGCTCACAGCGCGTGCAATGGATTCCTTGACCGCACGATAATTGAACTCCTGAATCTTTTTATTGTCGGCCGCGTCCCAGTGGATGAAGACGCCGACACAGATAAAGAGATTGTCAGCCTCGTCCTGGGGGATTACGCCTTCGGCGACGCTGTCGGCAACCGCCTTGGCAACGGCGTGCTGGGCCGGTCCAAACATTTGTACGGCTTGCTTGGCGCCCTTGATCGTCACCTTGTTGAACATCACGGTGGCGGGCTTGGCCAACAGGTTTGGTCCCACCACCGCAAGCAACGACGTAAAGCCGTCCTTATTGTTGGTCAGGCAGTTCGCGAACGCCATTTCGGCCGCACTGCCGCGCGGCCCCATGATCAGATCGATATGGGCAACTTCGTTGCCGTCACCGACGAGCGATTCACCGACGCAGAGTCCATTGATCTTTGCCATCGCCATCTCCTCCCAAGGAAACTGCAAAACGCGCAGGCGGATTTGCCTGCCTGATAACACCTATCCTTGTTGTCAGCGCCCGGCATGGGTGAGCCGGACCGGTTAGCCAGATAGCGGCGGAACGAAGCCCCGCAGGCCAAAGTCAACCACTGTTCGGCAGCGGCGGCAAGACGGTCCGTAGTCGATATGCAAAAAGCGTCGCCACGGTAAGGTCGGCGCTTGTGCCGGGATTGATTCCCTCTGCCTTGAGGACGGCGTCCCAAGCCAGCAATGCGGGCAGTATCTCAGCCGGCTGTTCCGCGGCGCCCAACGCCGCCTGGAATTTCTTTGCTTCGCGCTGAACTTCGGCGGCCTTTTCCGCGCCGAGCTTGCGCGCGATATGACTGTCTGGGAAGGCCGCCAAAAAGCCCAGGAAAACCGCCAGCGTCGCCCATTTTCGCTCCGCCTGACCGTTCCGCGCCGCTTCGAACAACGGTAATCCCAACCCGAATACGTCGGCAAAATCCGTCGTGTACTGCCGCGCCAGGCGGTCGCGGTCCGCCGCCTCCGCCATCGCCTGCAACAGGCTGACCGCTGCCGGGGCGAACACGTCGTGACGGGTACTGTGACCAAGCCCAGCGGGCGCTGCCTTGACGATCGCGCGAAACGCCAAGCTCGCGTCTTCGATGTCGAGACCGCGCAGGACCTGGCCAAGCGCGACGCGCAATTGCGGTCCCTCGACGTCCATCTCCGCCGCCGCCGCCAGCGGCGCGCAGAGCAGAATGATGCCGAGATTGGTGTTGGCGCCGACCGCCGCAGAGGTTGCCTCGACCGCGGCCAGGATGCGCGCACCGATACCAGCACCCGCCGCCGACAAGGGAACCGCGGCGGCATCGGCGCTGCGGACAAAATCGTCGATCGTCATGCGATGGCCGCCAGCGAAGGCATGCACGTTGCCCGGCTTCGGCGCGTCAAGCTCGGCAAGGCAGGCCCACAAGAACGCCGCCGCGACGCTTTGCGCCCGCGAGCTCACGCAGTGGCGCCCTGCGTGTTGCGGATGCCGACACCTTCCAGGAAACAATCGGCGAAGACGGAAGCGATGTTGACGGCAGTGACTTTTTGCAAGCCGGACCATGCCGGCATGCTGTTGACTTCGAGCACAGCCGGCCGCATGTCCGCGCCATAAATGATATCGACACCAACGAATGCGGCGCCGACGGCCTTCGCCGCGCGCAACGCCAGCGCCTTCAGCTCATCGTTGACAGCGACCGCAACCGGCCGCCCGCCCCGCTTGATATTGGTGATCCAGTGCGAGGAGTGCCGCTGCATCGCCGCGACGATGCGGCCCTGCACCACGAGCACGCGAAAATCGTGATAGCCGCCGCGCTCAGCGCCAATGAAGCGCTGCAGATAAAACACCCGGCCGGCCGCCTGCTCGGTCTGCGGCAAATCTTCCGGCCTGCGGATCAGCATGAGGCCACGTCCCTGCGATCCGAACAAAGGCTTGAGCACCAGCGGCCCATCCGCCGCCGCGCGCTGCACGATAGCTCGCGCTTCCTCATATGATTCCGTCGCCCAGGTCGCAGGTGTCGCAATACCCGCGCGGGACAAAAGAAAGCTCGTCATCGATTTGTCGACACAACGTTCGATGGCGCGCGCATCGTTCCATACCGGGACGCCGAGTTCGCGCAATGCATGCAGGACGCCGAGCCGCAAAGTGACCGCCTCAAACGTGCCGCCCGACATGGTGCGGACAATGACGGCGTCCGGAAGGGTGTCGTTGAAGCCGTCGATGTGCAGACCGCTGGCGGTTTGCGTCGCAAACCCGCATCTGGGCAACCGAACCGGAACGGTCTCGATGCCGCGCACCCGAAGCGCCGCCATCAGTTCGCGGGCATGCCAATCGATGCGGTCGACGACCAGGCCGACGCGCTCAAGCAAAGGAGGCATCGAGCAGGTCCAAATCCATCTCGCCGGCGTGAAAGCTGTCGCCGGTTGCGAGCGCCGTCACCGTGACTTTCGCCGGACTGAACAGCATCGGGTCGATCGCATAAAAATCCCCTTTGACCTCCTTGAAAATCTGCGCGAACGGCCGGCCATAGTCGCGCGACGCTTTGCTGGGCAGCTTGCTGGCCAGCGCCCGCGCGTCGTCGGCCGGCCCGGTCACGTAGAGCTGGACGCGCCCGGCAAAGATGATGGCATCGTTGGTGCGTCCCATGGCGGTGACGAAGTCGGGGTGCGGCGGGCACAGCGGCGCCGCGCCGAGGCCGTCGACGACGCGCTCGAGCGGGTATCCCAGCTCGTGAGCCTTGTGCAACGCGACTTCGAGCGCGCGGGCGACGATTTGCGTGCTGCCGACCAGGCTTTGGGTCGGCGCAAAGATGATCGTCAAATCGTTCGGGCTGACGCGGCAATCCGCCGCGACCTTGGCGACGACGCTTGCCGGCGGTGGGCCGCCGCTCTCGATCACCAAAGTGGCATGAGCGGCACTGTCGGCGTAGTTCAAATGCTCGAACAGCGGTTCGCGCCGCGCCAGCGCGCGCGCCGGTCCCGAGCCCAGTGCAAAGAACGATTTGCCGGCGCGATCGCCGGTGAGTCGCCAGCCGGCGTATTGGCTTGCCAGGCATGCAATCACGGGATTTGAGGAGCGCACGACCAGCGTCCACGGCCAGCGCGGCGTCGCTGAGGAGGGCGCCAACGTCGCATCGCCAAGTCCGCCCATGCAGATTGCCGCGATGCGCAGACCCGCAGCGATGCCGCCAAGGCTTCGGCTGCCGGAATCGATCAGCGTCTCACCGAGTTCGCCGCGTGAAATGCCGAGCCTCAGCTGCGCCGCGTCCGCCATGAGTTGCGCAACCAGTTTGGCCGCGCGTTCATTCACGCTGACTGCTGGCACCGTTGTCATTGTCGCCCTGCGTGGCCCAAGCGAGAACCTGCCTGCGCCGTTCCTCTGTTCGAACTCTTGCCCGCGTCGCGTTCGCGCCGCAAGCATAGACGGTGCACAGCGGCTCGCCAGCTTTTATCGCAATTCCCTGCTGCGGGCGGTCGGCGGTCCAGTGCGGCCAATTCAGCGCTGGAAATGACGGAATGTCGCTCTCGGCATAGACGAGTGCGGCCGCTTTGGCTCGGCCAGTATAGCATGGAGCCGGCGGCAGTTGCCCGGCGCACGCCGCCATGTGCAGGGAAAAGAGCGAGCCTTGCGCCGGTTCGAAAATGTCCAGCGTGGCGCCTGGGCGTGGATTGATTTCCAACAGCCAAAACCGCTCGTCATCGACGATAAAATCCGCGCTGTTGAGGCCGACAAGCGCCGCCGCACCGCCGAGCCGGTGGATGGCGGCAGTGAGCTGGGCGGCGATGTGGGCCGGCAGAGTCGCCGGCTGCGCCGCCCCACCGTACCGGTAGGGCTTATCGGCTGCGGGCAAATGCCATTGGCTGCTGAAACCGAGCACGGTGGCGCTCACCCCGTCGGCCAGAAAAAGAGCCGATATCGGAACGCCCGGCATTTTGCGCTGATAATAGACGCGGCCGTGGATCGCTTGCTCCGCCGGCTTGATGTGGCCGCCGCCCGCGCCGCCTCTGCGCTTGGCGAGCCAATCGGCGGTGCGCTGTGGCTTTTCCGAGCAGAAATCCGGCACCGGAATCGCGGCTTCGCAGCAGATCACCGAAAGCGCCGCGGGATCCTTGACCTTGGCGACGATAGCGGCGCCGTTGCCAAACAGCCGCCAGCTTTTGGCGATACGTTCGAGCAATTGGGGTCTGTCTTCAAATCCGCTGCCGCAGACTATTCCCAGCGGCTGGTGGCGCGCGCTGAGCGCGTTCAGGGCGTTGAACAGCGCATCCTGCTCGATGCCGCGCGCGAGCGCGCCGGGAAACCGCACGTGCTCCTTGGCTGCCTGGAGTGTGTCCTGATCACCAAAAAAATCGGCGACAAGCACTTGGTAGCCGCCGCGCTGTGCCGATTGTGCCAGGGCGCGGCCGGAAATCGCCGCGACCAGGATGGGCTTGCCTTCAGCCATTGATCTCGCGGCTCAGCGCGAAGGCGTCGCGAAAATCGAGTTGCATTGGTTTTGCCGCCGCGATCATTTTCTGAAACAGACCGAATTCCGATCGATATTTGACGTTGCCGATCGTCAACGGACCCAATCCCAACGTGCCGAAGGACGTGATTTCCTGGCCGTTCGCCTGCATGTCCAATCCTTCGACGCCGGACGGCGGAACCACGTTGACGTCGGCGGCGATCAAGAGCTGCTTCGCCGCAGCAAGCTGGGCTTTCGAGAGGATCGTGACGCCGGCGCGGCCGGCGCAGAACGCCGCTTCGGATTCGGCGAGAATGGCCGCCTTCTTGCCGTCGTCGCTGCCGTCCGCAGCGCGCACGTCCGCGCTGAAGCGGCGCTTGATCTCCTGGGCGGCGTCGCTCACGCGTCTGATGCCGTCATAGCCGACAAGCGTGACGGCGCTGCCGTGCAGCGCGGCTATCACCGCCGATGCAAATCCGACCACGCCGGTGGCGCCGAACACGGCGACCTTGAGCCCGTCGAGATTGCGCTGTTTCTTGTCCTTCAGAATCTTCTCGACGCACGCCACCATTGCCGCCGCCGTGGTAAACGAGCCGGCGGGATCGGCAAACAGCGAAATGGCGAAGGGGGGCACCAGCGCCTTTTTGGCTCGGGCCAGCATGTCGAGCGCGACGCTGGCGTTTTTGCCGCCGAAGAACATCGCCGTGCGGACACCAAGTTTCGGGGGCCGCGAGAAGATTGCGTCTTGAACCAGCCCCGTTACCTCCTCGAGAGTTACGTTCGTGTATGTGAGAGCCGCGTCGTAGCCGGCGTCGAGCGCCATGTTCACATCGAATGGACTGACCTGCTTGGTCGGCGTGACCATGTGAATGATGTTCTTGTCCGCCACGGTCTGCTCCCGGTCTATTTGTTCTGGACGGAGGCCTGTGCATGCGCGACGATCTCCGCGCCATGATTGAATCCGCTGCAAATGCGGATGTCCAGGCCTTCGCTGTGCGTGCACTGGCGGGCAAGCGCGGCGAGACGGCCGGCTTCTTCGGCCGACGCGGCAAACGCAAAAGCGGTCGGTCCCCAGGAGCTTTGACCAATGCCGTGGGCACCGGCGGCCTCCAGCGTCGCCAGCACTGCGGCAACGGCCCGGCTGGTGAAAGGCGAGCCGCCCTGCGCCGGAGCGAAATAGCAGCCGAGCCGCCGCTGCAATTGGCGGATCGCCGCGCCGAAGCTCGGCAAGTCCTGTTCCGCCAGCGCCGGCAGCGCCTTGATGAGGACCAGTCGGCAAAGCTGGGCGGCCTCGGCGTCCGACATCGGCGCCAGCCGGGCAAAAGCCGCCACCTCTTCCGCTCCATGCAGACCGCGCTGCGCCGGATCAAGGACGATCAGAATTCGCCAATCGTCGGGAAACGTCATGTGGCTGACGATCGGTGCCGCCGCTGCTGCGGCGCCATGACCGCCGTCGACAACAAAGCCGCCGCGGCGGAACAGTCCAATGCCAATTCCCGAGCGAGCGCCGCGCCCGAGTTTCAATGCGTCGGTTTCAATATCCAGCGGCAGATTGTGCAAGCGACGCAGGCCGACCGCTACGGCAAGCGCGAGCTGAGTCCCGGAGCCAAGGCCGACATGCGCGGGCACGGTCTGCGCAACACTCACCGCATGGGCCTCGTCAAGAGCGAGCGAGCGCTGCATGATCTCCAGATATCGCCGCACCCGATCGTTTTCCGGACCGGAAACTTCGGGGCACTTCGCTCGCCGGATTGTGAGGCTGGTTTTCAGATCGCTGACGGCAAGCCCGACGCTGCCGAACCGCCGGCCTAGTCCGCCGTTGAGATCGAGAAAACCCAGATGCAGCCGCGCGGGAACGGTGACGGTAATCCGGTCTGGCTGGGGGACGCCGGTGTGCAAGCGCAGCCTCCCGAAATTGGCGTTCGCCGGGGTTTTACCGACAGCAATACCGGACTAAACTGCGTCATCCCGTTTCGGTTTGCAATCTGGACCCAACCAACACCTGCAAGGGCGAGGCCATGACCGAAAGCTCCAAAGAGCGAACTTATACCGATGAAGAAATTCAGGAGCGTCTGAAGCGTGAGCTGCCGCATTGGTATCTCGAGAACGGTTGGATACGCCGCCGATATCGCACCCACAGTTGGAAGGGCACACTGATGGTCATCAACACGGTCGGCCATCTCGCCGAGGCGGCGTGGCATCATCCGGACATCACCGCGTCCTATGCCTGGGTCGAGGTGCGGCTGCAAAATCATGCCGCCAAAGGCATCACCGACAAGGATTTCGAGCTGGCCAAAAAAATCGAGGACACCGTGCACTGGCAGCCCGCCAAGGCGGGCGGCGCGCTGGAAGGTACTCCGGAAAAGGATCAGCGTTTCGCCTACATCAAATATGACTGAGGCCGCGGACTTTTCGATCCGCTTGAGGTCCGGGAGTGGGGATGGAGCGCGCGTGGGTTGCGGGTGAGCCGGTGCAGCTCGACGCCGCGATTGCCGAGGCGGCCAAGCTCGTTGCTGCGAGTCGTCAGCCGCTCATTGCGGGGCTGGGCGCCGACGTCGCGGGCGTCCGCGCCGCAATATCGCTGGCGCAACGCAGCGGCGGCGTCATCGACCATATGCACGCCGAAAGCCTGCTGCGGAATCTCGACGTCGCGCGCTCCTCCGGCGTCATGTTGACGACGCCGACCGAGGCTGAGGTGCATGCCGACACGCTGCTCGTGGCGGGGCCGGTTCGGCAGACCACGCTATTTCAGCAACTCGTTTCGGGATCTTCTCGGCGAACCACAGGCGCGAAGGTGCGTCGCATTTTTTGGCTCTGCCCAGAGAGCGGCACCGCAACAGCGGTCGCCGGCCGCGACAGCGTTAACGTTGTCGGAAGGGCGCTGCGCGATCTGCCGGCGGTGCTCGCCGCGCTGCGAGCGTGCATTGTCGGCCGACCCATCGCCAAGACCGCGATATCGGTCAGAACACTGGAGCAGCTTTCGCGCGACCTCAAAGCTTCGCGATTTGGCGTGGCGATCTGGACCGTCGCTCATGTCGATGCGCTGGCAATCGAGATGTTGTGCGGTCTGGTGGATGACCTCAATGCAAAAACCCGCTTCTCCACATTGCCGCTGCCCCCGGCGGACAACGCGCTCGGCGCTCTGCACGCCTGCGGCTGGATGACCGGCCTGCCGATGCGCACCGGCTTCGGCCGCGGCCATGCGCACCACGACCCATGGCTGTTCGACAGCCGGCGCCTGATCGGCGGCGGCGAAACCGACTGCGTCATCTGGATTTCGGCCTATCACGCCGAAGCGCCGCCGTGGCGCGAAGCGCCGCCGACCATCGCCCTGACGGCTGATGGCGCCGCCTTTCGGGTACCGCCGCGCGTACATATCGCCGTCGGCGTCCCGGCCATCGATCATCCTGCCATCCACTATTTGCCGTCGACCGGCACGCTGTCGGCGGTCGCCGCGTCGCAGCCGAGCACGCGGATTTCCGTCGCTGATGCAATCTCGCGCATTGCCGCCTCGTTGCCGGACGATGGAGCGCGTCGATGCTGACGCTCCTTGCCGGCGGACGCGTCATTGATCCGGTCAACGGCCGCGACGAGGCGGGCGACGTGTGGATGCGCGACGGACGCATCGTCGACGCGCCGAGGGAGACGCGGCCCGACGCGACCTACGACGCGACGGGCAAGATCGTGATGGCCGGCGCCATCGACATTCACTCGCATATCGCCGGTTGGAACGTGAACACCGCGCGTCTCTTGCTGCCGGAATATCATCGCGCCGCCATGGCGCGTCCGGCCACGACGCCGCTGTCATATGCCGGATGGTCGACCTTCGAGACCGGCGGCCGCTACGCCACGATGGGTTTTACCACCGTCGTCGAGCCGGCGGTATCGCCGCATTACGCGCTACACGCTCACCTTGAACTGGCCGACACCCCGATCATCGACAAGGCGACGCTCGCCATGCTCGGCAACGATGATTATCTGCTCAGCTTGCTGCGCGCCAAGGAGAGCGAATCGGCGATCGAGGATTACGTCGCCTGGGTTCTCGAAATGTCGCGCTCGATCGGCATCAAGGTCGTCAACCCCGGCGGCGCCGCGGCATTCAAGGAAAACGTGCGCGCGTTCTCGCTTGACGACGTCGTCCCGCATTACGGAATCTCGTCGCGGCAAATCGTGAAGGCCTTGCAGCGCGCCGTGAACAAACTCGGCGTGCCGCATCCGCTTCACGTGCATTGCAATAATCTCGGGCTTGCCGGAAATGTCGAGACCGCGCTCGAAACCATAGAAGCGGCCGAGGGCTTGCCGTTGCACCTCGCCCATTTGCAATTCTACAGCTATGGCAGCGACGGCGAGCGAGGCTTTTCTTCCGCCGCGGCGCGGCTCGCGGAAGCCGTGAACGCAGCGGCGGCGGCGGTGACGGTCGATGTCGGCCAGGTCATGTTCGGGCCCACGGTAACGAGTTCGGCGGACGTGTTGCGCCAATTCAACGCTCGCCACAGGGCGCGACCGAAAAAGTGGTTGATCCTCGACGGCGATGCCAACGGCGCCGGCATCGTACCCTACGAGTATCGCCGCAGCGATTTCTACAATGCCGTCCAGTGGGCCGTCGGCCTCGAATTGTTTTTGCTGATCGACGATCCCGAACGCGTTTTCTTCACCACCGATCATCCGAACGGCGCGCCCTTTACCAGTTATCCCGAGATTTTCGCGCTGCTCATGAGCCGCGATCTGCGCGCGAAATGGATCGCCGATCTGCCAAGCGCGGCGATGGCGGTGACGACGCTGCCGTCAATCAGGCGCGAATATACGCTGCCGGAGATCGCGGTCATGACCCGCGCGGCGCCGGCGCGTCTTTTCGGCCTGACCGACCGCGGTCATCTCGGTGCCGGCGCAGTGGCGGACGTGGCCGTGTACGAAGACGATGCCGACCGCGCCAAAATGTTTCGTGCCGCCGCGCTCGTGTTCAAAGACGGCGAGCTTGTCGTGCGCGACGGCGGGGTCTTGCGCCACACCTGGGGCCGCGCCCTCACTGTCGCCCCGCAACGCGACCGGGCGGTCGATCGGCGCATGAAAGATTATTACGAAGAGCGCTACGGCCTGGCGGACGATTTATTCAAAGTTCCAGCCGACGCGCTGGGTCGACCTGAACCATTCGAGGTCGTGCCATGCCGGCCGTGACCGTCAAAGGCATGCGCATCGACGACACCTTTGCCGAGGCCTTCGGCATGCGGGCAACTGCGCTGATCATCACCGCCGACAGCGCGAGGTGGGCACGACAAGCCGCAATCATCATGACCGGCATGGCCACTTCGGTAATCGGTTGCGGCTGCGAGGCCGGCATTGATCGCGAACTGACCAGCAAACAGACCCCGGACGGACGGCCAGGGATTAGGGTTTTGCTGTTTGCCGTGTCGACCGCCGAGTTGCAGAAACAGGTGCAGACCCGCGTCGGCCAATGCGTGCTGACGAGCCCGAGCTCGGCCTGCTATTCCGGCCTCGAAGGTGAAGAATCGCTTCGACTCGGCGATGGGTTGCGCTATTTCGGCGACGGCTGGCAGATTTCCAAGCGCGTCGGCGCAAAACATTTCTGGCGCATCCCGGTCATGGACGGAGAGTTTGTGTGCGAGGCGAGCGCCGGTTTGACCAAAAAAGCGGTCGGCGGCGGCAACCTTCTCGTTATCGGCCGCACGGCGCAGACGACGCGGGCTGCGGCCGAGGCGGCTGCCGCGGCAATCGCCAAGGTGCCGGACGTAATCGCGCCATTTCCGGGCGGAATCGTCCGCTCCGGCTCGAAGGTCGGCTCGAAATACAAGGGCGTTTCCGCTTCCACCAACGACGCCTATTGTCCGACGCTGCGCGGCGCCGTGAAGACGGCGCTCGACCACGACGCGGGCTCGGTGCTTGAGATCGTCATCGACGGGCTCACGTCCGATGCCGTCGCTGCCGCCATGCGAGCCGGCATCGCCGCGATCGTCAAGCTTGGTCCCAAACGCGGCGCCACGCGGATCAGCGCCGGCAATTACGGCGGCAAGCTCGGCCCGCATCACTATTACTTGCGGAAATTGCTGCCGTGACGCGGCTCACCCTCACGCTCCGCCAACGCCCGAGCCAGCGGCTCGATCTGTCGCCATTGGTGCCGCATCTCTTAGCCGGCAAGTCGGCCCGCCAGATCGAACGCATCGAATTGCAGACGACGCGGCATCGTGCCGCAGTCGGCGAGGTGTTTCGGCTGCGCATGGGCGACGCCGAGCAAATCTGCATCGAGGGTAGTTGCGAGCGTTTGGATTACGTCGGCCGGGAGATGGCGGGTGGCGAGCTTCTGGTTGACGGCGATGTCGGCATCCAAGCCGGTCGGCTCATGACCGGAGGTCGGCTCACGGTGCTGGGCAATGCTGGACCGTGGGCTGCGTCCGGGATGAAATCCGGCGTGCTTCAGATTGCGGGCACGGCGGGCGACCGGCTCGCCGGCCCGCTGCCGGGAGAGATCAGCGGAATGCGCGGCGGCATCGCCGTCGTTCGCGGCAACGCGGGCGAACGCGCCGGCGACCGCATGCGGCGCGGCACGATCATCATCGAAGGCGCCGCCGGGCCGTATGCCGGCGCCAGAATGATTGCCGGCACGCTGATCGTCTCAGGCGGGGCCGGGCCGCTGCCCGGGTTTCTCCTCAAGCGCGGCACCATCGTTCTCGGCAGCGGCTGCGGCGCGCTCTCGCCGACATTCGTCGATTGCGGCGTACACCAGCTCCTCGCCAATCGATACATGGCCGCGATGATCGAGCACTACAGCAAGTCTGCGGCCAGGCTCATGCGCCGGCCGCTAAGGCGGCTTGCGGGCGATATGGCGGTGCTGGGCAAAGGCGAGATCTTTCTCGGAAACGGCACGGATGTTTAGCGACAAGCCTTCGTAATCGCATGGAAGTTGCGTAAGATAACTATGGCTAACGCGGCCGGAGCCACGTCATGGACATCATAGCTATCGTGTTCACCGTTTGCGCGCTGGCGCACCCCAATCAGTGCGAGGAGCAGCGGATCGAATATTTCTGGAACGGCTCGCTGCGCGACTGCATCCAGGGCGCTCAGCCTTATCTCGCGCAGTGGATCGGCGAGCACCCGAATTGGACCGTCAAACGATATCACTGCGAATTCCCCCGAAAGAAAGATAGAGCCGATGCGCGTGGAGCAGCGCGCCCGACGTGACGCGTTCCTTGAAAAAATCGGAAGCCGTCCGCTGGTCATGGGAATTCTCAACTTGACGCCGGATTCATTTTCCGACGGCGGCCGCTTCGTTGTCCCGGAAGCTGCGTTGGCGCACGCCGCCGCGATGGCAGAAGCGGGCTGCGACATCATTGACGTCGGCGGCGAGTCGACGCGGCCCGGAGCCGTCGCGATCAGTGAGGCCGAAGAGCTTTCGCGCGTCGAGGCGACATTGGCGGGGCTGGTCGGGAGGCTGGAAATTCCGCTGTCAATCGATACTTACAAGGCCAACGTCGCCGCGCGTGCCATCGCAGTGGGCGCCGTCCTGGTGAACGACGTATGGGGCTTGCAGAAAGATCCGACGATGGCCGGCACGGTCGCCTCGGGCGAAGCCGCGGTCGTGATCATGCACAATCGCGCCGACAAGGACGCCGCGCTCGACATCCTTGCCGAGATCAGGCGATTTTTTGCTCGTTCGCTTGAACTGGCGGAAATCGCCGGAATCCCGCGCTCGCGCATCATTCTCGATCCCGGAATTGCCTTCGGCAAGACCGCGCGTCAGAACGTTGAAGTGATCGCCAGGCTCGGCGAGCTGGCTGACTTCGGCTGTCCGATCATGGTCGGGCTTTCGCGCAAGACCTTTTTGGGATCGCTGGTCGAGGGCGGCATCGATGGACAGCTCGTCGGTACCGTCACGGCCAATCTCGTGGCGGCGATGCACGGCGCGTCGATCTTCAGAGTCCATGACGTCGCCGAGCATGTCAGCGCGTTCAAAGTGCGGGACGCGATCTGCGAGGGCGCCAGCCCGGGACCGATTCGCCGACAGCCATGACGGAGAGCTGTCGGCGGGGCGGGCCGCTCCACGATAGGAGCTACAACAAGGAAGGTGGTCATGACTCGCATTATCCTATCGGTCGGCCTCGGCGCCATGCTGCTGTTCGCTTGCGGCGCAAATTCAAAGGTGAAAGCCGTCGAGATCAACGATTATCCAACATCGGCGCGCGTCGACTACGTCTTTGGCTGCATGAAAGCCAACGGCGAAACGCAGGTTTCGCTGCAGAAATGCTCCTGTTCGATCGACGTCATCGCCTCGCTATTGCCTTACGACCGCTATGTCGCGGCGGAGACCGTGCTGAGCATGGCTCAGGTCCCCGGAAATCTCGGCGGCGAATTTCGTTCGACGGAAACCGCTCGCACCGCCCTCCAGGATTTGCGCCGGGCGCAGGCGGAGGCGGAAGTCCGCTGTTTCTGACGGCGCCGTTCACATCGCTTCGACGGGCCACTCGGCTTTGAAGACCTGGCCCTCGGTATCCTGAGCTTCGACGCGAAACGTGCTCGCGCCGTTCGGCACATAGGAAAACCGGATATTGGGATTTTCCGATATCGGTATGCCGCCGTCCATCTCCAGGAGCAGCCGGTCGCCTTGCCACTGCCGTCGAGGACCGGGATGTGACGCACGAAGACCAGATCTCCGGCGAACAGCGTGCCGCTCGCGGCATCGAGCACGGTGAGATCGCTGTCGCTGTGCGACGGGCGCCAGGCTTGCAGCACGAGCGGACGACGGCCGAGGTCGAGCTTCACCTGATCGGCGACGGTCAGCGCCGGCGGCACGATCTTCACGTCATCGAGCAGGCCGCCCATGCTGGCGCGAAAGGATTTGAGATAATACGAGCCGCGCTCCGCCAATGCGCGCGGCAGATTATGGTGACCGACGACGATGGCCGGCGGCGAAAGCGCCGCATTGCCGAATACATGATCGGGGTGGCCGTGCGTGTTTATGACGTAGCGGATCGGTTTATCGGTAATGTGACGGACAGCGGCGCGAAGCCGTCGCCCCTCGCGCACGCTGGCCGCCGGTGTCGACGACGGCCACGCCGTCGTCGCCGACGATAAAGCCAACGTTGGCGATCGCCCCTTCGTTGGCGGCGTTCATCAGGGCGATGGCGCCAGCATGCACATAGACGCCAGGCGCCGCTTCATTGACTGCGAGCGCCTCTATCCGATCCTGCGAATAGATCAGCGTCACCGACCTGCCGAAAAGAACCGTAAGCAAGGCAGTCCCCAGGCCAATCCTGACGATGCTGTCGCGTGCGCCCATCATGCGGGATCCTGCCTCCGCGTCTCACGGCGTTTTCCGAGCTCCTGCCCACTTCACATAGCGACGAGTTTTCGGCTCAATGTTGGGAGACGTCCCGAGTAGTAATTTCTATTGCGCGCCAACCGATATGGGCATAGTATCGCATAAGTTTCCGGCTTCAAGGACGCCAACTTTTCAGGGAGGGTTGGCGTTTCTTCGAAGGCGTGCGTAGGCTCTGAGAGAAGAAGATTCTCGGGCTGCGCTGATGCCGTGACACGCTGCCGGAGATGCTTCCCGAGGCACGGGTTTGCGTCGCGAGGCCAAGCTCGCTTTGGGCTTGTTCACGTCGGTGCGCCCCCGTGAAACACGCAGGGAGGACGCACGATGCGTTGTTTCTCACTTACGGTCGGTATTTGCATGGGACTGGTCGCAACGCTTACCGCGGCCACTGTCTATGCTGATAGCGATGAGGAAAAAGCAGCGGCAAACCCGGCCAATTGGGCAATGCCGCGGCTGAACAACAGCCTAACCGCCTATTCAACGCTGAAGCAGATCAACACCGGCAATGTCGGCAAGCTGCAGGTCGCATGGACGTTCTCCACCGGCGTGCTGCGTGGCCACGAAGGAGCACCGCTCGTCATCGGCGATGTGATGTACTTAGTCACCCCGTTTCCGAACATCGTGTATGCGCTCGATCTCAATCACGATGGGAAGATTATTTGGAAGTACGAGCCAAAGCAGGATCCCAATGTCATCCCGGTGATGTGCTGCGATACCGTCAATCGTGGCTTGTCGTTTGGTGACGGGAAGATTTTCCTGCACCAAGCCGACACTACGCTGGTCGCGCTCGACGCCAAGACCGGGAAGGTAGTGTGGTCGGTGAAGGATGGCGACCCGACGAAAGGCGAAACCGGCACGTCGGCGCCGTTCGTTTACAAGGACAAGGTCCTGGTCGGAGATTCCGGCGGAGAATTCGGCGTTCAGTGTCACATGACCGCCTACAACATCAAGGACGGCAAGCGGGTGTGGCGTGGCTACTCTGAAGGCCCCGACGATCAAATTCTCGTCGACCCCGAAAAGACAACTTCGCTCGGCAAGCCGATCGGAAAGGATTCCAGCCTAAAAACTTGGCAGGGCGATCAATGGAAGATCGGCGGCGGCTGCACTTGGGGCTGGCCGTCCTACGATCCGCAGCTCAATCTGATCTACTGGGGTTCAGGCAATCCGTCGACGTGGAACCCGAGCCAACGCCCGGGCGACAATAAATGGTCGATGACCATCTGGGCCCGCAACCTTGATACCGGCGTGGCCAAGTGGGTCTATCAGATGACGCCCCACGACCAGTGGGACTATGACGGCGTCAACGAGATGGTCCTGACCGATCAGCGCATCAATGGTCGCGAACGCAAGCTCTTGACCCACTTCGATCGCAACGGTCTCGGCTACACGCTTGACCGCGTGACCGGCGAGCTTCTCGTCGCCCAGAAGTACGATCCGGCGGTAAACTGGACCAGCGGAGTCGACATGAACAAAAACTCCGCGAACTATGGCCGGCCCACGGTCGTCGAGAAATATTCGACGGAGACGCCGAATGTAAACCATACCGGCATCTGTCCCGCGGCACTTGGAACCAAGGACGAGCAGCCGTCCGCCTATTCGCCGGAGACGCAGCTGTTCTACGTGCCGACGAACCACGTCTGCATGGACTACGAGCCGTTCAAGGTCAGCTACACGGCGGGTCAGCCTTATGTCGGGGCGACGCTCTCGATGTACCCGGCCCCTGGCGGCAACAACATGGGCAACTTCATCGCCTGGGACGGCAAGACGGGAAAGATCGTCTGGTCCGACCCCGAGCTGTTCTCGGTGTGGTCCGGCGCGCTGGCGACCGCCGGCGGCGTGGTGTTCTACGGCACGCTGGAAGGTTATCTGAAGGCGGTGGACGCCAAGACGGGTAAGCTGCTTTACAAGTTTAAAACCCCGTCCGGCATCATCGGCAACGTCATGACGTACGAGCACGGCGGCAAGCAATATGTGGCGGTGCTGTCTGGCGTCGGCGGCTGGGCGGGAATCGGCCTGGCGGCCGGCCTTACCGATCCGCACGCCGGCTTGGGCGCAGTGGGCGGCTATGCCGCACTGAGCAACTACACTGCGCTGGGCGGACAGCTCACGGTCTTTACGCTGCCTTGAGGGATCGCGAAGCGAACCTGAAATTTCTCCGGCGCGTCGTCACGGGCGCGCCGGAGCTAGCTTTTGTCTCTCCGCTATCGTCGTAAGGACTCTGTCGTGAAATTACGTGCTGGCGCAGCGGCCGTGTGTGCGCTTACCCTCCTGGCATTATGGACTGGCGTTGCGGTGGCGGATGGGTCGGGAGACCCCGCCGCCGTCAAGAACCAGGACGGCAAATACTACGACAAGCAAGGTAATCCTACCTACAGCATCAAACCGGACGGCACCGTCGACTGGTACACCTATTCCGGCTTCATCCGCTACAGTTCCGAGTGTTTGCGCTGCCATGGACCCGACGGCCTTGGTTCATCCTACGCGCCGGCGCTGGTGGATTCTCTAAAGACCTTAAGTTACCCCGATTTCCTGGGAGTGGTCGCCGGCGGCAAAAAAGCCGTAAATACCGCACAGGATCTTGTGATGCCGTCGTTCGGCACAGACAAGAACGTGATGTGCGTGGTCGACGATATCTATGTCTATCTGCGCGCACGTTCCAACGGGGCGATCGGGCGCGGTCGTCCGGACAAGCACGAAGCAATACCGGCAGCCGCCAAGAAATGGCAGGACACCTGCTTCGGCACGAGTTGAAAACGCAAGCCGAGCCTGACGGCCCGACCGCATGAAGGGCGCAGCTATGACGAACCGGCTGGCTTATGCAGCCCTCTGCTGTGCATCGTTTGCCGTCAGCATGCCGGCGCCATCATTCGGGCAAGGCAATAGCGTTCTGCAGGGTGGGCTTGAACTGATCGATCCCAAGGTCCTGCGGGTCTGCGCCGACCCCAACAGTCTGCCGCTGTCGAACGACAAGGGCGAAGGCTTCGAAAACAAACTTGCAGAACTCTTCGCCGCCAAGCTCGGCAAGAGCCTCTCTTACACCTATTACCCTGAATCCACCGGATTCGTGCGGAACACGCTCGGATCGTACCGTTGCGACGTCATCATGGGTTTTCCCCAGGGCGATGATCTCGTGCTGAGCACCAACCCTTATTATCGGACCGGATACGCGTTCGTAGCCAAATCCGACAGCCCGCTCATCGATGTGGAAACGCTCAGCGACCCACGGCTAAAGGACAAGCGGCTCGGCATCGTGGCCGGCACGCCTCCGGCAACGTACCTGGTCACGGACGGATTGATGCAGAAGGCGAAGTCCTATCCGCTCGTGGTCGACACGCGCTACGATTCGTCGCCCCTCGCAATGATCAATGACATCAAGTCAGGGGTGATCGACGCCGGTATCTTGTGGGGGCCGCTCGCCGGATACTACTCTTCGCGCGCCAACCCGCCGATGCATACGACGCTGCTCCTGAAGGAGAAAGGCGGGCCGGGTCTTGTTTACCGGATCGTCATGGGCGTTCGACCGTCGGACTCGAATTGGCGAAGGCGGCTGAACCAGTTGATTGCCGAGAACCAGCCCGCCATCAACAAGCTGCTGCTCGATTACGGCGTGCCAATTCTCAACGAGCAGGATCAGCGCATCACCGCCGACACTCTCACGCAAAAGCCGTGATGCAGCCATGGGGCGCACTGTCGTCGCGGCGACGTTATAGGTCTCTGCGCCCTCGCCGGTGCCGTTGCATGGGCTCAGCAGCCGCCGCAGGAACCGTCGAGCTACCGCATGAACGACTACCGCGGGCCGACGCCAGCGACGCTTGCCGGCGCCCGCGTCGTCACGACTGCGGCGGCTGCCGAACTGTGGAAGGCAGGCGCCGCGTTCGTCGACGTCCTGCCGCACGCCCCGCGCCCAGCCAATTTGCCGCCGGGCACGATCTGGCGCGACCAACCAAGGATGGACATTCCCGGCAGCATCTGGCTGCCCGATACCGGCTATGGCGCGCTTGCCGCGGTCACCGAAAAATACTTGCGTGACGGCCTCGCCAGGGTTACCGGCGGCGATCGGACGCGCTGGCTGGTCTTCTACTGCATGAAGAATTGCTGGATGTCCTGGAACGCGGCCAAACGCGCATTGAGCATTGGCTATAAGAATGTGGCCTGGTACCCGGCGGACGGCACCGATGGCTGGCAGGCAGCCACGCTGCCGCTGCGGGAAGCGCGGCCCGCAGCGGCGGCGGCGCCGGAATAGCCGCCGCTCAGTTGAGCGTCTGCTTGATCGCGCGCGCCAGCCCGAAAATGCGCTGCTCGATCGTGGTCGGCACATCGCAAACGTACCGGATCGTCTTGCGGCGATCCTCGAAGATTCGCGTGCTCCACTCGACTTCGCTGGCAAGCGTCTTGATCTTTGCTTGATCCGCGTTCGGCTTGTCCTCGAGCGCGTGCAGATTGTTGACGTCGGCTTCGATCTTGGTGGCCAAATCCATCTCTTTGCGGGACACGCGCTCGAGGCCGTCCATGACTTCGCTGCGCTGCGCGCTCAGTGTATCAAACACTCCGGCGAAGACCTCCTTCGCCTTCTGCTGCTTTTCGTCGGCAGTGCCGGTAATGAACTCGGCAATCGCCTTTTGCGCCGCGTCCATGGGCGTCCGCCGCGCCGCGATCAGCTCGACGAGATCCTTGACCTTGGGATCGTTCTGCCAGCCGTCCCCGACGGCGGCGATCGAGGGGCCGTCCCACATCGACGCGGTCGACAATTCCGGCACTTTCGGCTGAACGCATGGCCAGTCCGGATAGCGCGTGTCGGCCGCGCGCACCGGCGCGATGAGCGCGCTCCCGATCACGAATAGGATGAAGAAAAATCCAGCGCGTTTCATCCGAATTCCTCCGCCAACCGTTTATAATCGCGGCTCAATGGTCGGACATCGCAATGCCCCACGGCAACTCGCCGACCTGAACCGTATTGACAACTTTGAGGGCGGCAACGTCGATCACCGATACGTCGTTCGATACGCCGTTGGCCGCCAGCAAATATTTGCCGTCCGGCGTAAACGCCATGTGCCAAACCCGCTGGCCGACCAAAAGATATTTGATGACCTTATGGCTCTTCACGTCGACCACGGCCACGTGATTGGCCGGCCCAAGCGCGATAAAGGCCAATTTACCATCGCTCGTAATATTGATCCCGACCGGCTGAATCGGGTCCGAGCGCATCCCGGCGATCGCAAATTCGATTTTGTCTTTGACGACGCGCTTGACCGGATCGATGACGCTGACCGTGCCGCCGACCTCCGATGACACCCAAAGCTCCGATCCATCGGGAGTGAACGCTGCGAAACGCGGCCGCTGGTCGACCAGAACACTGGCCAAGACTTCGCGCTTCGCCGGATCGATGAAGTGGGCCATGTTGGTGGTTTCCGACGTGTTGATGAGAATCTTGCCATCAGGGCTCATGGCCATCCCCTCGGGCTCAACACCAACCTGCACCGCGCCGACCTGCTCCCGTCGCGCAATGTCGATGATCGTGACCGTGTTGTCGTTCTCGTTGGCGACGTAGAGAAACTTGCCATCGGGGCTCGCGGTGAAAAACTCCGGATCCGGGCCGGAAGGCAGCGTGTCGGCGACCGCGTTGGTGCCGGTATCGATCATCTGGATCGTGTCGTCGTCGCCGCAGGCGACCAGAACATATTTTTGATCCTTGGTATAAGCGATGCCGCGCGGCCGCTGCCCGACCTTGATCGTTTTCACGACCTTCCAGGCGTCGGTATCGATCAGAGAAACCGTGTTGCTCCTCTCGTTGGAAACGTACGCACGATAGGCGCTGGCCTGGCCGTCAAGCGTCAGCACAAGAGCGATGCCGAGAATGAACCGGAGCCACATTGGTCTGATCTCCGACTACTTGAGCTTACACTTGGTTTCCGGACGATCGATGCCCAACGTATCGAGTTCCGAATATTGATGCAAAAAGCCCTGTTGCGGCGATACCGATACCACCGTGCGACCGTCGGCAAGAAGGATGGGCTGGCGCAGCTGAAGATCCCAATCGCGCACCGTAAGCTTACGCCCCTTGAACGCCGCCAAAGCGAAGTCTGGCCCCTCTGTATACCTGAGGATGGCTTTGGGGTCGTCGGAATTTACATGCGAAACCGCCTCGCCAACCATCCGTACCGCCATCCACGCCTGCATGTCGAGCGCCGTCATCCATCGCGAAAATTTCTTTTCGAAGCGGCTTTGCAGTTGGATCGCGCCCCACTGATCGAACGCGGGATCCCAGGTCGTCGGTTCGAGGCCCGCCGATCCGGCGACCGGCCGCGGCTGGCTGGTGCGGTACGGCATATAATCGGCGAACACCTGGCTCTCGTCGGCCGCCACCAGCACGTCGTAGTCCGGCGCCGATTGAGTGAAGAGCGGAATCTGACTTTGGATCTGAACCAAGCCGCTGTCGGTGCGCCGGGCACCGCCGGTGTCCTTGAATTCCCGCTCCTGCACAATCTGGGCGCCGAAACGTTGCGCCGATCGCCGCAGCGCATTCGCGAACAGCTTGTCCGGCGCATGAGAGCCCACCACGAGCAGCCAACGTGTCCAATGTTTCCAGACCAGATATTGCGCCAGCCCGTCGGCCAGCATGGCGCGGCTCGGCGCGGTATGAATCACGTTGGCCCGGCAATCCTCCTGGCGCAGCCGATCGTCGGTCGCTCCCGCGTTGAAGAAGAAAAGTCCGCGCTGGCGTCCGGCATCGGCAGCCTTGAGCAGCATGGCCGCCGGCAGGTCGGTGACGATCAGCGAGATGCCGTTGTCGGCGAGTTTCTGCACCGCGGCAGCGGGATCGTCCTGGTCCTTCAGCAAAAGTTCCTGCAGCGAGAACGATTGGTTGAGGAACTTGCCGGTCGTGTTGTTGTCATCGATGGCGAGTTCCGCGCCGGCGACACCGTCGTTTGCGGCCGGCATCTCGATCAGCGAAATCGTTTCCGTCTTGTCGGCGCGGCCAAGATAGCCGATCTTGACGTTGAGCCCATTGGCCGCCGGCGCTGCCGATATTGCCATCAGCAGGAAGGCGGCAATACAGAATCCACGCAGCACGCCTTTGACTCCTCGGGTCGGTTCGCCCCCGCTAACCCATTACGATACTTGGAATTATGGTCCCCTTCATGTACTCTGCGCAAGCTCGCTGAACGGCTCGCCGACGCGTCACAGACGAGAGTGTCATGCATGGCTGTTGGAAAATCGCCACCGCTGTGCCGTTTGCCGCTTTGCTCGCCGGCAGCGCCGCGGCATCGGGACCGAAAGTTGCAGTCTTCAACTTCGAACTCGTCGATACAAGCCTCGAAGGAGCGTCGTACGGGCCGCGGCCTGACCAACAGGAACGCCTCGCGCGCGGCGGAAATCAATTGCGCGATCGTTTGGCGAAATCGGGGCGGGTCGAAGTGGTCGATATTGTCGCAGTCGCCGCGCCGACCGCCGCGACCGGCTTGCCGACCTGCGACGGCTGCGGCGCGAAGTTTGCCCGCGAGCTGGGCGCGGATTATTCAATCGTCGGCTGGGTCCAGAAAGTTTCAAATCTGATCCTCAACATGAACATTGCGGTGCGGGACGCCAGAAGCGGCCAGCTCCTCGCTGTCAAGAGTGTGGACATGCGCGGCAATACCGACGAGAGCTGGTCGCGCGCCCTCGATTGGTTGGTTCGCTATGAGCTCTTGGCGCCGAAGGGAGTCCTCCGATGACGCTCTTGCTCGCCAGCATCACAGATGCGCAGGAGGCTGAAATCGCACTGCGTCACGGCGCCGATATCATCGACGTCAAGGATGTCCGCAGCGGATTTGGCGCGGCCGACCCCGCTGTGGTTGCCGCGACCGTTGATGCAGTGTCCGGGCGGCGGCCGGTCAGTGCGGTGACCGGGAACGGCAATATGGAACCCGAAGCCGTGCTGCGTGAGGCGGGAGCACTCGCCAATGCGGGCCTCGACTATATCAAGATTGGCCTGTATCCCCACCCAAAGCGCCGCGACTGCATACGCGCGCTCTCCGCCTTGGCCGCTAGGGCGCGCCTCATCGGGGTGATGTTTGCCGACCATGGAGCCGACGAAGCACTCGTTGCCGTCATGGCAGAGAGCGGCTTCTGCGGGATCATGATCGACACGTTCCAAAAGGATCGCGGGCGCCTGCTCGACCATATGGATATTGCCGCGCTCGGGCATCTCACCGATGAGGCACACGGCCGCGGCCTGATGGCCGGACTGGCAGGTTCGCTGGAAGCGCCGGACATTCCGCGGCTGCTGCTGGTGACGCCTGATGTTCTTGGCTTCCGGCGGGCGCTGTGTGCGGGCAAACAGAGAGCCACGCCGCTGAGCGCCGAGGCGATCGATATCGTGCGGGGACTGATCCCAAAGGACTCGCGCCGGATCGATGCCGCCAGCCCGCCTTCGGCCAAACTCGACTATCGACTGCTGGCGGCGCGCGGTTATTCACTCGAGCCGAACAACGACGAGAATGGCGGCGACCGCATATTCTTACGCGATTTCATATTACCGGTGCGCATCGGAGCCTACGCTCATGAGCGCGGCAAAACGCAAAACGTCCGGTTCAACGTCGAGGCCAGGGTGCGTCGCGCCGACCGCTTGGCCGAGGACATGCGCGACGTCGTCTCCTACGATCTGATAGCCGATTCGATCCACATTATTGCCGCGCAAGAACATATTGCGTTGGTCGAAACCTTCGCGGAACGCATTGCCGCGCTTGTCTTGACTCACCCGCGGGTGACGAGCGTGACGGTTCGGGTGGAGAAGCTCGAAGTGGGACCGGGAGCGGCCGGCGTCGAGATCGTGCGCCATCGGCCCACCGAAGTTGCCAAGGTGCATCATCTCTATCCCACCGCGGCCACGGTTGCCGATCCGAAAGTCGCGACCTAATGGGCGAAGCCGAGGCTCCCGTCGTCGTCAAGCTCGGCGGCAGTTTGGCCTTTTCGCACAATTTGCAACAATGGATCGCGGCCTGTGCGACCTGCGCAGGTCGCGTCGTCATTGTGCCGGGCGGCGGGCCTTTCGCCGACACGGTGCGATCCGCACAGGCGCGGATGCAATTCGATGATCAGGCCGCGCACCGGATGGCGGTGCTGGCGATGGAGCAATACGGCCATGCGCTCGCCAGTCGCAATGCCTTACTGGCGCTTGCCGATACTGCCGACGCGATCCGGCATTGTCTTGCCAGCCAGCAGGTTCCGGTGTGGTTGCCGGCACGCATGGTATTCGATGCCCGCGACATCGCTCCGTCGTGGGACGTGACCTCTGACAGCCTGGCCGCATGGCTGAGCGGCGGCATCGGCGCCGCTCGCCTCTTCGTTGTCAAAAGCGCCGAGCTGGCGTCCCGCCGCGAACGCTGCGAAAGCCTGGTCGCGACCGGCATCCTCGACAAGGCGTTTCCGCGATATTTGCGGTCAGGCGCGGTTCCCTGTTCGATTCTCGGTCCGGCGGATCATGCCGCGGCAATGGCCGCCATCCGCGACGGCACACCGGTCGGACTTTCCATCGAATAGTGCGGGCATGGGCTGATGGAGTAGAATGCGCCATGGCTAAGGTCAAGGCGCCGCGCTGGGGCTGGGCTCTCACTGGATCTGGGCATTTCTTCAAGGAATGCCTGCGCATGGTCGGCGACCTTGGCGAGGTGGATCTCTTTGTCAGCAATGCCGCAAGCGAAGTCGTGCGCATGTATCGACAGGACCTCAAATTGCCGAAGACGGCCCGGGTGCTTCGCGATAAGACGGCCAGCGCTGCACCCGTCGGCCTGTTCTACTATGGCATCTATCATACTCTGATCCTGGCGCCGGCAACGTCCAATACCGTCGCCAAATGCGTTTTCGGGATCTCGGATACGTTGGTGACGAACGCCTTCGCGCAGGCGGGAAAGTGCCGGGTGCCGACGATTGTGTTTGCCTGCGATACCGCGCCCGAGCTCGAGACCGAGGCCCCCAAAGGCATGGTCAAAGTCTATCCGCGCGCCATCGATCTGAAAAATACAGAACGGCTGAAGTCGTTCGATGGCACAATCGTCGTCGAATCGCTGGAGGAGCTCGAGAGGGCCTTGACGCGACGCAAGTGCGAACTGCATGTCTGATCGCACGCTCTTTCTTACGGGACATCTGGCGCGCATGCGGCTGGAGAAAGTTCTCCGCGAGACCGACGACCTGGGCTTTGCGTGGTCGGTGTTCGACGTCGGCGTGAAGGTAGCCGCGCTGATGACCGAATCGATCATCTTGCGCCGGTTGCCGCGTCCGATCGATGCGGCCATGATAATGGTGCCCGGCCGCTGCCGGGCCAATCTTGAATATCTCAGCGCCGAATTCGGCGTCCCCTTCGTGCGCGGACCCGACGAATTGAAGGATTTGCCGGCCCATTTTGGCAAGCGGGACCGCGGCCATGATCTGTCGCAACACGACATGCGAATTTTTGCGGAAATCGTCGATGCCTCGGCGCTGAGCGTCGACGCAATCGTCGCGCGCGCGGCAGCGATGCGAACGGCGGGTGCCGACGTGATCGATCTCGGCTGTCTTCCCGACACGCCGTTTCCGCACCTGGAAGACGCGGTGAAGGCGTTACGGTCGAGCGGCCACACGGTCAGCGTCGATTCGGCCGATAACGAGGAGCTACGTCGCGGCGCCGCGGCGGGCGCGCAATTCCTGCTGAGCCTGACGGAGGGCACGCTTGCCTTGGCGCGCGAAACCGGGGCGACGCCGATCCTCATTCCTAGCCCGCACGGCGACCTGTCCTCGTTATTGCGGGCAGCGGAGGCCGCCGACAAGCAGGGTATTGGCGCCATACTCGATCCGATTCTCGATCCCATCCATTTCGGATTCATGGAATCGCTTGGCCGCTATGCGGAGCTGCGCCGGCGCCTCGCCGCGGCCGAAATCCTGATGGGCACCGGAAATCTCACGGAACTGACGGACGCGGATTCCGGCGGCGTAACGGCAACGCTGCTCGGCATATGTTCCGAACTCTTCATCCGCAACTTGCTTGTCGTCCAAGTGAGCCCGCATACGCGGCGGACGATCCAGGAACATGACGCGACGCGGCGCATGATGTTCGCGGCCCGCCAGGATGAAAGCCTGCCCAAGGATTACAGCAGCGCGCTGCTTTCGCTGCATGACCGCAAGCCGTTTCCCAACACGTCCGGCGAAGTCGCCGAGCTCGCTGCCGAGGTGAAAGATTCGAATTTTCGCATCGAAACGGCGGAGGACGGCATTCACGTCTATAATCGCGACGGTCATCACGTAGCGCACGATGCCATGTCGTTATTTACCAGGCTCGGCGTGGAAAGGGACGGGGCGCACGCCTTTTATCTTGGCAGCGAATTGATGAAGGCGGAGATCGCGTGGCGGCTCGGCAAGCGTTACGCCCAAGATTCTCCGCTCGACTGGGGATGCGCTGTCGATCGTTCGCCTGAAGATCTGACGCGC
Organism: Xanthobacteraceae bacterium; assembly: GCA_030038995.1. Lineage (GTDB taxonomy): Bacteria > Pseudomonadota > Alphaproteobacteria > Rhizobiales > Xanthobacteraceae > BOG-931. The sequence continues at coordinate 41,500 of JASHQS010000178.1, forward strand.
CCGGCCGAGGTCGGCCATACCCTGCGCGCCGCAAAGAGATGACTTCATGCCGATGATCCGGGAAACGATTGTTTCCACGGCGGACGACGCCGGACGAGTTCATCTTGCGCCGATAGGCATCATTGCTGATGACGGCGGCTGGATCATTGCGCCGTTTCGCCCCTCCACTACGCTCGACAATCTGCGCGCCGTGCCGTTCGCGGCCGCCAATTTTACCGATGACGTTCGCATCTTTGCCGGCTGCCTGACCGGGCGTAGCCAATGGCCGACTACGCCGTGCACGGATATTCCGGTTCGGCGTCTTGCGGACTCGCTCGCGCACGTGGAACTGGCCGTCACCCGCATCACCGAGGATGAATTGAGGCCGCGATTTCACTGCCGCGTGTTGCGCACCGTCGCGCACGCGCCCTTTAAGGGTTTCAACCGCGCCCAAGCGGCGGTCATCGAGGCGGCAATCCTGGTCAGTCGGCTCGGAATGCTGCCGCGCGACAAAGTCGAACGTGAGATGGCGTATCTGGAGATTGCGGTGACGAAGACCGCGTCCGCCACCGAGGAGGAGGCATGGAGCCGGCTGAAACAAGCGATAGCGGCATTCTACGCTGAGACAGAAGCAAACAAAACGCCGCTGGCCAACTCATGAGCGCTGGCCGCAGACGCCGACGAGGTCCGCCGGAGCGAGGAGTAGTTGTCCGCAAGCCGCAGTTTGCGTGATTTTGCATGGTAGATCGTATGTGCGCGCCAAGGTGCCAACCAGGCAGCGAAGCCGAGAAGTTCGGCGCTATCGATTTGAGCCGGTGCGGGAAGCGCTCAAAAGATAGCTTGGGAGAATACGCGGCCGGTCTTAGTGAGCTACACTGTTGGAAGCAGGCGAATGCGAGCCCGCGCGCGGGAGGCTGGCGCGCGGTCCGCTGGCCGGGGGAGGAACCATGATGAGCAACCGATCTGCCGCCGCGGCTGCGCCGTTGCCGGCGGCAGTACTGAGCCCGGTTCGGCGTGCGCTTTGGCATAACCGTTCAGTTCGCGTTCAGCTCTTGCTAGCCTTCGCCTTGATCGACCTCGTGACCGCGCTCGTCGCCGGCAGTCTGGCGATTTTGCGGGCGCGCGCACAGGTACGCGTCGAGATCGCGGCTTCGATGCGCCTTGCCAAGCTTCTCGTCGGCGACGCCGCCAATTTTGTCCACCAAGAAATCTCCGCCGAGCAATTCCTCGCCGCCCTGCCGAAGCAATTGCTGTCGCTGCGGCACGTCCGGATCGAGGTGAAAAACAAATCCGGCGTCGCGGTCGCGCCGCCGCCCAACTTGGCCGCGGGGGACCAGGCCCACGCTCCGGCCTGGTTCACAGCACTCGTCGCGCCGCCCATCCGGTCGGACGTGGTGCCGGTGATCGTCGCCGGCCGAAACGTCGGACAGGTCGAGATCATCGGCGAACCTGCCGACGAAATCGCCGAGATTTGGCAGAACCTGGTGGCAACGGCAGGCGTGGCCGCAGTGCTCAACCTCGGCATGATCGGCATTCTTTACATCCTGTTCGGTCGAGTTCTCGACCCGTTGACCGCACTGGCCGCCGGCCTCTCCGATCTCGAGCAGCAGAGTGACGGCGTACGGCTGCCGCGGCCGCTGGCGCGCGAGCTCGCCAGCATCACCGACCAATTCAACGCGCTCGCGCGCGCGCTCGAGACCGCGCGCATTGAGAATCGACAGCTCAACCGACGCTTGATTACGGCGCAAGACGACGAGCGGCGACGCACCGCGCTTGACCTGCATGACGAGGTCGGGCCGTGCCTCTTCGGGCTCAAAGCCTACGCGTCCTCGATTGTCAACGCAGCGGGCGAACTGCCGGACCACGCGCGGCAGACCCTGCTGCAAAGCTCGCGCGAGATTCTGGCGATAATCGAGCGCCTGCAATCCATCAACCGGAGCATGCTCGAGCGCCTTCGACCGATGGCCTTGAGCCACGTGCCGCTGACGGACATTCTGGCGCAGCTCGTGCACGAGCGCGCTCACCAGCACCCGCAGATTGATTTCGATTTCAAGGCCGGGCCGCTTGCGCGCAGCTACGGCGACTCGATCGATCTCACGATCTATCGCTGCGTTCAGGAAAGTCTGACCAATGCGGCACGGCACGCGCAGGCGCGGCACGTGACCGTCGAGCTTTGCCACGATGCCGGCGCGGCGTTGCTCACGATCCGCGATGACGGGCGCGGTATCGCCGCCGGCACACCGCCGGGATTCGGTATCCGCGGCATGCGCGAGCGCGTCGAAGGTTTGGGCGGTCATTACCGCATCGCGGGCGACCCCAACCGCGGCACCTGCGTGCACATCACCATTCCCACAGGCCAGCCGCAAACCGGCGAAGCGGGCGCCGCCTGGGCGGGCGAGGCGCTGGCATGACCCGCGTCCTGATCGTGGACGATCATCCAATCGTGCTGCAGGGCTGCCGTCGCATGCTGCAGGATGCCGGGGTCGCCGAAGTGATCGAGGCACGCGACGTGGTCTCGGGCTATCGGCTCTACCGCCGCAATTGCCCCGAGGTGATGATCGTCGATCTTGGCATGCAAGATAAGGGACTCGGCGGTCTGGCCCTTATCCGCCGCATCAACGCGCACAATCCGCGCGCTCGCATTCTCGTCTTCAGCATGCACAGCGATCCGGTCATCGTGGCCCGGGCGTTGCAAGCAGGCGCGATCGGTTACGTCGTCAAGGACGCGTCGGCAGAGAATTTCATGAAGGCATTCGAAAACGTCAGAGTTGGCTTGCCTTATCTCAGCAATGACCTTGCCACGCAGGTCGCGCTGGCCAATATGCCGGCACGGCAGAATCCGCTGGCCGACCTGACGCCGCGCGAGTTGCAGACCTTGTCGCTGCTGGCCGAAGGCAAGCCCTACAGCCGTATCGCCGAGGAACTCAACGTCAGCTACAAAACCGTCGCCAACGTGAGTGCCCAGCTCAAGCAGAAGCTCGATGCCCGCAATCTGCCCGAACTCATTCGTGCTGCGGTGCGGTTGGTGTCGATTGCCACCTGACCGCCGCCGGATGGCCGGCCTTCGAGTCCGGAAGCTGGCCGATTGGCAAAAGTTCCCGGCCGATTTGCTAAAATCCCCATGACACAGCCGTGCTTCGCCTATTGCAAAAGGCAAGGCGTATAGCCAGCGCTGGAGACCTCAACGGCAGCTATAGGACGGTTGCGAACGTCAGTTCGCAACTCAAAAAAAGCCTAACGCCGGCACTTTGCCGGCATTAGCCCGTGCCTCAATGCAGTTGGCTCGCAGCCGATGATGGGGCCGGCGCCCATACGGGATGCCGAGAGGCGATTGCCAAAAATTCCCGGCCAAAATTGGAAAACATCCAGCTTACTGCTGCGGCCAGATTGTGCCAGGATTTGCCTTGGTTGGGGATGCGTCGCATGCGGGGGCGTAAAATCTAACGACGGAAGCAAATCGGCCGACGGGGTCGTTCACCGGCTCTTTGTGGCCATTTGTCGATTGCGACAACCACAGCTTTCGTCGCGACCTTCATTCTACCGCAATCCCGCGACCGGATTAAGAGGCGGGTCTTCCTGCTCGTCCTCGGGTGAACCGTAGAACGCCGCTGTCGTGCGCGAAGTGAGTAGCGTGGCCGATGATGACGTAAGCCAAAAAGAAAGCGATGGCGTGCATGTGGCGTAAGGGAGAGTCACGTGAGGAGAAAGTTCATCGTCGCCGCAGCAATGGCGGTGCTGGCTGGTACCACAGATGCACTTGCCGCTGATCTTCCAACGCCAAGTCCTGCTGTCCCATTGCCTGCTGCCGCCTACAACTGGACCGGGTTCTACATCGGCATCAATGGCGGCTATGGCACGGGTAACAGCAATTGGTCGGACGGCGCTGTGGGGACGACCGGCAGCTTCCCCACGTCCGGCTTTCTCGTTGGTGGTACAGTCGGCGTCAACTACCAGATAGGGCAATACGTATTCGGCATCGAGGGCGACGGCGACTGGACCAATCTGCAGGGTAATACCGGCCCCACCTGCGGCGCCATTTCTGCGCTGGTGCCGCCCCCCGATAGTTGTCAAACCCAGAGCGAATGGCTGGCCACGGTGCGCGGCCGCGTCGGTTATGCCTTTGACCGTATGCTCTTCTACGGCACCGCCGGTGCAGCTTTCGGCAATATCCAAACCGGACTGAATCCACCGTCGACTTTCGACAGCAGCGTCGAGGCGGGCTGGACTGCCGGCGCCGGGCTTGAATTCGCTCTCACGCAAAATTGGAGCGCCAAAGTCGAATATCTCTTCGTTGATTTGCCGAACGCCGCATGCACCAGTGTGGCGAACTGCGGCGGCGCCGCGGGCTCTATTGTGAGCTTCAATGAAGGCGTCGTACGCGCCGGCGTCAATTTCAAATTCGGTTCGTGGTGAGGGGGCACATGGGCAACGTTGCAGGTCTGGCTGGCCGAACAAGGACGTCGGTCGGGGAGGCGGCGCTTCGCGGACTGCTTCGGGCACTCCCAGTGGTGTTGGCAATTGCACCAAGAACCGTTGCGGCGCAGGAAGCTTCGGGCTCGAGTGGGAGTTCAAGCGCGGTAACGCTTCCCGAGATCCACGTGATCGCGACCACCCCGGTTCCGCAGACAGCCCGCCCGCGGCGCGCTGCTCGAGCTGCAGGTCCGGCGTCCCGGGCTCCCGCGGCTGCGGCTCCTGCGCCCGCGGAGGCGCCCGCAACGCAATCCATACCTGGCGCCGTCGACCAGGACAAAATCCCATCCAATGTCCAGGTGGTTGGATCTTCCGCTTTCGAGTCCACGAAGTCGCCCGACCTTTTGCAGTCAATGTTCCAGGCACTGCCCGGCGTTTCCTTGGGCGACCAGACCGGCAATCAATTCCAGCTTGACCTCAATTACCGCGGCTTTACCGCTTCCCCGGTCATTGGCACGCCGCAGGGACTGGCTGTCTATCAGAACGGGGTGCGCATCAACGAGGTTTTTGGTGACATCGTCAATTGGGACTTCATCCCGCAGAAAGCCATTAATAGCCTGACCCTGTACCCGAGCAATCCGGTCTTCGGACTGAACGCGACCGGCGGCGCGCTGTCGTTCGATATGAAAAATGGCTTCACCTATCATGGTGTCGAAACCGAATTAAGCGGTGGATCATATGGACGGGTCGGCACGTCGGTACAGGCCGGCGGCCAAGTCGGAAACTTCTCCGGCTACATCGCGGCCGATGCCATCGACGATGCCGGCTGGCGTCTGGACTCTGCATCCTCAGTGCGCCGCATTTACACCGATCTTGGCGCCCTCGGTGACAACAATACCGAATTCCACATCACTTTCACCGGCGCCGATAACACCTTCGGTGCTGCCGCCGCCACTCCAGTGCAGTTGCTGAGCCAGAATTGGGCGAGCATCTATACGGTTCCCCAAACAACGCATAATCAACTTGCGTTCCTGACCGCCAGTGCAAGCTGGAAGCCGACCGACACCTGGACCTATCAGGCTGTCGCCTACTATCGCCATTTTGATCAAGCCCATGTCGACGGCAATGGCACGAACGCCGACAACACGCCAGGATGCTTGACCGGGAGCCCTACGGATCCGATCTGCTTTGATAACCCCAACGGCACGACTTCTCCCCTCGTCACAACGACGGGACAGAATGTCCCGAACTCCGGTGCTCTGGGCTTTCCGAATGTCTTGGGCGAAATCGACCGAACCTGGACGACGACCGACAGCTTCGGCGGCTCGGTCCAGGCGGCGTCTTCGGAGCGAGTATTCGGTCACAACAACAACTTCACGGTGGGCCTAAGCGTCGATCGCGGGCTGGTGCAGTTCTCGACCACGAGCGAGCTGGGAACGGTCAACCCCGATACGTATCCGTTCGTCATCGGCAGCGGCCTCTTCATCGACCAGCCTTCGTCCGCTGGCATAGGGGGCGTCGCGCCGGTCGGCCTGGGTGCAACGACGCTCTATACCGGCCTCTACGCGACCGACACGTTCGATCTCACCCCGCGTCTATCGCTCACCGCAGGGGCTCGTTACAACATCGCCCAAATCAATTTGACGGACGAATTGGGCAATGACTCCGAACTTAATGGCAACGACACCTTCGCTCATTTCAATCCCATGATCGGCGCAACCTATAAGATCACACCGAACCTCACGCTCTATGGCGATTATGCGATTGCAAATCGCGCGCCAACACCCTTGGAATTGGAGTGTTCCGACCCGTCGCGGCCATGCCTGATCGATAACGCTCTTGTTGGCGATCCCCCTCTGCAACAAGTGGTGACATACACCTATGAAGCCGGCTTGCGCGGCCAATTCGACATCGCCAGCGGGCATGCGAATTGGAGCGTGGGCGCTTACCACGCGCTCAATACCAACGACATCATAGACATACTAACCCCGCAATCGGTGGCCATAGGACGCGAGTTTTTTCAGAACGCCGGCGATACGCTGCGGCAGGGCATCGAAGCCAACGCGTCGTACAAATGGGATCGCTTTAACATCTATGCCAACTACACCTACGTCGACGCCACATTCTTGAGCGCCTTGCTTCTGCCCTCGACGGTGAACGCAAGCGGCACCCAGAACGTGGTTCCCGGCGATCATCTGACCGGCATTCCCGACTTCCGCTTCAAGCTTGGCGGGGAATACCAGATCACCGCTCCATGGAAACTCGGCGCCGATCTTAACGTAGTCGGCAGCCAGTGGCTGGTTGGCGATGAGTCGAACCAGCTCCCCCAAGTGCCGGCTTATTGGGTGGTGAACTTGCACTCGTCCTATAAGATTTCGGATAACATCGAGGTGTTCGGGCTGATACGCAATTTATTCAATCAACGCTACTACACGTACGGGCTATTAACGGATGTCACCGAGTTTGGTTATCTGAATCTGACCGACGACCGCACCTTCCTCCCCGGCATGCCGTTTGCCGCCTATGTGGGAGTGAAGGGGACGCTCCCCTCTGGAGGACCGGCATTCGCCGCCTTTGGTTCGCGGCCGACAATTACAAAAGCGCCGCCTGCCGGCGTGACGTCGCCCTTCGTTGATTGGACCGGGGTCTACCTTGGCGTCAACGCCGGCTATAGCTTCGGGGGCAGCGATTGGTCGGATAGCGTGACCGGCAGCTCGAGCGGCAGCTTCGGCACCTCCGGTTTTGCTTTCGGCGGGACGCTTGGCGCCAATTACCAGACCGGCTGGCTGGTGTTCGGCGTCGAGGCCGATGGCGATTGGACCGACGCCAGCGGTTTCGGCACCTTCACCAGCGCCAGCCTCTGCGCCGGAGGTTGCCTGACCGGCAATAGCTGGCTCGCCACCGTGCGTGGCCGCGCCGGCTATGCTTTCGACCGCTTTCTCGTCTACGGCACCGGCGGCGCCGCTTTCGGCAATGTCCAGGCGAGCTTCTCGAACGACCCGGTGAGCAGCGCGACTGAGGCAGGCTGGACCGCAGGTGCCGGCGTCGAGGTCGCTTTAGATCGCAATTGGAGCGCCAAGGCCGAATATCTCTTCGTCGACCTTGCCAACGGGTCCTGCACCGCGGATTGCGCCATCGCAAACGCCAACGGACCGCCGTTAATTCCTAACGTCGCCGTAAAATTCGACGAGAGCATCGTGCGCGGAGGCGTCAATTACAGATTTACGTTTTAGCTCGATGTGACGCACCGTTAGGAAATTGGTGACAGCCGTGTTCCGCATCATCCTCGCAATCGTCGGCTTCACGCTCATGGCGAGCCAAGCCTCGGCCCAGGGTAAGCCGACACGGTTCTGGAATCTGACCCGCAACACCATTTCGGAATTTTACTTGGCGCCGGCCGGCACCACGGATTGGGGCCCAAACCAGTGCAAAAACGACAAGGACGGCACCGTCGACTCGGACGAGCGGCTCCGCATCACCGGTGTTTCATCAGGTATTTACGATGCCAGACTGGTCGATAATACAGGCCGCACGTGTATTGCTCGCAATGTGAAAGTGGAGGCGGGCGGCATTTTCGCGATTGACGAAAAAGACCTTACATCATGCACTCACTGAGTGACAACGGATCTCCAGCACGATCGGCGTAGCTACCAGCGTCTGCGGCGGGCGCGCCACGCCACAGGCCCGAATGCCGGCGATTGCATCACTGCGGTCCGGTCATCGCCAAGAATGCCTCTTCGATCGTGTGCGCGCCGGCATCGGCGACAAGCCTGGCCGGCGTCGTGTCGGCCAGCACTTTGCCGTGATGCAGCACGATCACGCGGTCGGCGCCGGATACTTCATTGCACAAATGCGTCGCCCACAGCACCGCCACTGAGCGTTCCGTGCGCATGCTTAAGATCAGCTTGAGCAGGTCGCTGCGGCTCGCCGGGTCGAGTCCCACGGTGGGCTCGTCCATGAGCAGCACCCGCGGCTCGTGCAGCAGTGCGCGGGCAAGTTCGACGCGCCGCCGGTTGCCGCCGCTGAGTTGCGCCGTCCTGTCATGGGCCCGTTTGGCGAGTCCGAGCCGCGCCAGATCGGCCTCGATGCGGCTCATTGCGACCGACCGCGGCATCCCGTGCAAGCCGGCGTGAAACAGAAGGTTCCCGGTCACGGTGAGCTCGAGATCGAGCGTCGGCTGCTGAAACACGATGCCCAGCTTGGCCAGCGCCGGCACTGGATTGCGCCGCATGTCCTGGCCCATGATTTCGATGCGGCCGGAGTCCGGCACGAACAATCCGGCCAACAGCTGGAACAACGTCGTCTTGCCGGCGCCATTCGGGCCGAGCAGGGCGATGAACGCGCCGGACGCTGCGCTGAAGCTGACGCCATCGACCGCCCGGATCGAGCCGTAGGTCTTGACGACGTTGTCGAGCAGCAGCGCCGGCGCATCGCGTTCGGATGTCATTTGACCCAGCTCTCACCCATGGGCTTGCTCGCCGGTCTCGTTGAGACGTAGGCTGGCTGCTGCGCCGATCGGTACCAATGCCGGAAAATGCAAAGAGCGTCCATGCCGCTGATCCATGTCTTTCGTGCCCTGCGCGCCGTCACCACGCGGGAGGTGCTGAAATTCGTCCAGCAGCGCGGCCGGCTGCTGTCCGCCCTGGTACGCCCGCTGATGTGGCTCGCGGTATTCGCCGCCGGCTTCTACAACGTGTTCGGCGTATCGATCATCCCGCCGTACAAGGTGTACATCACCTATCAGGAGTACATCGTGCCCGGCCTTCTGGGCATCATCCTGCTGTTCCATGGCATGCAATCCTCGCTGTCGATGGTCTACGACCGCGAAATGGGAGTGATGCGGCTCCTGCTGACGGCGCCACTGCCGCGATGGGTGTTGTTGGCCTGCAAGCTCGTCGCCGGCACCGCGCTGTCGGTCATCACCTGTTATGTGTTTATCGCCGTCTGCATTCCATTCGGTGTGACGTTCGATCCGATAGCCTGGCTCGAAGTGCTGCCGGCCTTGATCATTTCCGGCTTGATGCTGGGCGCCCTGTGGCTGTTCATCTCAGTATACATCCGGCAAGTCGAGAACTTCGCAGGGGCGATGAATTTCGTGATGTTTCCCATGTTCTTTTTCTCGTCGGCGCTCTATCCGCTGTGGAAATTGCAGCAGAGCGGTTCGCAGTGGGTGTACTATGTGGCGCTTGCCAATCCGTTCACCTACGCGGTGGAGCTGATCCGATTTGCGCTCTACGGCCAATTCGAAGCGACCTCGGCCGCGGTCGTGGCCGGCTCGACCGCATTGTTTTTCCTCCTTGCCGTCATCGGCTACAACCCGCAGCGCGGCATGATCCGCCGGACCGCACAAGCACAGCCGGCGTAGGACAAAAAGACTCGGCCTAGCCACTCACCGCAGCGACCCGCAGCTTATCACGAATGACGGCAAGTTCGGCGGCAGAGCGCGGACTGCGCGGGCGCTCGATAGGGACTTCTGCGATCACGCGCGCCGGCGACGGCGAGAGCAGGAAGACCCGGTCGGCGAGGCCAATCGCCTCCTCGATGCTGTGCGTGACCAAGAGCGTGGTGGTCGGCCGGCGCGATATCAGCTCGATGAGTTCCGCGCGCAATCTTTCGACCAGCGCGGCATCGAGCGAGACGAACGGTTCGTCGAGCGCCAGCAGCTCGGGTTCGAACGCAAACGCGCGCGCCAAGGCGACGCGGCGGGCGAGGCCGAGCGACAATTCGCCGGGATAATGGCGCCGGTGAGCGCTGAGACCGAGCGTCGCGAACAGCGTACTCAGCGTCGCCTCGCCAGCTTGCGGCGCGGCCAGACGGACATTTTCTTCGACCGTGCGCCAGGGCAACAGCCGCGGTTCCTGGAATACGATACCGAGCCTGCCGTGCGCCGGCAGCAGGACGCTGCCGTCGAAGTCTCGGTCGAGGCCGACGATGATCCGCAGCAGCGTCGTCTTGCCGCATCCCGATGGACCGACGACAGCGGCGACCTCGCCATTCGCCAGCGAGAATGAAATCTCGCCGAGCACGTGCAGACGCCCGCCGGAAGCGACGCGATAGGACTTGTGCCTGATATGAAGTTCAAGCTGGCCTGATTCGCCAGCGGGAGACATGTCGTTCAAACGGCTGCACCAGGAATGTTTCAATCGCGAGCATGACCACGACGAAGGTCAATGCATAGGCCAAGATTCGAGTCACGTCGAATAATTGGAACGCAACTCCGATTTCGAAACCGACCCCGTTGGGCCGTCCGAGCAGCTCGACGATCAGCACGATCTTCCAAACCAGCGACAGGCCGGAACGAGTCGCCGCGGCCAGGTAGGGAGCGAGCTGCGGCATCGTCACGTGGCGCAGCCGCGTCCAGCCGCTCATGCGAAACACCGTCGCCATTTCATCGAGCGAAGGATCGAGCGCCCGCGCACCTTCCCGGACCGTGACGATGGCAATCGGCAGTTTGTTCAAGGCGACGGCAATAAGTGCCGCACTTTCCGTCAATCCGGCCCAGACATAAGCGAGCACGATGATCACCAGTGCGGGCAGGTTGAGCAACACGACGAGCCAAGGGTCGGCAAGTCGATCGATAACGGGCATTCGGCCCATGGCGAGGCCGATCACGGTGCCGAACGCCATGGCAATCGTGAACGACGCGGCAACGCGCAGCAGCGTCACGCCGAGATTGAACGCGAGCGCGCCGGAACGCGCTTCATTGATGATAGCGAGCGCGACCGTTTGCGGCGCGGGTAGCAGCCGCGAGCCGACCAGGTGCGAACCGACAAGCCATGCCGCGACCAATAGCGCGACGGAGCCAAGGCGCAGCGCCGGATTCATTCGCCGGGGTCCGCGCTATAAAAAGTGCCGGGAGCGAGCGCTTGTGCAGGGCCGACGAGCTCGGATCCGCCGATGTGTGCCAGCACGCGATAGAGCGCTTGCGCGTCGGCGACCTCGTCGGCGAGCGGCCGGTTGGGAATTCCCTCGGCATAGCGCCGGCGGTAGATGTCGAGTGCGGCGTTGTCGGTGACCCCGATGCGGGCAGCGAGCCGCTGCCATTCGGCCGGCGAACCGGCGAGGATCTTCTTTGCTTTTTCGGTCAGGGAAAAGAAGCGGTCAAGCAACGCGCGGTGACGTTCCGCCCAGCGGCCGTGAAACACGTAGCCGATCATCGGCACCGGCCCGGCCGCCCCGAGCCGCTTCATGACGTCCGCCATGGTGATGGCGCGCCGCATGCCCCGGGCTTCGAGGCCCGCGCAAAAATTCCAGAACGTCAGGGTCGCGTCGGTTTTGCCTTGCAACAGCATCGCTGAGAGGAGAGGCGGTGCGGCATAGGAAATCGCAGCCTGCCTCTTGAGATCGACGCCCGATTGCTGCGCCAATGCTTGCAGCAACAGCCAGCTTTTATCGAGCGGGCCGCCAGCGACGCCGAGCCTCTTGCCTTTCAGATCGCCAATGTCCTTGATCGGCGAGCCGTCGGGCACCATGACGGCGCCGAGCGTGCTCGAATAAGGAGAGAACACAAGGTCATCACCGAGCCCGCGCTCACGCGCGACCCACAGCCAGTCCGACAAGATCAGGTCGGCCGAGCCGCCTTCGAGCGCGATTTGCCCGGCCTCCGTGCTGGCAAGCTCGGTGGTCTCGATGTTCAAATCGGCTTGCCGGTCGAGCCCATGGGCACGAATGATCGCCAGTTCCCACGCCAGCGTGCCGGTTTTCTGCGCGGCAATGCGAATAGTGTCGGCGGCCTGCGCGCGCGCTGACCCGGCCACGCCGAACGACCCGGTGAGCAAGATCGACAAAGCCAAGATCTGCCTGCGCCGCAATTGCATGCGCTGGGAACTCTCGCAAATTCGCGCTAGCGCGCTCATCGCATTCTCCCCGCCGCTGCGCCGAGAATGATCGCGTCCAAACAAGCCATTCGAGCCCCAGCGGTGCGAGCCCGGATACTCAGAATTCGGGCGACAAATAGCCGTTAATGTCGAGCCCGATGCATGTTTCGATGAGGGCCGGCGCTGTCCAAGCTACGGTTTCCTCCCATGCTCTGCGGCTTTGCCAGAACTGAGGCGGAGCATACAAGTAAATCGCCGCAGCGTCCGAAGACAAGGGCCTTCTCAAGCCAAGCGTCGCGTGTTTGGCCTTCCGCCGGCGGGGGAGTTCCCTTTCCGCCGCGAGCTGTTGTAGTATCGCGTCGGGGTACGGCGCGCACAGCCAGATGGATTCTGATGCGGTTATCGCCCGTGCGAACGCTCAACGGGGGAACGATAACGGGGAAATGATGATAATGTACAAAATGTTGACCATCGTGGGTGCAATCTTGGCCACCTCCGTTACGGCCACTTTCGCGCAGGATCCGCAGAAGGGCGAAATCGTCTTCCATATCTGCCTGGCCTGCCATTCCATCGGCCCGGGCGCAGAAAATAAAGTCGGCCCCGAACTTAATGGCCTGGACGGCCGCCATTCGGGCAGCGCTCCGAACTATGACTACTCAGATGCCAACAAAAAGTCGGGCATCGTCTGGAATGAAGCGAATTTCAAAAGATATATCCATGACCCTCAGGCAATGGTGCCGGGCACCAAAATGCTTTTCCCCGGCATCAAGGACGACCAACAAGTCAATGACCTGTGGGCTTACGTTTCACAGTTCAATGCAGATGGCAGCAAGAAGAAATAGGTTCGGACAGGCGGGTGCCCGTTCCTTATTCCGCCGCTAGACTACCTGAGGTAGTCCGCGGCGTATGCCGCCGTGGAGACCACCACCCGGCCGGGCGCCGCGTTTCAGGAAAACCAGCGGATCGGAATTACGGCGCGGAAAGTCCTCCCTCTCCGCCAGTTTTAGGTCCGCTCCGCCAATTTCGCCGCCCGCGAGCCCCCCGAAAAGCCGCGACTCCGGCTTGCAATCGCCGGCAAAACAGCGCACCGGCCGCGCCGCTGGCGCTGGATTGCCGCCGAGGTCCGGTATATGCAGGCGCCGCGCCCGGCCGCAATCGTGGTCCGCGGCAAACGAACTGAACGACAAGGTACTGGTATGCAGGCCCCCCAACCGAGCATTTCCGGCACCCGCGACTATGCGGGCGACGACGCCGTCGCCTTGCAGGCGGCGCGCGACGCCATCGGCGCGACGCTGCGGCGTTATGCCTATGCGGCGATCGACCCGCCGATCCTGGAAAGCGCGTTGCCGTTTCTCAATCGCTCCGGCGAGGATATTCGCCGCCAGATGTACATCTTCCCGGACCCGGCCGGGCAGGAACTGTGCCTGCGGCCCGAACTGACGATACCGGTTTGCCGCGCCTATTTGCGCCAGCTACAGGCGAAGGACGCGCTGCGCAACGCGCCGGCGCGCGAGGCGCGGCTGAGCTATTTCGGTCCGGCTTTCACTTACGAAGCGGCGAGCGAAGGTCGCTATAGACAGTTCTATCAGGCCGGCGCGGAATACATCGGCGCGCCGGCGCGCGAAGCCGCCGATGCCGAAATCCTCGCCGCCGCGCTCGACTGTTTGCAGGCCGCAGGCCTCGAGCAGACGTGGATCGAAATCGGCGACGTTGAAATTCGCAATGCGTTCATCGACCAACTGCCGATCAGCGACAAATCGAAAACCCGCATACGCCGCATCGTCTTGCGTAACCCGAAGAGCGCTGCCTTGGCCGCGGCCGCCGACAAGGCCGCCGCCGTCGCCGATGAACCCGGTCAGTTCGACGAACTCGCCTCGCTCCTTGCCGCCGCCGAGCCGGGCAAGGCCGAATTGTTGATCCGCGAGGTATTCGCACTCGCCGACGTCCGGCACGTCGGCGGCCGGACGCCGGAGGAGATCGTCGAGCGGCTGACCAGCCGCACCGCGCAGCAGGCGGAGCCGATTTCCGCCGAACTGATCGCGGCGGTCGTTGCGCTTCTGAACATTCGCGCCGAACCCGATGCGGCGTTCAAGGCGATCCGCGAGCATTTTCGCAGGTTTCGCATCGCCGCGGTCGAGCCGGTACTGGAACGCTGCGACAAGCGGCTGCGCTATGTCGAAGCCTATCGCGGCGGCCCGCTTGCGGCGCAGTTCAACGTCGGGCTGCGGCGCGGCCTGGAATATTACACCGGCTGCCTGTTCGAGATTTACGCCGGGGATGCACGACAGCTCGGCCACGTCTGCGGCGGCGGCCGCTACGACAATCTGCTCGAAGGGCTGGGCGCCAACGCGCCGATCCCCGCGGTCGGCTTCGGCATCGGGCTCGACCGCTTGCTCCTGGCGCTGCAAAAATCCGACGTGCGCCGCGCGGACGACATGCCGGTACCGGAAGCGGTCGTCGTCGCCGCCGCAAAGACCCGGCATGAGCCATGTATCCGCGCCGCCGCGGCGTTGCGCGCCGCCGGCTGGTCGGTCGAGCTCGATTTATCAGGCCGCGACGAAGAGAACGCGTTGCGCTATGCGGCCAAGCGCAACATCCCGCGCGTGGTGTTCGTGAGCGAGGGCGACATGAAAAAGAGCAACATCCGCATCCGCCGCTTGGCCGACCGCGACGACCGCATCGTGGCGCTGTCGTCGATTGCGGATGATGCCAAGTGCGGTGGTGCGGGCGAGCCGGCCGGCAGAAAAAAATGAACGCAGCCGCGCAAAAGCTCGTGCTCGCCCTGCCCAGCAAGGGGCGGCTGCAGGAGCAATCGATCGCCTTTCTCAACGGCTGCGGTTTCGACGTGCGCCGCGTCGGCAACGGCCGCGAATATGTTTGCGCGCTGGTCGGCATCGATGACGTCGAGGTGATCTATTTGCGCCCCGAAGAGATTCCGACCCGCGTCGAGCAGGGCGACGCCCATGCCGGCATCACCGGCGAGGATCTGTATCGCGAATACGGCGAGGGCGAGCCGGCTTCGGCGCTGATCATGCCCAAGCTCGGCTTTGGCGGCGCGCGCCTTGTTGTCGCCGTCCCGCAATCGTGGGTCGACGTGTCGACCTTGAGCGATCTCGACGAGGCCGCCATGCTGTTTCACCAGCGGCACGGTCGAAGCCTAAGGGTCGCCACCAAATTTTCCCGCTTGACGCGCGCCTTCTTCGCCGAAAGCGGAATCGTCGAGTATTCGCTGGTTGGATCATCGGGCGCCACCGAAGGAGCGCCGGCCGCCGGCGTCGCCGACTTCGTCGTCGACCTCACCTCGACCGGCACGACGCTGGCCGAGAATCATCTCAAGGAAATCGCCGGCGGCACGGTACTGGAGACGGAAGCCTGCCTGATCGCCTCGCTGCGCCCGGCGCCGTGGAACGAGCGGGTATTGGCTGCGTTGGAGCAATTCGTGGCGCAGATCGAAGCCCGCATCCGTGCCACCTCGCAACTGGTGCTGCGCTTTTCGATTCCGGCAAAATCCGCGGCGAAGCCGAAACAGCAATTGGCCGAAAAATACGGCTGCGTGGTCAGCTCCTGGAACGAAGCGCCGGGCGCGCCGGATGCGGGCCGCGCTTTCGTGATCGCCTATTGTCAGCGCGCCAAGCTCTACAGCGTCGTCAAATTCCTCAAATCATGCGGCGGCGCCAGCATTCTCGTCGACCGCGGCGAATTCATCTTCGAAGGCGCCTCGCCGGCGTTCGAGACCTTCCGGAAAATGCTCAAGCTCCGGCGCGGCACGGAACCAAAAATCGCGCGTGACTATTAGGGGCTGGCGCAGACTGTTTCTGGTCGTTTGCTCGTCGATCACGGAAAGCCGTTGCTCGCAATGGCGCGACGCGACGCGCCGGCATCCGAGTCAATCATTCGGAGTCCATATGATATGATACTCGATCCCGCGGGATCTGATCCGCCCGTTGCCGCAATCTGAGCCATCCTTCGACTTGACATGACGCGCCGATCGGGCGCGGGCGCCTGGAACGCGCGCTGCCAGTCGTGCGTTAACGGTTGCGCACGGGCGGAGGCTCTTTGGAGCTTGCCGTGAGCAGTGCCCACGCTTGTTCGTTGCCGGTTCGCTTGCCGGCCTGGCGCTGTTTTTCAGCGAATAATGCTGGCGAAGCAGCCGATGTCCGCCAATGCGGCGGTATCGACCTTCGGCGCGATGCGGCGCTCCCGGCCGGAGGTGTGCGATGCGTTGCATCATCGTGAACGGAGCAAAACTCAAGGCCGAGGCGTTCTGCGCCCATTGCGGCCAGGCCATTGCCGACAGCTACATCCGCGAAATCGGCAGCCGGCTCATCTATTGCGGTTTCCATTGCTACAGCGTGGCGCTGGAGACCTCGATCGTGACGCGCGGCTATGCGCCGCCGGCGCTCGGCGCATGGACGCGCCGGTCGTGACGACGCGCTGCGACCATTGCCGGCGGCGGCTCGGTCCAGCCGTGCGCCGCTACTGGCACATGCGGTTCTGCTCGGCCGGCTGCCGCGAGGCCTATCGGCGGCGGCTGCAGCACGACACCAGAGAAAAAATAGCAAAAATCCGCCGGCTCGCTTGCGCCGCGCGTGGAGCGCCGCACTTGCCGGAACGCCCCTCCGGAGCGCGTCCCCGGCCGCAGACACGCCGCCTGGCCGGATGATCTTCAGCTCCAGAACGCCCTGAGTGGCGGTGGAGCCAAATTGCGGTTCGGACGTTGAATCCGACACGGCTCGGGGTCCCATAGCATAGCGCCATGACATCACCCCGCCACGAACCGTGCGGCGCCGCCGCGCCGGCGAAGCGTGCCGTCCGCGGGCGAATCGGCTTTTTGCTGGTGCCGTTTCTGCTCGGCGTTCCCGCCGTGGCTCTGGCCGCGCAAACTGCGCCGCCGGAAAGTTCGCTCGCGGTGTTCATCGCCGAGCTCGGCGTGCTGCTTCTGGTCGGCCGCATCATGGGCGAGGCGGCACAGCGCATTGGCCAGCCGCCGGTGATGGGCCAGTTGATCGGCGGCTTGCTGCTCGGGCCGTCCGTGCTCGGTGCGCTGTGGCCGCATGCCGAGCACGCGTTGTTTCCCAGCGCCGATGTGCAAAAAAACCTGCTTCAGGGCGTCGCCCAGCTCGGCGTTCTGATGCTGCTCCTGCTCACCGGCATGGAGACCGATTTGCCGCTGGTACGGCGCGTCGGCCGCACCGCCGTAACGGTGGCGATCGCCGGGGTCGCTATTCCGTTCGCCTGCGGCGTCGCGCTCGGCGAGACGCTGCCCGATTCGCTGTTGCCGAAACCGGAAGCGCGTCTGGTCACCGCGCTGTTCATCGGTACCGCGCTGTCCATCTCCTCGGTGAAGATCGTCGCCATGGTCATCCGCGAGATGAACTTCATGCGCCGCGATATCGGTCAGATCATCGTCGCCTCGGCAATTCTGGAGGACACGATCGGCTGGGTCATCATCGCCATCGCTTTCGGATTGGCGTCGGCCGGCCGCGTCGACGCCTGGTCGGTGGGACGCGCGCTGGTCGGCACCGCAGTGTTTCTGGCCGCGAGCCTCACCGTCGGACGGCGCATCGTGTTCGAGTTGATCCGCTGGGCCAACGACAGCTTTCAGAGCGAATTTCCCGTCATCACCACCATCCTGGTGATCATGGCGGCGATGGCGTTGATCACGCAGTCGATCGGCGTCAACATGGTGCTGGGCGCGTTCGTCGCCGGCATTCTGGCCGGCGAATCGCCGATCCGCACCCGCCACATCGACGAGCAGTTGCGCGGCCTGATCGTCGCCTTGTTCATGCCGGTGTTCTTCGGCCTGTCCGGGCTGAGCGCGGACCTGACGGTCCTCAAAGACCCGCGTCTTGCCGCTCTGGCGGGCGGGCTCATCCTCATCGCCTGTGCGGGAAAATTTCTCGGCGCGTTCATCGGCGGCAAGCTCGGCGGGCTCGTGCGCGGCGAAGCGCTGGCGCTCGCCTGCGCGATGAACGCGCGCGGCTCGACCGAGGTCATCATCGCCTCGCTTGGCTTGTCGATGGGCATTCTCAGCCGGAATCTGTTCACGTTGATCGTCGGCATGGCGGTGCTGACCACGGTCTCGATGCCGCCGATGTTGCGCTGGGCGCTCCAACGCCTGCCGATGCGCGATGCCGAGCGGATCAGGCTCAAGCGCGAAGAGATCGACGCCCGCGGCTTCGTGACCAATCTGGAGCGCTTGCTGGTGGTCGTCGACGACAGCCGAAACGGTAAATACGCCGCGCAGCTTGCCGGCATTATCGGCGGCTCCGGCGGCAAGCCGACCACGATTCTGGATTTGACCTCGGGCGAGCCGCCCAAAAAGGCCGCAGGGGCCGACAAGAAGCCGGCGGAAAATACCGCCGCCGCGAAGGCGCGCGTCGAGGATTCCGCGCGCGAAGTGAAGTCCGCCGCCGAGCGCGTGACCACGCTGGAGACACATCCCGAGGAGGAAAAGCCCGGCAACATCGACGTGACGGCCGTGCACCGGCACGCAGCCGGCCCCGAAGCGGTCGCCGAGGAAGCGCGAAAAGGTTACGACCTGCTCGTCATCGGCCTTGCCGACAGTCACAATCCCAAGGGCGGCTTCAGCCGCAGCGTCTCGCTCATTGCCAAGAATTTCGAGGGCGCTCTCGCGCTCCTCGACGCGCGCGACCGCAGGCTCGAACGGCTGTTTAGAAAGGGCGGCAAGATTCTTGTCCCGGTGAACGGCACCGAGGCGGCGCGGCGCGCCGCCGAGATCGCCTTCACGGCAGCGCGCGCCAGCGACGCGGAAGTCACGGTGCTCTACGTCACCCGCACCCGAACCGGCCCTGGCAAAGCCTCGGCGACACGCGGCAGCCGGCGCAACGACGCCGCGGTGCTGAAGGATATCGGAGCTTTGGCAGAGCGTTACGGCGTCGATGTGCGCCGCAGCATACGCGGCGACGTGGCTCCCGACGAGGCGATCGTGCGCGAAGCCAGGCACGGCTTTGATCTGATCGTGCTGGGCGCGAACCGGCGGCCGGGCGATACGTTGTTTTTCGGCAATACGGCCGCGGCGGTGCTCGATCGGGCGGAGACGGCGAAGCTGTTCGTTGCAAGCTGAAGTCGCGCCCACACCCGAGTTCGGCCATCCGCGACGCTATCGCCAACGCCCGCCTATCGCCAATAGGACTGGTAAAAAAGCCCGATCGGGCGCATATTTTCTTCGACGCCGGGCCGCAACGGCCATATGGCCGGCGCGCCGCCAAAACCGGCGATCGCTCCCCGGGTGGAAACGCGTCCATGTCCATTGCCCCGCTGCTCGCCCAATCGGCCTTCGATCCCGAGTTCATCGAGACGCTGGTTGCGGCCTACGAGGACGCCTGGAGGAAAGTCGAGCAATCCGGCAGCACCTTTGCATCGCCGCGCTACCGGCGTGCCGCGCAGGAGATCGTCGCCAAGCGCATCATCGAAATGGCGCAACGCGGCGAACGCGAGCCGACGCAGCTTGCCGAAGACGCCGCGACCTACCTGGCCCGCTCCTACGCGTAACGCGCAGGCCTCGCACTCGAGGCGAAGGCCGGATGCTCGTCGTCTGAAGGACTATCTTGAGGGGCCGTAGCCGAGGGCCGCCGCGGGCTCTTCTGCATAGCCCAAAGCGAGCGGCGCGGCGCGGCGCTCGCGGTGCAGCGCCCAATATCTCGCCTGCGCCTCTCGGCGCAACGCCGGCCTGCGCTGCTCCGCAAATCTCATGTTTGCAAGCGCGGGCTTGCGGCGATATTCTGCCGCCACGCTTCTTTGTGGAATAGTTCGGACCTCTGCAGCGCCATGCGAC
Organism: Xanthobacteraceae bacterium; assembly: GCA_030038995.1. Taxonomy (GTDB): domain Bacteria; phylum Pseudomonadota; class Alphaproteobacteria; order Rhizobiales; family Xanthobacteraceae; genus BOG-931. The sequence goes on from JASHQS010000178.1 coordinate 61,504, forward strand.
CGCCGCGGCGCTGCCATCTTGAGTGGATCGGCCCGCGCCACCGTCATGATCTCGGACCGCCGATTGGTCGCGTGATCGTGCGAATGATAAAGTAATGCGTCGGCCGACATCAGGAAAAAGACGATGATCGCGGCGACCGCGCTCAGATAGGCGAAGATGGCTGCCAGCAGTCCCATGAACGGCCGCGATATCCAGCCCGCCGTTCCGATAATGCGCGATCGCCCCCCTGCGTTCCTGCGTGGGGCGAACCGGCCGCCGGCCTTGCGGAACCCGGTGCATCCCTGAAAGGTTGATCGTCTTGGGCAGAGTTTACCTTAGCTGAGCGGGGCGGCGGAAAAGTCGTGGACCTCGTTTGTTCTTCTCTATGGCTGGCGGTCGTCATCTGGCTGATCCTGCGAGCGGTCGGTCAACGCGGATTATTGCCTCGGCTGTCCGTGGCCGCGGCGCAGCCCGCCGATGCGGCCCGGTACGTCACGATCGTCGTCCCGGCGCGCGATGAGGCGGCGAATATCGGCCGCTGCCTGCAATCGTTGTTGGCGCAGGATCATCCGGCAAACCGTCTCAAGGTGCTGGTGATCGACGATCATTCCGCCGACGACACTGCCGCCATCGTGCGCGCCATCGCCGCCCGCCACCCGCGGGTTTCGCTGTTGTCGAGCCCGTCGCTGCCGCCGCGCTGGACCGGCAAATCGCACGCCTGCTGGATCGGCGCCCGCGCGGCGCCGGCGCAAACCGAATGGCTGTGTTTCGTGGATGCCGACGTGTGGGGCGAGCCGGCGCTGTTGTCGAGCGCAATCCATGCCGCGTTGGCGCAAGATATCGACCTTCTCTCGCTGGCGCCGCGCCAGGAGCTGCACAGCTTTGCCGAGCGCCTGATGCTGCCGTGCGGGCTCATTCTTCTGTCATTCCTGCAGGACTTGCGTGCGACGCAGGGCCGCAACGGCTCGGCGGTGACCGCCACCGGCCAGTTCATGCTGATCCGGCGCGACGCCTACGAGGCGGTCGGCGGCCATGCCGCGGTGTCCAACGTCATCTGCGAGGATTTGGAATTCGCGCGCCTTCTCAAGCAATCGGGCCGGTCCGTGCTGCTGATGGGCGGCGACGACGTAATCGCGACCCGCATGTATACCGGTTGGCGGACGCTGTGGCCGGGCTTTGCCAAGAATCTGGTCGATACGCTCGGCGGCCGGCGCGGCACGCTGAGCTTCACACCGCTTGCGGTAATCCTGGCCTGGGCGGCGGTGGCGATGCCGATCATCGATGCATTCGCCTGCTGGCAAGCAGAGCCGGGCGCCTGGACCGCCCTCGCGGTGGCGCTGCTCGGCTCGGCCGCCGCCTTCGGCCTGCACGTCGCGGCGACGTTCTACTTCCGCATCCCATTCTGGTACGGTCTTCTGTTCCCGCTCGGCTATACGGTGGGCGCAGCCATCGCGCTCGACAGCGTGCGCCGCCGCCTGACCGGGCAGGTGATCTGGAAAGGCCGAATCTATTCATGAAGGCGGCCAGGAGGAAGGCCGAGGGCGAGCGCCCCGCTGGCGACCGGGACGCGCGGCGGCTCATCGATCTCGAGGAAGCCCGCGCCGTGATCATCGCGGCTGCGGCGCTTGCCATCTTTCTCTATTTCATCAAGCTGATCTTGCTGCCGTTTCTGCTGCCGGCCGTGCTTGCCTATCTGTGCACACCGCTGCTCGATCGGCTCGCCGCGCGCACGCGCTGGCCGCGCTGGCTGTTTGCGGTTCTGTTCTTCCTGATTTTCGTCGGCGTCGGCGCCCTGTTCGCGGTTTTCGCCGGCGGGCGATTGGTCGTCGAGGCGCGCAGCCTGGCGGCCGACCTGCAGGGCACGCTGGAGCGATTGGCTGGCGACGCCATCGGCAATGAGCCGGTTCGCCTGCTCGGCTACTCGTTCGACGCGCATCGGCTCGTACAGGCGCTAATTGAGCGGCTGCGCGATTGGCTCGGACAATCGGACAAGCTCGCCCTGCTGGCCGGCTACAGCTTGGCGGCCGTCATGGGCGTATTCCTCATGGCTGTTCTGTTGTTCTATTTCCTGATCAGCGGTCGCCGCGTGGCCCGCGGCATCTTCTGGATGGTGCCGCCGCATCGCCGCGCGCTTGCCCAGCGCATCTGGGAGCGGCTCGACCCGGTATTGATCCGCTACTTCCTCGGCATGATCGTCGTCATGATGTATGCGACGGCGGCGTCCTATGTGGGCCTGAAATACTTTCTCGGCATCGACCACGCCGTCCTTCTGGCGCTGTTGACCGGCATCCTCGAAACCGTGCCGGTGATCGGGCCGACGTCGGCCGCCGTTATCGCCGGCTTGGTCTCGCTTCGTACCGCGACCGGGTTCGTGAGCATCCTGGATTACGCCCTGTACGCGACAGCGTTACGCCTATCGATCGATCAGCTGGTCGGTCCTTTCGTGCTCGGCACCGCCGCCCAGGTGCATCCGGTCCTGATCATCTTCTGCTTTCTCGCCGGCGGCATCGTGTTCGGGATTCCCGGTATCATCCTCGCCGTTCCGGTGGCGCTGCTGATCAAAAGCACCCTGGCAACGCTCTATGGCGAGGAAGCCGAGTGACCGCCGCGCAATCCTGGTCTGCCGTCAGCCGTCTCGCCGCCGTCAAAAACCTGGGCTATATTGTGGCTTTGCCGGCAACTTTTACAGGGCGTGAGGGTTGCCGGTGGGGTGGGGGCAAGCGGAGACCCGCTATGGCGGTGTGGGAGTCCGCAACGCGCAGCGTACAGTCCCCGTACAGCCATCCGTGGCTGGCGCAGGCGGTTTTTGCCCTCGACAAAAGGTTGCGGCGCCGCCAAGGCGTGGTGGAATACAGCACGCATCCGCTCTGCCTCTTCCGGCTGCAGATCGGCCGATCCCGCCGCCAATTGCTGCTGCGCGACGGCACGGCTCTGCGCCGCGGCCAGCGTATTGCATGCCTGCATTTCTGGAATGAGCATATACCGCCCGTTCCGCAAAGCGGGACGACCATCCGCTGGGCAAGGCAGGTGCAGCACGGCATCGCGGTCGCGCTACGCGAGCTCGTCCAATACTTGGCGTCACGGCCCGACCTCGACGACGTCGCGGTGATTTGCGGTGACGTGCCGTGTGGTACCCAATCGCAGGCTCGCCAGCTCACACACATCATGACATACTATGGCTTCGAGACCATCGTCGACGACGAGCCGGCGCCGCTTGGCGCGCGTCTGCACCGGTTCGGTGAAAATATTCTGATTTCGCTCATGGTACTGGCGCGGAATTCCGTGGCGCTTCGAGCGGATACCTTGCGCCGCGTGCGCGTGCCGATCTACCTTTCACGTCGAGGCCTCGCGGCGCGATTTGGCAGCGCCGAACAAACCGCCGCAGCCCGGGAGGCAGTATGAGTATTGTTCATAGTTTTCCCGATGCAACGTCGTTCGTGCTGTCATTCTGCGACATTTGTCTTGCCGGCGCCTTCGTCGGATGCATCTTGATGCTGTTCGAAGCGGGATTCGTTCTCGCCTTTCGCGGCCACGACGGCCACGCCAAAGCGGCGCAGCCGGCGGTCACGGTGTTAAAGCCGCTGCACGGCGCCGAGCCGGGACTTGCCGCACGGCTCGCGGCGTTCTGCCGGCAGAATTACAGCGCTCCCATCCAGGTTCTTTGCGGCACCGGAGATTCCAGCGCACCGGCCGTTGCGGTGGTGCGCGCCGCGCAGCGCGAGCTGCCGGAGGCGCCCATCGAGCTTAACGTCGATCCACGGCGTCACGGCACCAACCGCAAAGTCTCCAATCTGATCAACATGCTGGCGCGCGCCCGCTGCGACACGCTGATCATCTCCGACAGCGACATCGTGGTCGGCCCCGATTATCTGCGCACGCTCGCGGCGCTATTGAGCGCGCCGCGCGTCGGCGCCGTTACCTGCCTCTATCACGGCATCGGCGGCGAAGGACTTTGGTCGCGGCTGTCCGCGCTTGCCATCAATACGCATTTTCTGCCGCAGGCGATCACCGGGCTCAGCGTCAAAGTGACGAAGCCCTGCTTCGGCGCCACCATCGCGATGCGGCGCTCCACGCTCGATCAGATCGGCGGCTTTGCACCTTTTGCCGACGAGCTCGCCGACGATTATGCGATCGGGATGGCGGTGCGGGGCGCCGGCTACGAGGTCGTGACGGCGCCGTTTGTGGTCGGCCATCGCTGCTTCGAGGCGAGCTTCCTCCAGTTGATGCGCCATCAAATCCGGGTCGCCCGCACCATCAAGACCATCGACCCGATCGGCTATGCCGGCACCGTCATCACGCATCCGTGGCCGCTGGCGCTGATCGGCATGCTGTCCGGAAGCACCTCGGCGGCGCTGCTCGCGATCGCCGCGCTCGCTTCGCGCATCACGCTGTGCCGCTGCGTCGAACACCGGTTCGGATTGACGCGGCAGAGTCTTTCGCTCATTGCACTGCAAGACATCATTGCGTTCGCCGTCTATGTGTCGAGTTTCTTCGGGGCGACGGTCTACTGGCGGGGGTCCGCCTACCGCGTGGCTGCGGATGGCACCCTCACTGAGGACGACTTGAGGCGCCCATGATGCGAACCCTGTGCCTGCAGGCTCCCTCGTTTGACGGGTTCGACGGGGGAGCCGGCGCGCGCTACCAGGCGCGGCGGGAGATCCGTTCGTACTGGTATCCGACTTGGCTCGCCCAGGTCGCCGCCATGGTGCCGGGCAGCAAGCTCGTCGACGCGGTGCCGCACCGGCTCACGCTCGCCGACGTCGTCGGCAGCGCGCGCGATTTCGATCTGGCGGTGCTGCACACCTCGACGCCGTCCTTTGCGTCCGACGTCGCCGTCGTCGAGGCGCTCAAGGCGGCCAAGCCGGCGCTGAAGATCGGCTTCGTCGGCGCCAAAGTCGCCGTCGAGCCGGATGCCAGCCTGTCGCGCTCGTCCGCGATCGATTTCGTCGCCGGTAACGAGTTCGACTTCACCGTCAAGGAAGTTGCCGATGGCCGCGACTGGAACACCATCGCCGGCTTGTCGTACCGCGACGCCGCCGGCACCATCCGGCACAATCCGCCGCGCGTCATTCTCGAGAACATGGACGAGCTGCCGTTCGTCACGCCGGTCTATAAGCGCGACCTCGCCATCGAGAACTATTTCATCGGCTATCTCAAGCACCCCTACGTGTCGCTCTATACCGGCCGCGGCTGCAAATCGCGCTGCACCTTCTGCCTGTGGCCGCAGACGGTCGGCGGCCACCGCTACCGCACCCGCAGCGTCGGCAATGTGATCGAGGAGATGCGCTGGGCCAAGGCGGCGTTTCCAAAGGTCAAGGAATTTTTCTTCGACGACGATACTTTCACGGACGACCGGCCGCGCACCGAGGCGATCGCGTGCGAACTCGGCAAGCTCGGCCTGACCTGGTCGTGCAACGCCAAGGCCAACGTGCCGCGCGACACGTTGAAAATCATGCGCGACAACGGCTTGCGGCTTCTATTGGTCGGCTACGAGAGCGGCAACCAGAAAATCCTGCACAACATCCGCAAGGGCATGCGCATCGACGTGGCGCGCCGCTTCACCAAGGATTGCCACGAGCTCGGCATCGCCATCCACGGCACCTTCATTCTCGGCCTGCCCGGCGAGACCAGGGAAACCATCGAGGAAACCATTCGCTTCGCCACCGAGATCGACCCGCACACCATCCAGGTGTCGCTGGCGGCGCCGTATCCCGGAACGGAGCTGTACCGCGAAGCGCTCGAGCACGGCTGGCTCGACCACGAGCATGCCGAACTGGTCGATACGCACGGCGTGCAGATCGCGCCGCTGCACTATCCGCACCTGACCCATTCGGAGATTTTCGACTCGGTCGAAGATTTTTATCGCCGCTTCTACTTCCGCGCGCCGAAGATCGCGGCAATCGTCTCCGAAATGGTGCGCAGCCCGCAGATGATGGCGCGCCGGCTGCGCGAAGGCGTCGAGTTTTTCTCGTTCCTGCGCGAAAGGCGCCAGTTGGCGCATTGACGTAACTATTTCTTGTCGACCAGAGAAAGCCGCCGTTTGCCGTCCAGATAACCCGCGTCGCGAAACCAGCGGATCGCGTCCTCCAGGCCTCGCAGATACGGTCGGGCGCGAAAGCCGAGATCGCGTTCGGCCTTGGCGGCGGTGAAGTACATGCGGTGCTCGGACATGCGGATGCCGTCCACGGTGGCGAACGGCTCGCGGCCGGTCAGCCACGCCACCGCTTCCGCCGCATAGGCGGCCGGCAGAGCCGCCGCGCGCGGAATGCGTAAGCGCGGCGGCGCCCGGCCGACGAGATGCGCGATGTCGGCGAGCATGGCGGCGAAAGGCACGTTGGCGCCGCCGAGGATGTAGCGCTCGCCGATCGCGCCGCGGCGCAGTGCGGCCAGATGGCCGGCCGCCACGTCGTCGACATGCACCAGATTGAGCCCGGTATCGACGAAGCCGGGGATACGGCCGCACGCAGCCTCGACGATGATGCGTCCGGTCGGCGTCGGCTTCACGTCGCGCGGCCCGACCGGCGTCGATGGATTGACGATGACTGCAGGCAAGCCGTCGTTCGCCACCATGGCCTCGACCAGCCGTTCCGCCGCGATCTTGCTGCGCTTGTAAGCGCCGATGCCCTCGCGCTCCGACAGCGGCACGGCTTCGTCGGCCGGCGTGCCGTCCGGCCGCAACGCCAACGTAGCGACGCTGCTGGTATGGACGACGCGCTCCACGCCGGCGCGCAGCGCCTCCTGCATCACGTTGCGCGTACCCTCCACATTGGCGGCAAAAATCTCGTGCTTATCGCGCGCCCAGAGCCGGTAATCGGCCGCGACGTGAAAGACATAGCGCACGCCGCGCGCCGCGCGGGCAACCGAGGCCGGGTCGCGAATGTCGCCTTCGACGCGTTCCAGAGCGAGGCCGGCGAGGTGCGCCCGCGGACTACCGGGCCGCACCAGCGCGCGCACTGGGAAGCCCGCATCCAGCAACGCTTTCGCCACCGCCGACCCGACGAAACCGGTGGCCCCCGTGACTAATGTTTGCGTATCGCTATGCATGGCAGGTCAGCACGGCTTGTGCTATGATAGCTCTGCTCGAGTCGTATCAGATCGTCGTCACGACGACACCCGGCAGCGGGGCTGTTTCTGCGGATGCGGGAACCAATCGGGGCGGGCAACGCTTTTCCTAGCGGTTGCAGAAGCATTGACCGCGCGCGGTGTTTTATTGGGGATCGGTGCGAAAGCGCCGCAGGCGCTTTCATAGAGGGGCCTGATCGGCTGATCGCACACGCGGGGGAATTGTCCGGCTCATGACGTCCGAAGCCCAATTTGTCGACGCCGGCCTCACGGAGAGCTTGATCGGTCTTTCCGGGAATGCCGCGCAAACCGCCGATGAGGCGCTCGATTCTCGCCGCCTTGTCATCGCTTTCGTCGGCATGGCGTTCGAAGCCAGGATCGCCGCCGGGCCGGGCGTCCTCGTCTTTGCCCGCAACGCCCGGCGTGAACTGGCGGCGACGGCGGCAAATGCGGCGCGGCAGGGTTATCGCGGCCTGATCAGCTTCGGCGTCGCCGGCGGCCTCGCCTCGCACCTTCGTCCGGGCGATTGGGTGGTGGCATCCTCGGTGGTCGAAGCCCGGGGCCCGATCCCGACCGATGCAGTCTGGTCGAGGCGGCTCCTCGAAGCCATCGGGGACGCTCACCACGTGCCGATTCTCGGCGTTGATACGCCCGTTGCCGAGCCGACCACGAAACGGGAACTGCACCGCACCAGCGGCGCGGCGGCGGTCGACATGGAATCGCATATCGCCGCCCGGTTGGCGACCGCGCACGGGCTCGCGTTCACCGCCTTGCGCGTCATCGTCGATCCAGTCGAGCGGACGATCCCGTCTTCGGCTCTGGTCGGAATGGGCGCGGACAGCCGCGCCGATACGATGGCGATCTTGCGCGACCTCATCGCGCAGCCCGGGCAATTGCCGCTGCTGGCGCGCGTGACCTGGGATGCCCTCATCGCGCGCTCGGCGATGCAACGCGTGCGCCGCCTGCTCGGCCCGCATTTCGGGCTCATCGATCTACCGAGCACGGCCGCAGCCGGCGAAGCGCTGGCGCCGGCGCTCCGCCCGATCGCTCCGGCGTGAAGGGGAGATTCGAAGGGTCGATTCAGCTTGCGCTCGTCCCCGCGAAAGAGCGCATAGGCGCTAACATAGGCCTCTGTTTCCCGGATGCGGTGCAGCGCGAAGCGGTGCACCGCTGATCCGGGACCGTCCCAGACTCCGCAACTTGTTACGATCCCGGGTCTGCAGTGCACCACTCCGCTGCGCTTCGTGCTGCGCTGCGCCCAGGAAACGCAGCTATGTTAGCGCCTATGCGCGAAAGCGGGGACCCAGTGCTGGATTCCCGCTTTCGCGGGAATGAGCGGAATTCACCAGCGCGATTTATGCGGCATCACGCCTGCGAGATGAACTTGGTGACGAGGTAAGCGCCCAAGCCCTCGATGCCGCCTTCGCTGCCGTGGCCGCTCTCCTTGACGCCACCGAACGGCGTTTCCGGCGTCGAAATTGCGATCGAATTGACGCCGACCATGCCGGATTCCAAGGCGTCGCCGATTGCGGCGGCGGTCGTATTGGACGTGGTGAAGGCGTAAGCCGCGAGGCCGTATTGCAGCGAATTGGCGCGCTCGACCACCTCGTCGAAGGTCTTGAACGTGACCACCGGCGCCAGCGGGCCGAACGGTTCCTGGGTCATCACCTTGCTGTCGTCGGGCACCTCGGTGATCACGGTCGGCTCGTAGAAATAGCCCTGATTGCCGCGCCGCTTGCCGCCGGTGACGACCTTGCCGCCGCGGTTCTTGGCGTCGTTGACGAACGTCTCCATGGCGTCGATGCGCCGCGAATTGGCCATTGGGCCCATCGTGTTGCCCTTCTCCAGGCCGTCACCGATCTTGATGCCGTTGGCATATTCGGTGAAGCGCTTGAGAAAGCGCGGATACACGTCCTCCTGCACATAAAACCGGGTCGGGGAAATGCAGACCTGGCCGGCATTGCGGTATTTGAATGCCGCAATGGTGTCGGCGGCTTTTTCCGGATCGGCATCGGCGAACACCACGACCGGCGAATGGCCGCCGAGCTCCATGGTGGTGCGCTTCATGCCTTTGGCGGCGAGTGCGGCGAGGTGCTTGCCGACCGGAATCGAGCCGGTGAACGAAATTTTGCGGATCGCGTCCTTGGCGAGCAGATATTCCGACACTTCAGCCGGCACGCCGAACACGAGATTGAGCACGCCCGCGGGCAGCCCGGCCTCGGCGAAGCAGCGCACCATCTCGACGCATGCGCCGGGCGTCTCTTCGGACGCTTTGAGAATGAGCGAGCAGCCGGCGGCGAGCGCGCCGCCGATCTTGCGCGCCGGCGTCAGCACCGGGAAATTCCACGGCGTGAATGCAGCGACGACGCCGATCGGCTCCTGCACCACGAGCTGGCGCACCTTGCCGCGGCCCGGCACGATGCGGCCATAGGAGCGGCGGCCCTCCTCGGCGTACCAGTCGATGATGTCGGCCGTGGTCAGCACCTCGGCGCGGGCTTCGGGGTAGACCTTACCCTGCTCCAGCACCATGATCTTCGAGACCGCGTCGTAGCGCTCGCGCAGCAGACCGGCGGCTTTGCGCATGATCTTGGCGCGGTCGTAGGCCGAGGTGGCGCGCCACACCGCAAAGCCTTTCTGGGCCGCCGCCAAAGCCTCGTCGAGATCGGCCTTGCTGGCATGCGGCAAGCGCGCCAGCGGCTTTTCGGTCGCCGGGTTGAGCACCTCCTCGCTCTTGCGGCCGTCGCCGCCGAGCCATTTGCCGCCGATGAACAGTTCGAGATTGCCGTACATGACGTCCTCGCTTGAGCTTTAATGGCCGTTGTCGGGCAGAGAATTAGCAGGTTTTGCCGCCCCCTCCAACGTTCCCCGGATGCGGTGCAGCGCGTAGCGGTGCACCGCCGATCCGGGGTCTTTACAGGCTCTTTGGTCGGGTATCGAGCTTGCGACGATCCCGGGTCAGCAGCGCACCACTTCGTGCTGCGCTGCGCCCGGGAAACGCTCCTCTAATCGACGCGCGTCGGGTCGATCACGAAATTCGTAAAACCGCCATCGCGATGGTTCATGCCGGCGAGAACCTCATTGATCTTCGACAACGGCGAGACGCGGTGTTCGAGCACCGAAAGATTCAGCGTGCCGGCGCCAGCCATGGCGGCCATGTCCTCGCCCTCGGCGGTCGTGAACCACACCGAGCCGGCGACGCCGATGCGGTTCGTCATCATCCAGAACGCGTTGATCGGCAGCGTTTCCAGGACGGCGCCGACGTTCACCGCATGCCCGCCGCGGCGCAGGCAGAACAGTGCACGCAACAGCGCGGTCGCCGGCGCGCCGGGCGGCAGGCAATCGAGCACGGCGTCGACGCCATAGCCGTCCGTCTGCTGCTTGGCCCAGCCGACAAGTGGGTCGGCTCCCCCTCCCTTCCCTCCCCCGCTTGCGGGGGAGGGAAGGGTGGGGGCCTCGGGCACGGCAAGCACCTCGGTGCGCTCCGGCGCCAATTTTTTGACGCGCTCAAGCAGCGCGACATTGCGGCCGGTGCCGAGGATTTTTGTCGCGCCCATGGCGAGCGCCAACAGCGCCGCATTGAGGCCGAGCTGGCCGCTGATGCCGTTGATCAAGAGCGTGCGGCCGGGGCCGGCGCCGAGCTTGCGCAGCGCCGAATAGGCGGTGCCGAAATAGCCGAACCGTGCCGCCGCCGCGAAGCTCACATTGTCGGGGAGCTTGACCAGCGCACTGACCGGCGCGGTGATGAACTGCGCCAGCCCACCGTACGGATAAGCGCGCATGATCTCCTGCGAGCGGCCGAAATAGCCCTGCAGCGTAAAGCTCGGACAATCGAGCGGCGCGCCGCTGCGGCACATCCGGCACGACCCGCACGACCGCGCCGGGTTGACATAGACGCGATCGCCGGGGCGGACGGTCAGCACCTGCTCGCCGGCTTGCGCCACCACGCCCGCCGGATCGAGCCCGAAAATCGCCGGCAGCGGCGGCATCATCTTGTTGTCCGGGGTGAGCGTGCCGAAAAAATTGCTGACCACGCGCGCCAGGTTGGGCACCACGCCGCACGCCTTGACCTCGATCAGCACATCGCTCGGCCGCGGCTGTGGCACCTCGATGCGGTCGAGCGTCATCGGCTGCCCGTAGGCATGCAGCCGCGCCGCGATCATGCTGGGCATCGTTTCCTCCCTTCGTTATATGCCGGGTTGATCCGCCTGCGCGGCGAAAGCCGCTTCGGCGCGCGAAGGCCCACGCGGCCGTGCCCAATCCGCACCACTTCACGTCAGCATGGATTGGCGGATCAAGTCCGATCAAGTCCGGCAATGACGATCGTTGCTATCGGGCAAGCCGCTCGTTTTACTGCGGATCGGATAATGCCGCAGCAAGCATGGAGCGCCTTTCGATGTGGCACCGAATCCGCGCTCTGGCCAGAGGCTACCGCCCGCACTGGCGCTTCTGCGTGCGTATGACGGTATCGGGCCTCGCGGCGTTCGCCATCGCCAAGGCCCTCCACACTCCCTTGCAGGGCCTCTGGGTGATCATCACCGCCATCGTGGTGATGCAGATGAGCGCCGGCGGGTCATTGCGCGCGACGTTCGAATACATCATCGGTACGGTCGGCGGCGCCGTGTATGCCGCCATCATCGGCATCCTCATTCCCCACAACACGCCGCTTTCCGAAGCCGGCATTCTGGCGCTCGCCATTGCGCCTCTGGCGTTTCTCGCCGCGTTCAATCCGAACTTCCGCGTCGCGCCGTTTTCGGCGGTGCTGGTGATCCTGATCGCCGGACAGTTCGGCCAAGGCCCGATCGAATCGGCCATCACCCGCTCGTCGGAAGTAGCGCTGGGCGGCGTGATCGCGGTGATCGTCTCGCTTCTGGTTTTTCCCGAGCGGGCGCACCAGATGCGGCTCAATGCGGCGATTGCCCTGCTGCAACAGTTGGCGCGCGATCTGCCGCGGCTGCTGGCCGGCTTCACCGAAGGGCTCGATCCGGCCGCCAACAGCCGCATCCAGGACGACATCGGCACCGCGGTCGCAAGCTTCCAGCAGATCACGACCGAGGCCCAGCACGAACTCCTGATCACGCTCGCCGCGCGGCCCGATCCCGGGCCGCTGTCGCGCACGATGCTGCGGCTGCGCCACGATCTCGTGATCATTGGCCGCGCCGCAATCAAACCGCTGCCGGAGCCGTTGCGCACGCGCTTGGGCACGTCGCTGACGCACGTCGCCGGGACGGCAAGCGATTTCCTCAAAGCCTGTGCGGCTGCACTGCGCGAACGCAGTGCAGCGCCGCCGCTCGACGCTTTCGAAGCCGCGCTCGCCGCCTATACGGCGGAAGTCGAGGCGGCGCGCCGCGAAGGTTTGACGCGCCCGCTGAGCAGCAACGAAGTCGAGCCCTTGTTTGCGCTCGGCTTCTCGCTCGAACAGTTGAGCCGCAATTTCATCGATCTGCGGCGTTGCGTGCAGGATTATGCGCGGCGCCTGCGGCGCAACAGCACTTAAAGCCGCGCGCCTTACTCTCCCGTTCGGCGTGAGATCGGAGCTCAGCCGCGCAGCGGCGTGAGATCGGCCGGCCTGTCGAAGAGCCGCCTGGTCAAATCGAGCGCCATGGCGGCGCGCTCCTTGCTCCAGCCGCCATGCGCCGCATTGAGCAAGAACTTTTCTTCGATGTCGGCGCGTGTCAGCGGCTCTTTCGCCCCGCCGCGCATGTGGGGCTGGCGCTCTTCCACCACCGTGCCGTCGCGCAAGGTGGTGCGGATATGGCCGGTGAAATTTTTCGGATAGGGATTTTGCGGATCGATGCGGTAGCGCACCTTTTCGGCCAGCGCGACGACGCGCGGGTCTTGCACGGCGGCTTCGGTGAAATCGCCCAGGCCGACATTGCCGCGCAAAAATCCGGCGGCGATACAGTACGGCGTGGAGAACTTACCCGCATAGCCGTTGGCCGGGTGTTGCTTGGCGGCGAGCGGCTCCCACAGGCGATGCACGGTTCCCTCGCCGACCTCGCAGACCATTTCGGCAACATCTTCGGCCTTGATGCCGCGTAGAGCGAGCCGACGCGCGCAGTCGATGTAGGGATGCGTCATGGTTCCGCACGGATAGGCCTTGAACGCCAGCGTCTCGGTCAGCCAGCGTTGGCCGAAATCGCCGAGCAGCGCCTCGTAATCGCCATCGCTGGTGTGCGCGAAGGCATGGAAAAAACCGTGCACGCCTTCGAACACGGTGCGCGGGCCTGAGAACCCAGCCCGGCCGAGCAGCGCCGCCTTGATGCCGGATTGCGCCGCCCAGCCGGCATGCAGCCGCTTGGTCCAGGCACCCTCGGCCAAATATTCGATGATGCCGGACGCCATCGAGGCCGCCGTGCCGAGCGCGTCGACCAGTTGCCGCGGCGTAAGCTTGAGCGCGGCGCCGACGCCGGCCGCCGCCCCCATGGCGCCAAACACCGCGGTCGGATGAAAGCCGGCCTTATGGGTGAGCGTCGGCGCCACCAGACTGAGCCGGCACATGGTCTCGACGCCAACCGCGATGCCGATAAGCGCTGCCGCGCCGTCAAGGCGATGCCGCTCACAGACCGCCAGCACCGCCGGCATGATCACCGCGCCGGCATGAACCGGCCCGCCCTCGAACGTGTCGTCGAAATCCTCGCCATGCACCGCCGTGCCGTTGACCAAAGCCGCATCCGCCGCGGTCAATGTGCGCGCATGCCCGATCGCGGTGCACGGCCCATCGTCCTCGCAAGCCGTCAGCACGCTCCGCACATAATCCTCGTTGCGCGCCGTGACGGCGAGCCCGACCACGTCGACCAGCAAATCCTCGCACTTGCGCCGCACCGCCTCAGGCGGCCGCGCCGCATCAAGCGCGCAAACCCTTTGCGCCAAGTGCTCAGCAGTGGCCGTTGTCGGAAGACCCATCATAAGCGCAAAACCGTGCCAAACGACACCGGCAGTCTAGGGCACATTAACTCCGATCACTTTCCCAATTTTTTGAGCCAGTCTGTGAAAATCGTTATAGCAATCTCGCACTGCTGCCTGATGTCCTCCGATCGCGCCGTCTGCAGGCTTCAAAAAGAACATCGGCTTGTTGTTTTCCTGCGCCATTGGCATCAAGGATCGATAATCCTTCATCTGAGCCAAACAATTGGGGTCACTATCCATTGGAGGTGGACTTGGTGTCGGCTTTTCGAGCACTGAGCTCAGATAAACTCCGGGTACGAGTTCAATCCAGCGAGCGTAGGCTTTCACTGGTCTGTCTAGCCTAATCGAGTGGCGCATCATAACGTAACCAACAGGCTCCATTTGGCCTTTCGGAAGTATCAACGTGGGCTCGGTATTCCTTTCCAGCCGATCTTTCCAATCTCGCCGCCATCGAAAGAGCGTTGGGCCCAGATTCTGAAGACCTTGCAATGAAAAGAGATCTGGACCTAACGGTATCACAACATAATCTGCGGCAATCAGTGCAGCACGATTGATTGACCCTAGATTTGGGCCAACGTCGATTAGCGCCAAATCTGCTTCTTCATCTTCCGCCGCATGCATGATTAGACGAGAGAATGATGATATTACCCGGAAGGCTCTCTTGTCTCCACTCAAGCACCTAGGCCAAGCGTCCGACAGTGCATCTTCAAAAATAGATAATCCCAAATCGCCAGGTAACAGACCCAACCGCGAACCTATTTTTTCAATTCGCGGCGGCGCTATATCTCCCGTGCCCTCCACAATCGGATCGATAAACCCCATTATAGTTCGGGGATGGCGCCCTTCCGGCCATAAAAATTCAAGCCTCTGTTCGTCCAGGAACATGCTTGTCAGATTAGCCTGCGGGTCAAGATCAGCTATAACAATCCTCAATCCGCGATCGGAAAACATGTACGCGAGATGATAAGCAAGAGACGTCTTTCCAACACCACCTTTGTTATTAAAGAATGCAACAACTTTCATTGCCGTTTCTCTACAATTACGAGCACAGATTCCGGTCGCACCTCAAATTTCGCAGGAGGATTTTCATTCCGTGAAAGCTCTGCCCTAGCTCTAGGTATCCCAAGGCCAAAACGTTGGGCATATCCAAGATTTCTGACGGCTTCGGCAATTGCCGGGTTTCGGTAATCCACTACGTTCGGTGCCCCGAAGTTTTCTACATTAACCTGACCGTAAGGTCCGCCCGGACTAATGATTTCAATTCGATCCGCATACCAAAATATCTTGATAGGTGCATTTGTCCCTTCATACGTTCGATGTATTATCGCGTTGCGCACCAGTTCCTGTAGCGCGAGAATTGGATAATCTGGAAACCGCAACTCGCGCCCTTCCGTGGAATCGGCGGCCGTGGATATGTGGGCGGTCAGCACCTCATCGACCTGTCGCAACACTATAGCAAGTGGGCCCGCAATCTCCTTCTGATCCTTGATGGGATCGGTAATATGAGTGCCGTCGTATCGAACGAATTGTATGTACGCTCCCGGGAACCATGTCCTTACGTCTTTTCCCAGCAGCAAAATTGCTAGCGTAGTCGGCGTATTTTCGCGCGTTAGCAAGCGAAGAGCCCGCAACTGCTCCAAATTGTCTCGTTCGTTCTTCTCAAGAACGTCCGGAGGAATGGCCGAAGGAAGATACTCTTCCCTGAAACGAAGGAGGTCGAGGTCTTCTATCGTGGCGCCGGCAACAGAATGCTGGTCAAACGAGAGGTGCCCCCATCGTCTTTTTTCCGTCAGGCGACGCTCCTCCTCGCCGGTAGCAATTCTTCTCGTGGGGCCGACGCGGACCCACACCCTGCCTCTGTATCGGACAGGTGGATTATCTGACGGCTCCGCCTCAACAACTGCAATCTTACAATCATCAATGATTTCCGCGCGAACGGACATGGTTGGAAAAGGTTGAAGATTTCCATCGCTCCGAATCGCCGCTAAATTCCTTAGGATGTTGTCATCTATTTCAACGTTCGCGCAACTTCCATCATTATTGATGCCGAGCACGAGTACGCCGGCTTCCCGTCTGTTGGGAAGATCGTTTGCAAAAGCACAAATTGCTTCACCAAACTTGTCCGTGTCGGTAGTCGAGCGAGTGACCTCTACGTTGTCCCTCTCAAGATTGGCAATTCGCTCGCGAAGTTGATCAATAGTAAGCACAGTCGCCACCTTCGTGTAGCAGTGCCGTCACCACTTAATACCTGTTCGCGATCGGCAATTCCTCGGCCGGGAATTGCGTGATGATGCGGTGGCCCTTGTCGGTGACGACGACCTCCTCCTCGATGCGCGCGGCCGAATAGCCGTCCTTGGCCGGGCAATAGGTTTCGAGCGCGAACACCATGCCTTCCTTGATCTCGGTCGGGTGTGACAGCGACACCACGCGCGAGATGATCGGCCGCTCGTGCAAAGCGAGGCCGAGGCCGTGGCCGAATTGCAGGCCGAACGCCGCCATCTCGTCGGGAAAGCCAAAATCCTGCGCCTTCGGCCAGACGCTGCACACCTTGTCGGTGGTGACGCCGGGCTTGATCAGGTCGATCGCCTTGTCGAGCCACTCGCGGCAGACCTTGTAGGCATCGTGCTGCACCGGCGTGGCGCGGCCGACGTTGAAGGTGCGGTAATAGCAGGTGCGGTAGCCCATGAACGATTGCAAAATGTCGAAGAACGCCTGATCGCCGGGCCGCAGCATGCGGTCGGTGAAATTGTGCGGATGCGGATTGCAGCGCTCGCCCGAGATGGCGTTGACCGCCTCGACGTCGTCGGAGCCGTGGCGATAGAGAAACTCGTTGACCTTGGCGACCACGTCGTTCTCGCGGATGCCGGGTTTCAGCTCCTCGCTGATCATGTGGTAGGCGCCGTCCACCATGGCGGCGGCGCGATTGAGCAGCGCGATCTCGTCGATGTTCTTGACCTCGCGCGCCTCCAGCATGACTTGTTGGCCGTCCTGGATTTTCAGTCCGGCCTTCTGCAGTTCGAACATCATCGGCGGCTCGATGATGTCGACGCCGACCGGCATCTTGTCGCAGCCGGCCGCCTTGATCAGCGCCGCAATCTCCTTGGCGTGTCGCTCCATCAGGCCGAACGCCGGATTGACGGTACCGCGCAGTCCGATCAGCCCGGCCTTGCAGTTCTCCGGCTTGA
>JASHQS010000179.1 GCA_030038995.1 Xanthobacteraceae bacterium
ACGAACGCTCGATATGCGTCGACAGATAGTGGACGACGGCTTCGTCGAGGCTGAGCTGCCGATCGGCCGCCAGCTTGACGATCAGCCCCCGCAGCATGGCGTCGTCGGGCGGCTGCAGCGTCACCACCGGCAGCGCGCGCAGCCGCGAGCCGAGGTCGGCAATGCCGACCGGCCATATCGGCGGCGCCGTGCGCGCGGTGAACAGCAAAAATGCATCCTCTTCGCGGGCGAGATTGAGGAGGTGAAACAGCGTGCGCTCGTCGGCTGCCGCGGCCTCCTCGACGACGAGCGCGCCGGTGGCGAGCGTGGCCAGCAGTCCGGCGACGGCGAGCGCACGGCCGGAACTGACACGCGCGCCCGACGCGGCCGCCCAGATCGCCGCGAGATGCGACTTGCCCGAACCCTCGGGCCCGACCAGCGCCACCGCATTGGCCGGCCAGTCGGGCCAACTGTCGATCAGCCTGAGCGCCGCCGCGTTGCCGGCTCCGGGCAGAAAATCGTCGCGCGCATAGCTTTCGGCGTGATGCAGCGCAAGCGCCAGTTGCCGCGGGCGGGACGGCATGAGGTCAATGCCGCCGGCTCAATGGGCGGCCCCGAACGAGTTCATGTGCCGGAACCACTCGGCGACATAGAAGGCGATGGAAAGCAGGGTCAGAATCGCGACCAGCACGATCGCCGCGGTCTGCAGCGCTCCGGCATCGAAGCCGAAACCCTTCTCCGCCAGCACCAGGACGGCGAGCAGGATTTGCATCACCGTATTCAATTTCGAGATCGGATGCGGCCGCACCGGCATGGGCTTGGTCACGAGCAAGGCCAGCATGAAGCCGGAAATGATCATGATGTCGCGCGACACGACCAGGATGACGAGCGAAATCGGCAGCTCCCTGGCGATGCCGAGCGCCACGTAGATCGACACGATCAAGGCTTTATCGGCGAGCGGATCGAGATAGGCGCCGAGCTCGCTCGCCATGTGGAAGCGCTTGGCGAGGAAGCCGTCCACCGCGTCGCTGATGCCGGCCACCACGAACAGCGCAAAGGCGGCAAGCATCTCTCCCGAAATGATCGTCCAGACCACGACCGGCACCAGGATGATGCGTGCCAGAGTAATGAGGTTCGGAATACTCAAACGACGGCCCCGGCTCCGCGCACGCCCCCGACCTGCTGCGCCCTTTTGGGCGTGCCCTCCTTGCCCGACTATATAACCCGGCTCAAGCTTGCGCACGCTGCGATTCCGCCTTAGGAGGCGCCGGATGGCTCCGCCGCGACCACCGGCTTTCCTCGCAGCCGCCGAAGATTATTGGTGACTTTCGTGGCCCAGGCGCGCTACACGGCCGCCGGCATCGACATCGATGCCGGCAACCGCATGGTGGAATTGATCAAGCCGCTCGTTCGCGCCACGGCGCGCGCCGGCGCCGATGCCGAGATCGGCGGCTTCGGCAGGCTGGTCGCGATCGTGGCGGCGGCGCAAGCCAACGCAGCGGTTGAATGTTTCACTGCGAACGGCGAGACGGCGGTGCGGCTCGGCGAGGTGACCAAAGCCGCGGGCAAACCGCGCGCGGCGTTCCATGGCCGGCTCGATCTCGCCGGGTGATGGCATGGCCGAGCAGACAAATGTAAAAAAACAGCGCGTCGCCGTGCTCATTTCCGGCCGCGGCTCGAACATGACCGCGCTGATCGAGGCCGCCAAAGCCAGCGATTATCCGGCGGCGGTCGTTCTCGTGATCGCCAACCGGCCGGATGCGGCGGGCCTGGAGCGGGCGCGTGCCGAAGCAATCGCCACCGCGGTGATCGACCACCGGCCATTCGGCGAGGACCGCGAGGCGTTCGAGCGCGCGCTCGATGCCGAGCTGCGCCGGCATCGCGTCGATCTCGTCTGCCTCGCCGGTTTCCTGCGGCTGTTCACGCCAGGCTTCGTCGGGCGCTGGAGCGGCCGCATGCTCAATATTCATCCGGCGCTGCTGCCGCAATTCAAAGGGCTGCACACCCACCGCCGCGCGCTCGCCGCCGGCGTGAAAGAGCACGGCGCCACCGTTCATTTCGTCGTGCCGGAGCTGGACGCCGGGCCGATCGTGGCGCAGGACTCCGTCCCGGTGCTCGAAGGCGATACCGAGGAAAGCTTGGCGCAGCGGGTGCTCGCGGTCGAGCACCGGCTCTATCCGCGGGCACTGCGCCTTGTCGCCGAACACCGGATCAGCGCTTGCGCCGAGCCGGTATCGCGAGGTTAGCCGCCCGCCCAAAACAAAACCCCCAGATCAGGTCCGGGGGCTACGACAACCGGGAATGGTCCGCGGCTCCAGTTACGCCACTTTGAGATTTTCCGCCGAAGTGCGGCCGCGATTGGTGACCAGTTCGTACTCGACCGTCTGGCCCTCGTTGAGCGTGCGCAAGCCGGCGCGCTCGACCGCCGAGATATGGACGAACACGTCCTTCTCGCCGGTCGCCGGCTTGATGAAGCCGTAGCCTTTGGTGGGATTAAACCATTTGACGGTGCCCTTCTGCATCGTCTGTCTCCTAAGTCAGCCCGTATACCAGTGAAGACGCAAAGCCGCGCTTCGGCTCGAATGAAGCCGCGCATCGCGCCACAACGCAGATTTTGGGGAAGCGTCCGAAGCGATCGTGTCGGCAAGACAAGCACCGGCCGGCGGGCCAAAATCCCATTGTCTCAACAACAAACCCGACGAATACGGCGCAAGCATGGCTGCATGACGCCGCGCCGTCGACCGTGGAACGCCGCCATGCACGGCCGAACGGGCGGCCTAAAAGCGGCGGCGGTTGTCAATAACCTATTCACAACCGTTAGTTGGAGGCGCACCGGCGTCAGCCGACGATCTCGTTGCCGGAAAAAAATTGGGCAATTTCCTGAACCGCCGTGTCGGCCGCATCGGAGCCATGCACCGAGTTCTCACCGATCGATTTGGCATAAAGTTTGCGGATCGTGCCGGGCGCGGCCTTGGCGGGATCGGTGGCGCCCATGAGGTCGCGGTAGGCGGCAATCGCGTTGTTGCCCTCGAGCACCTGCACGACCACCGGACCCGAGGTCATGGTGGCAACGAGCTCGCCGAAAAACGGCCGCTGCCGATGGACCGCGTAGAACGTCTCGGCCTGCTCGCGCGTCATGCGCACGCGCTTTTGCGCCACGATGCGCAAGCCGGCTGTCTCGATCGTGGCGTTGATGGCGCCGGTGAGATCGCGCGCGGTGGCGTCCGGTTTGATAATCGAAAACGTGCGCTCGATCGCCATCAGACCGTCCTTGAGGGATTGGCAAAAGGTCGCGGAATCGCGCCGGTCTTATAGCGTTCATGCTCGGCAACGAGAACCCCAGCGCCGGCCTGGCGAGGCGCAATTTTCGCAAATCGCTCAAGACGGCCGGGCGGGTAATGCCGCCGCCGCGCGGCGCCGGCATGGCTCAATCGCGCGCGGGCGCGCCCAATGCCGGCGCAAGCCAACACTGCGCTGCAAGCACGACATCGGCGATGCGGCGTTATTCGGTCGAAACCTGCTGCGGCGGCTGCGGCGGTGCCGGCTTCTTCCTGGCGACTTTCCGCTTCTTCGGCTTCGGCACGGGCTTCGGTTCCGCGACTTCGACCCGGTCCATGTCCATGAGGCGGCCGGCTTCGAACCGATAAATGCCCGGCCGCGGCCCGCCATTGTAGGTCAGGACCACGCCGCGCTGGCCGTTCGGATTGGTGCCGATTTGCACGTTCGACGGCGCGCCGGCGCGATACACCACGTCGCACTCGGTCATCCCCAGAGCGATGCCGCCGCCCAGCAACGACGACGCGGCCGATGCGCCGGGCGCTGCCGCGGCGCCCCCAACTGCGGCAACAGGCGGCGGGGCGATGGCGCTCGATCCGGGCGCGGGCGGGCAGGCGCCGTTGGCATCGACCATTTGGTTGGCGCCGACCGGCCCGCGCCGGCTGTTCGTCTCCTGCAGTTCGGAGAACGTATAGCCGCCGCTACGGCCAGTTATATCGAAGGGTTTTTGGAACCAGCGCTCGTTGGCGTCGAACACGTCGGCATTGGCGCAGCCATAAAGCCCGAGCGCCAAGGTCAGCGCGGCGAATACCCGCGAGCGGTGTGAGCGAACCTGCACCGGGACGTCCCTTCTTGCCCCTCCGACCTCGACCGGCTCGGCCCGAAGATGCGCGCCAGTTTGTGGTGCGATCATGGCGCGAGCCGCAGAACCCTTCCCTGAGCCGATGCGACAAGGCCGAAGCTACGCTAGCGGAATGAACGGGGCAAAGGTAAAAAAATGATGATTTACGGGCCTTTGGCCGGCGCCGAAGAGAAACCGCCAGCGGCGGGTTTATGCTGCGGGGGTGCCAATTCGGCTTTATCTTCGAGCCGCGGCTTTCCCGACAACGAGCGCAGCCGCCTCGAACATCCCTCCTACCGCTCCGGCCCATAGGGACATTTCATGCACTTGCAATTCATCGGTTGCGGCGACGCGTTCGGCTCCGGCGGCCGGTTCAATACCTGCTTTCATCTGGTCGGCCGCGGCATCAACGCGCTGATCGATTGCGGCGCCACCTCGCTGGTCGCCCTCAACCGGCACGGCATCGACCGCAACGCCATCGATCTTATTCTCATTACGCACTTCCACGCCGATCACGTCGGCGGCGTGCCGTCCTTCGTTCTCGAAGCCAGTCACGTGCTCAAACGCGAGCGGCCGCTCGGCATTGCGGGACCACCGGGACTTGAGGCGCGTTATCCGGAGCTGATGGAGAATGCTTTTCCCGGCACCAAAGCGCTGCACTTGCGTTTTCCACTGACGCTGCAGGAGCTCGACATCGGCAAACGCAACGCCGTGGGCGCGCTGGCGGTCACGCCCTACCACGTGCTGCATGACGACCGCGCCGGGCCTTGCCTCGGGCTGCGGGTGGAAGCGGACGACAAAATCATCGCCTATTCGGGCGACACCGAATGGACCGACGCGCTGATCGCGCTCGGCCACGCGGCCGACCTGTTCGTCTGCGAAGCCTACATGCGCGACAAGCCGATCAAATCGCACATGGTGCTCTCGGCACTGGAACGCCGGCTCGGCCAGATCCGGCCGAAGCGGCTCATCCTCACGCACATGAGCAACGACATGCTGGCGCGCCGCGCCGAGCTTGCCTTCGAAACCGCGGAAGACGGCATGATCGTCGAGCTGTGATTCGTCATTCCGGGGCCGCGCCGAGGGGGCCGGCCCGAAGTGGGGCACCCCATCGCGCTTGCGCGATGGGGACCCCGGGCCGACCCGATGACAAGCTCCGCGAGGAACCCGCAATCCATAACCCGGCGCAGGAGATATGGATTGCGGATCGCCGCTTCGCGGCGCCCCGGAATGACGACCGAGCCGGCGCGCGTTCAAACAAACCGCAGGCACAGATCGGCGGCAGGTGCGGGCAAGTCCCAGCTTCCGCCGCCGTCAGAAAATCGCGCCGTCATCCGCCCAGCGCTGCGGCGATGGCGGCGAGCGCCGCCTCGGCCTTGGAGCCGTCGGGACCGCCGGCCTGCGCCATGTCGGGACGGCCGCCGCCGCCCTTGCCGCCGAGCGCCTCGGCGCCCTTGCGCACCAGATCGACGGCGTTGTAGCGCACCAAAAGATCGTTGGTGACGCCGACCACGATGCCGGCCTTGCCGTCGCCGGTGACGCCGACGATGGCGACGACGCCGGAGCCGACCTTCTTCTTGCCCTCGTCGGCGAGGCTGCGCAGGTCTTTCAGCGCGATGCCGGCGACCGCGCGCGCCATCAGCTTCACGTCGCCGACAATACGCACGCCATCGACGCCGTCGCCCGGAGCGCCGCCGCCCATGGCGAGCTTTTTCTTCGCCTCCGACAGCTCGCGCTCGAGCTTTTTGCGGTCTTCGATCACGGCCGCGGCGCGCGCGGTGACTTCGGCCGCCGGCACTTTCAATTCGGCCGCCAGCGCACGCACGTCTTTTCTGAACCTGTTGAGTTCGTGGCGCGCGGTACTCGCCGTGAACGCCTCGATCCGCCGCACGCCGGAGGCGACGCCGGCCTCGCTCACCACCGAGATGAGCCCGATGTCGCCGGTGCGCCGCACGTGAGTGCCGCCGCACAGCTCGACCGACCAGCCCATGGTGTTGGCGCCCTCGCCCATCGCCACCACGCGCACCTCGTCGCCGTATTTTTCGCCGAACAGCGCCCGCGCGCCGGACGCAATGGCGTCGTCGCGGCTCATGAGCCGGGTGATGACCGGTGCGTTCTGCAGCACGACCTTGTTGGCGATATCCTCGACGCGCTCGATTTCCTCGCTCGCCATCGGCTTCGGATGCGAGAAGTCGAAGCGCAGCCGGTCCGGCGCCACCAGCGAGCCTTTTTGCGCAACGTGATCGCCGAGCACCTGGCGCAGCGCTTCGTGCAACAAATGCGTCGCCGAATGATTTTGGCGAATGGCGTTGCGGCGGGCGTGATCGACGGCGAGCGCCAGCGCCGCGCCGGTCTGCAACGTGCCCTCCTCGACCGTGCCGATATGCACGAAAACGTCGCCGGCGTGCTTCTGCGTGTCGGTGACGCGAAAGCGCACGCCGTCGCCGCTCATCACGCCGGTGTCGCCGACCTGGCCGCCGGATTCGCCGTAGAACGGCGTCTGATTGAGCACCACGGCGCCGCTCTCGCCTTTTTTCAGCACGGCGACTTCCGCACCGTCGCCAATGAGCGCAGCCACGACGCCTTCGGCGCGCTCGGTCTCATAGCCGAGGAATTCGCTGCCGCCGAGCTTTTCGCGCAGCGCGAACCACACCGCTTCGTCCTTGGCCTCGCCCGAGCCGGCCCACGACGCGCGCGCCTTTTCGCGCTGGCGCTCCATGGCGTCGGTGAACGCGGCGATGTCGACGCTGATGCCGCGCGGGCGGAGCGCATCCTGGGTCAGATCGAGCGGAAAGCCGTAGGTGTCGTACAGCGTGAACGCGGTGACGCCGTCGAGCATGTCGCCGTTTTTGAGCGTCCGCGTCGCCTCGTCGAGAATCGCAAGGCCGCGCTCCAAGGTGCGGCGGAACCGCGTCTCTTCGAGCTTGAGCGTCTCGGTGATCAAAGCCTCGGCGCGATGCAGTTCCGGATAGGCGACACCCATCTCGCGCACCAAAGCCGGGACGAGCTTCCATATCAGCGGCTCTTTGGCGCCCAAAAGCTCGGCGTGGCGCATGCCGCGCCGCATGATCCGGCGCAGCACATAGCCGCGGCCTTCGTTCGACGGCAGCACGCCGTCGGCGATCAGGAACGAGCAAGCGCGCAGATGATCGGCAATGACGCGCGGGCTCGCTTGATTTTCGACGCTCGTGGGCGCGCCAATATGATCGTTAACCGCCGCGATCAGCGCTCGGAACAGATCGATCTCGTAATTGCTGAAGACGCCTTGGAGAATTGCCGCGATGCGCTCAATCCCCATGCCGGTGTCGATCGAAAGCCTGGGAAGATCGATACGGGTTTTCTCGTCCACCTGCTCGAACTGCATAAAGACGAGATTCCAAAATTCGAGGTAGCGGTCACCGTCCTCCTCCGCCGAACCTGGCGGACCGCCAAACAGCGAATCACCCTGGTCATAAAAAATTTCGGAGTTGTAGCCGCAGGGACCGATCGGTCCCATCGCCCACAGATTATCCGGATGTCCTACGATGCGCGCGTCCGGAAGACCGGCAATTTTTTTCCACAGGGTTCGCGCCGGCTCGTCGCTTGGATGGACGGTCACCCACAGTCGCTCCGGCGAAAAACCGTATTCCCGGGTGATCAAGTTCCAGGCCAGCTCGATGGCGCGCTCCTTGAAATAATCGCCGAACGAGAAATTGCCGAGCATTTCGAAGAACGTCAGGTGCCGCGTGGTGTAGCCCACATTGTCGAGATCGTTGTGCTTGCCGCCGGCGCGCACGCATTTCTGCGCCGTGACGGCGCGCACATAGGGGCGCTTTTCCAGGCCGGTGAAAAGGTTCTTGAACTGCACCATGCCGGCGTTGGTGAACATCAAGGTCGGGTCGTTGCGCGGCACGAGCGGGGACGAGGGCACCACCTCGTGTCCTTCGCGCGCGAAATAGGCGAGGAAGTTCGCCCGGATGTCGTTGACCCCGCTCATCGTGGTGCAACTCTCTAATGGCACGGGGCTTTCCTGTCCAGGAAGCCGCCGCTTGCGGCGCCATTTGCAGCGTCTTGGCAAAGCATATAAGCGCTGTTTTCCACGCCGCCCCGCCCTGCCCCGCCCGCCCGAGTTTCGACGATGAACGCACAACACACCCCGGCCCCGAAAAGCTTCGCCGAGCGGCTACGCCAGGGCCGGTTCGCCATCACCGCAGAGGTCGCCCCGCCGCTGTCCTGTGATGCCGAGGACTTGCGCCGCAAGGCAGCCCCGCTCAAGGCTTTGGCGGACGCGGTCAACGTCACCGATGGCGCCGGCGCCCGCGCCAGCATGAGCGCGCTCGCCGCCGCCGCCATCCTCCACGACATGGGGATCGAGCCGATCCTGCAAATCACCTGCCGCGACAAGAACCGCATCGCGCTGCAGGCTGAATTGATGGGCGCCGCCGCGCTCGGCATCCGCAACCTGCTGCTGCTTACCGGCGATGACCCCAAGGCCGGCGACCAGCCCGAGACCAAGCCGGTGTTCGACATCGATTCCAAGACGCTGATCGAGACCGCGCGCCGGCTCCGCGACGACGGCACCTTGCCGACCGGGCGGGCGGTCGGCGGCAAAGCCGCGTTCTTCCTCGGCGCCGCCGACGTGCCGATTGATCCGCCGGCCGGCTGGCAGCCGAACGCGCTCGCCGGCAAGGCCAAATCCGGCGCGCAATTCGTGCAGACGCAATTCTGCATGGACGCGGCGATCGTGCGCCGCTACGTCGGCGTGCTCGAAGGGGCTGGGCTTGCGGAAAAACTCGCGATCCTGATCGGCGTCAACCCGTTGCGCTCGGCCAAATCGGCGGCCTGGATGAAGCACCACCTCTACGGCACCATCATCCCCGACGCGCTGATCAAGCGCATGGAAGCCGCCGCCGACCCGGCGCGCGAAGGCATCGCCGTCTGCGCCGAGCTGATCGAGGAACTATCCACGATCTCAGGCGTGGCCGGCGTCCACATCATGGCGCCCGGCAACGACGCGGCAATCCCGGAGGTGATCCGGGCGGTGCGGGCGAAAATGTAACTCGCATGGTTGATCCGTCATTTCGGGGCCGAGCCAACGGGTCCGGCCCGAAGCGGGGCACCCCATCGCGCTTGCGCGATGGGGACCCCGGGCCGGCCCGACGACAAGTTCCGCAAGGAATCCGGAATCCATAAGCCCGGCGCAGGGCTTATGGATTCCGGACTCGCCGCTTCGCGGCGATCCGGAATGACGAGTTAGGGCTCCTCCACCGTCCGAATATCGATCTCCGAGGTGAGCGTGCGGTGCACCGGACATTTATCGGCGATCTCGATGAGCCGCGCCCGCTGCTCGGCATTAAGATCGCCTTGCAGCGTGATCGCGCGCTCGATGCGGTCGATCATGCCCTCCTTGGTTTCGCAGGTGGCGCAATCGGCGGCGTGAATCCTGCCGTGACGCAGACGCACCGACGTTTGTTCGAGCGGCAGCTGCTTGCGCTCGGCATAAAGGCGCAGCGTCATCGAGGTGCAGGCGCCGAGCGCGGCGAGCAACAGATCGTAGGGACCGGGGCCCGAATCCATGCCGCCGACCTCGGCCGGCTCGTCGGCGAGGAGGTGGTGCGCGCCGGCGATGATCTCCTGC
The DNA here is from genome assembly GCA_030038995.1 of Xanthobacteraceae bacterium. Taxonomy (GTDB): domain Bacteria; phylum Pseudomonadota; class Alphaproteobacteria; order Rhizobiales; family Xanthobacteraceae; genus BOG-931. Next base: position 9,714 of record JASHQS010000179.1, read on the forward strand.
TGGAATTTGCCGCGGCGCGTCTCGCGCACGACGACCGTGCCGGCTTCGGTGTCGTCGCTCGGCTGGGCGGCGGCCGCCATGTCCAGATAACGCTCGGCCCAGGCGGCGATGACGTCCGCCACATAGGCGGCGTCGCTCGAACGGCTGACGAGATGATCGGCACCGGCGAGCGAGACAAAACTTTTCGGATGCTTGGCGGCAAGAAAAATATGGCTGGCGTTGTCGATGCCGACCGTCTCGTCGGTCGGCGAATGGAAGATGAGCAGCGCCTTGTGCAGGTCTTTGATCCGCTCCGTCAGCTTTTGTTCGGCGATATCGTCGAGCAAGGCGCGGCGGATACGGAACGGCCGGCCGGCGAGCGTGACCTCGACCTCGCCGTCGGCCCGAATGGCGTCGATGTGCCGGCGAAACAGGCCGGCGACGTGCGCCGGATCGCTCGGTGCGTTGATCGTCACCACCGCGCGCGCTTCGGCGATCCGGTGCGCGGCCGCGAGCACCGCCGCGCCGCCGAGACTGTGGCCGATCAGGATCGCCGGCGCGGCCAGCTTTTCCCGCAGGTGATCGGCCGCGGCGACCAGATCGTCGACGTTCGAGGAGAACGTGGTGTTGGCGAACTCGCCTTCGCTGCCGCCGAGCCCGGTAAAATCGAAGCGCAGCACCGCGATGCCGTGCAGCTTCAAACCCTCGGCAATGCGCCGCGCCGCCTTGTTGTCCTTGCCGCAGGTGAAGCAATGGGCGAACAGCGCCAGCGCGCGCACCGCACCGTCCGGCCGTTCGAGCAGCGCGGCGAGCGTGTGGCCCTGGGCGCTTTGAAAGTCGAATTTTTCGGCGGGCATGAGGGCTCCTGGGTTGGCGGCAGGATACGCCGATTTGCCGAGACAGCGCAGCGCCCTAAGTCAAATACAAAGAAGGACCGCCCATAAGGGCAGCCCTTCCATTGTCAAGCCGTGGCCCGGTTGCGTAGGCGATGGTCTGCCTTACGCTCGTGAGCCCGGTGGTGGATTGGACCACCTAGGCGAGGACCTCGGCAGAGGCGAGGATCCAGTTCACGAATGCCGGCGGCCGCGGCGATAGACAATGAGACACTGGATCACCTCCTTTCGGTTGTTGACGACAGGCCCCAATATAGCGCCGGCGCGGCGATTCGAAAGCCCGCCCCGGCGCCGTGACGGCCGGTCGCGGCGGTGCTAGGAGTGCGGGCCGAAAACCGTCGCACGTCGCACGCGAGAAAGCCGATGCCGCGCTACTATTTCCATCTCACCGACGGCAACACCATTCTCGACAATCACGAGGGCATCAACCTTGCCGGCAACGCTGCTGCGCGAGCGGACGCCGTGGTGCTCGCCGACGACCTGCGCCGCGGCGTGAAGATGCCGGGCTGGAAATGGGACGGCTGGTTC
>JASHQS010000180.1 GCA_030038995.1 Xanthobacteraceae bacterium
ATTTGGGGTCGATGTTGATTACGCGATGCTGGTCAAAATCTATGGTCCCTCGATTGAGGGCGAAAAGCGGTACAGCCCGGCGGAGTGCATCGGCGCGGTGAAGCAGCGGGTTGAAGGGAATCCCGACCCGGCGCATATATCGACCAGCTTTGCGGAACGGCGAAACCTTACGCTTCGGATGCAACAGCGCCGCTTTACGCGGCTTACCAATGCCTTCTCGAAAAAGCTCGAAAATCACGCCTTATCGGTCGCACTGCACTACATGCACTACAACTTTTGCCGCATCCACAAGACGCTGCGCATTACCCCTGCGATGGCCGCTGGCGTGACGAATCGGGTGTGGGACGTGAAGGACATTGTTGCTCTTATCGAGGCAGCGGAACCGGCTCCGAATAAGCGTGGACCTTATAGGAAAGTGATGAAATGACGACATGGAAAAATTGCCCTCTGGAAACTTATTGGCCCGACGAATCGAACGCTTGCGAGGTACGCATTAGCGGCCCTGAGATCGTAGTTTCATACAGAGAAGACGGGCGCTGGATGATTTACAAAGGCCGCGAAATTGCGCCGGGCCATTATGAACTAAGTTGCGCCGAAAATGGGGGTACAGCGACCATTCATCGTTCTGGCGACAGCGAATGGCTCGAAGGGTTTTGGATCGAAGAAGGAAACGAGGGAATGTGGCGCATTCAATTAAGCGAATAAATTTCAAACTGCGTCACTACCCGGCGCTTCGCGCCCTTGACAAAACAATCCTTTCGAAACACACGGCAGCCGTTGCGATCGACGGCTTTCTCTGATCGCTTCGGACTGCAGAGCGTCATCTTATTTGACATTTCTGTGCGGCCCGTCTTTCTCAGCCGCGCGCCGCCTCGGCCTGCAGCATCCTGTCGAGAATACGCTTGTAGCGCACCGGCCCGACGTCGACGGCGAGGATGATCGGGTCGAGCGGCGCCGGCGCCGCTTCGATGACGCGCTGCTGCGCCTCGATCACCGGGGCGTCCTGCTCGGCGAAAGCGAAGCGGCGCATCTGGGCAATTTTTTCCTGCAGATCGCGGTTGAGCCTGTCGTCATTCGTCATGACGCCGAAGCGCACCGCGGTGAAGTGGTAGAGCGTCGAGCGCGCGTTCTCCGGCGTGAGCATGTGGACCGCGGTGTAGCCGGTGCCGCTCTCCGGCGCCGCGCCCATCTGGCAGATGCCGGTAACCAGCCGCAGCGTCGATGGCGCCATCCAGCGCATCCTGGTGAACTTGTCGACCCGCGGCGGATGGTTCGGCCAGAACTGGGCGAACATGCCGGGCGGCGCCGAATTGGTGGCGTGGCGGCCGACCACCACGTCGTCACCGTCCTGCTCGACCGTGATCTCCGATTCCACGGTGTCGGCGTTTCCCAGAATGCCCTCGTGCAGATACGAGGTGTGACTGAGATCGAGCAGGTTGTCGATGATCAGTTGGTAATTGGCGCGGATGGTGATGCTGTCGCGCTTGGTGGTAAAGATCTCCGGCACGTTGTCGAGCACGGCGAAGTCCGGCACCTTGGCTTCGTCGGCCGGAGCCGCGCCCATCCAAATCCACACCGCCTTGTGCTTTTCGACCACCGGATAGCTCTTCACCCGCAGCCGCGGCGGGATGGTCTTGCTGCCGTGCGGGTTGCGCACGCAGGCGCCGCTGCCGTCGAATTCGAGCCCGTGATAGGCGCACCGGATGCGGTCGCCGCCGACGATTTTGCCCATCGAGAGCGGCGCGAAGCGATGCGGGCAGCGGTCCTCGATCGCCGCCACCGCGCCGTCGGCGCGGCGATAGAGCACGATCGGCTGGTCCATGACGGTACGGGCGACGAGCCCGCCATCGGCGACGTCGTCGGACCACGCCGCCACGTACCATGCGTTGCGCAAGTACGGGCCGCTGATCAGCTCCTGGTGCGGCTTTACTCCGGATGGTTCAAGCTGCGGCTGCGTTGTCATGTCGTCTCCCGGGAAACCGAGCCGAACTCGGCATCGACGGCCTCCGCCGATCCCATTTTACTCCGCCTTGATGTTGGCAAACTTGATGACCTTGGCCCATTTCACCGTGGCGTCGGCGATCAGTTTGCCGAACTCGGCGGGCGTCATCGGCTCCGGCTCGATGCCCAACCCGACCAGACGCTCCTGCATGGCGGGCTCGGTGATCACGGCGTTGACGTTCCTGTTGAGCGTGTTGACGATCGCGATGGGCGTGGTCCGCGGCGCGCCGACGCCGAGCCAGCCGCTGCCCTCGTAACCGGGCACGAAGTCGGCGAGCGCGGGGACGTCCGGCAGCACGTCGAGCCGCTTGGCGCTCGTCACCGCAAGGCCGCGCAGCTTGCCGGCGCGCAAGTATCCGATCGCGGGCGCGAGCGCGACGAACGACATTTGCACTTGGCCGGCCAAGAGATCCGGCATGAAATTGGCGCGATAGGGCACCTGTACCAGATTGATGCCGGCCAGCATCTTGAGCAATTCGCCGGCAAGATGCGGCGCGGTGCCGATGCCGGCCGTGGCCACGTTGATCTTGCCCGGATGGGCCTTGGCGTAGGCGATGAATTGCGCAGCGGTCTTGGCCGGGAACGTGGGCGTCACCGCCATGACGAACGGCGTCATGCCGATGAAGGCGACCGGGGCGATATCGTGGGCGAAGTTGAACGAAAGCTTCGGATAGAGCGCCGCGTTGGCGGCATTTCCCGAAATCGCCAGCAAGAGCGTGTAGCCGTCCGGCGCCGCCCGCACCACGGCTTCGGCACCGATATTGCCGCCGGCGCCCGGCCGGTTCTCGACCACGACGGCCTGGCCGAGCCGCTGCGACAGCGGCGGGGCGATCAGGCGGGCGGCCACATCGGGTGCGAGGCCCGGCGCCAGATCGACGATGATCTGCACCGGCCGTGTCGGATAAGTCTCCGCCCGCGCCGGTCGCGGCAGGGTCGACACGGCCGCAGCACCGGCCAGATACAGAAAGCTTCGACGGCGATACTGCATCGCGACCTGCCTCGCTGCGCCCCGGCATTATGACATTGATCGACAACCGCCGCGCCCGTATCCTATAGCGCAAAGCGACCGGAGGACTGCAAATGATGGACGGCAGAGTGACCGGCGTGCGCAGCATCGAGCTCGGCGTGCGCGACTTGCGGAAATCGGCGGAGTTTTACAGCAAAGTCTGGGCGCTCGAAGAGGTGGCGGCCGCTGCCGACGCCGTCCATTTCCGCGGCACCGGCGGCGAGCATCACCTGCTGACGCTGCGGGAGCGCCCGAAGCCCAGCCTGCTCGGCGTCAACTTCGCCACCACCGACCGCGCCGCGGTCGATCAGCTATGCGCCAAGGCGAGGTCTTATGGCATCAAGGTTGCGGGTGAGCCGGCGCCGCTGCCTGCCGCCGCGGGCGGCGGCTACGGCTTCCGCTTCGAGACGCCGGAGGGGCAGCCGATGAGCATTTCATCGGACGGCGCGCAGCATCCCAACGTCGTGCTCGACCGCTCGCGGCCGACCAAGATCAGCCACGTCGTGCTCAACAGCGGGCACGCCGATAATTCCATGGCGTTCTTCATCGACGTGCTCGGCTTTCGGCACTCCGACAGCACCCACATGATGGAGTTCCTGCGCTGCTCGTCCGACCATCACAGCATCGCCATCTTCCGCGACAGCGGGCCCTCGCTCAATCACGTCGCCTATGAGCTGCCCAACATCGATGGCCTGATGCGCGGCACCGGCCGGCTCAAGCGGAACGGCTTTGACATCGAATGGGGCGTCGGCCGCCACGGTCCCGGCAACAACGTGTTCTCCTATTTCATCGAGCCGGACGGCTTTGTCGCCGAATACACCACCGAGCTCGATCAGATCGACGAGGCCACCTACGTGCCGCAGGACGCCGCCTACTGGGACAAGATGGTGCCGGTGCGCGGCGACCGCTGGGGCACCGCCGGCCCGCCGTCGAACCGCATGCGCTTTGCCATGTCGGGTGGCCTCTACCTCGGCACCGAGCCGCCCGAGAATCTGCGCTGCGAGGACGTGATCGGGCGCAAGCTCGGCTGACCGTACCAGCGGCACCGATGGCGGCGCCTTCGGCGGCGGCAACGCCCGGCGCCCTGGAGTAGTCGCCTTGAGTTCGCGAGAACGGGTGGGAATGGCCCGGAGCGGATTTACCGTAGCTCGCCTTTTGAACGATCGTCGCGTCGGCCGCTGAATACCGCGGACGCGCTACTGTGCCCCGTGGTTGGTGCCTATTTTCCCGGTTCGTCTTTGTAGAAAAAAACACCGCACGGCTCATGCCCGGCGATCATCCGGCGCATGCAATTTCACGGCGCTCCCGCATATTGCTTCGCTCATGCGGGCTACAAGCACGGAAACCTGTGCTAAAGAATCTTTCATGTTCCACCAAGCCGGCCGCCGTGCATGAACGATCTTACGCATCCGTCCTTCATCGGCCGCCCCATGGTGCGCCGCGAGGATAAGCGCCTCGTCACCGGCCGCGGGCAATTCATTGCCGATTTCGAGTTGCCGCACATGCTGCATGCGGCGTTCGTGCGCAGCCCGCTGCCGCACGCGCGCATCCGCTCGATCGATGTGTCGCGGGCGCTCGCTGCGCCGGGCGTCCTCTATGCGCTGGCCGGCCCAGACCTTGCGCGCGAATTGCCGCCGGTGCCCGACACGCAGCTGGCGCTGCCGCGCAAATGGACCGCCCTAGTGCAGCACAAATTCATCAATCCGCAGCAGCCGCTGCTCGCCTACGACAAGGTGCGCCATGTCGGCGAGGCGGTGGCGGTGATCGTGGCGAAGGACCGCGCCGCCGCCGAAGACGCCGCGCAATTGGTGGCGCTCGATCTCGATCCGCTGCCGGCCGTGCTCGATCCCGAGGCGGCGTTGGCTGCCGGCGCCGCCATCGTGCACGACCGCTTCGGCACCAACCTCATCGGCGGTTTCACGATCGGCAAGGGCGATGCGGCGGCGGCGCTTGCTCGCGCGCCGTGCCGGCTCAAGCGCCGCTTTCAGCATCATCGCTATGCGGCGATGCCGATGGAATGCCGCGGCGTCGCCGCTCTGTGCGATCCGCGCACCGACGCGGTGACGATCTGGTCGTCGACCCAGGTGGTGCATTGGGTGCGCCGCGAGGCGGCTGCAGTGCTGAAATTGCCCGAGGCGCGGGTGCGCTGCGTCGCGCTCGACGTCGGCGGTGGTTTTGGCGTCAAGGGCCACGTCTATCCGGAGGATTTGCTGATCCCCTACCTGGCGCGCCGCTTGGGGCGGCCGGTGCGCTGGATCGAGGACCGCCGCGAGCATCTGCTTTGCTCCTGCCATTCGCGCGATCAAATCCACGACGTCGAGGTCGGCTTCGATAACGAGGGGCGCATCCTGGCGCTGCGCGACAGCTTTTTGGTCGATTGCGGCGCCTGGAATCCGATCGGCGCCGGCGTGGTCTACAACACTGCGGCGCATCTGCCGGGTCCGTACAAGATCGACGTCCTGGCGTTCGACGCCCGCATCGCCGCCACCAACAAAACGCCGAACGCGCCATATCGCGGCGCCGGCCGGCCGGAAGCCGCCTTCGCCATGGAGCGCACCATCGACCTCGTGGCCGGCGCATTGGGCCGCGAGCCCGCCGAGGTGCGCCGCTGCAACATGATCCGCGCCGACGAGATGCCGTACGCCATGGGCCTGCCGTATCGCGACGGCCAGCCCATCGTCTATGACGGCGGCGATTATCCGGCGGCGCTCGACAAGGCGCTCGCCGCGATCGGCGGGCTTGCGGCGTTTCGCGAGCGCCAGCGCGCGGCGCGGCAGCACGGCCGCCATCTCGGCCTCGGCATCGGCTGCTATGTCGAGGGCACCGGCGTCGGGCCGTTCGAAAGCGCGATCGTGCGCATCGAGCCGAGCGGAAAGATTTTCGTCTCGTCCGGCGCCTGCCCGCAGGGCCAGGGCATGGAGACGATCTTCGCCCAGGTGGTCGCCGACGCCTGGCGGGTCAGCCCCGACGACGTGGTGCTGACGCTCGCCGATACCGCCGGCATTGCGGTCGGCTTCGGCACCCTCGCCAGCCGCACCACGGTCACGCTGTCGGCGGCGATTCACGGCGCCAGCGCCAAGCTGCGGGACAAGGTGTTCGCGATCGCTGCCAATCTTTTGGAATGCGGCGCCGGCGATCTCGAGCTGCGCGATGGCCATGTCGGCATCGTCGGCGTGCCGGGCGCCGAAATCTCGCTCGCCAAGGTGGCGCAGGCGGCGCGGCCGGGCTGGGATCACGGCCGGCCGGCCGGCGTCGATGCCGGGCTCGAGGAGACCTTTTATTTCGAGCCGCCGACCGTGACCTGGTCCTACGCGGCGCACGCCGCCGTGGTCGCGGTGGATACCGAGACCGGGCAGGTCAGCGTCGAGAATTACGCGGTCGCGCACGATTGCGGCGTCGTGGTCAACCCGATGCTGGTCGAGGGCCAGATCGTCGGCGGCACGGTGCAAGGCATCGGCGGCGCGCTATTCGAAAAGACGATGTTCGATGCCGGCGGCCAGCCGCTGACCACGACGCTCGCCGAATATTTGCTGCCGACCGCGGCCGACGTGCCGCGCGTGGCGCTTGCGCATCAGCATTCGCCGTCGCCGCTCAATCCGTTCGGCGTCAAGGGTGTCGGCGAGGGCGGCCCGATCGCGCCGCCGGCCGCGATCGCCAACGCCGTCGCCGACGCGCTGCGCCCGCTGCAAGTCGAGTTCAACGCCACGCCGATCGCCCCGCACGAGGTCGTCGCGGCGGTGCGTGGCGCGTCAGCGGGACGTGCGGGTCGGGTTCAGAAATGAGTTTACGTCAGGCGATCGAAGTCATCGCAAAGCTGGCCGGGAGCGGTGCAATTCATCGCTATGCGATTGCCGGTGCTTTTGCCGCAATGAATTACATCGCACCGACCCTTAGTGACGATCTCGATATATTGATCTCCATTGAGGACTTCGAAAGTCGCCAATCCGGCCTTATTTTGCTTGCTCCCGTCGAGAAAGCATTGGCGGAGTTAGGCTATTCGGATCGCACCGATCTGGGGATCATGATCGAAGGATGGCCGGTGCAATTCCTGCCCGCGGCGTCAGATTTGGATCAAGATGCGTTGGACAGTGCCATCGAAATCGAAATTGGCTCGCCTGGTGGGTCCCCATTGAAAGCGCGATGCTTGCGAGCCGAACACGTGGTGGCGATTGCGATAAAAGTTGGCAGACTTAAAGACTTGGCTCGAGTGCAATCTTTTCTTGAGCAGCACGCAGTCGATTTGTTCCTTCTCAAACAAGTTCTTCAAAGGCACGGTCTCATGCGCGATTGGCGCCGCTTCTGCGTCAAGGCGGGGATTGAAAATCCACTTGCTGCGATCTAAGCTTGAGTCATGGCGCGTATACATAAAAAATATCCAGATATTTCGGATATCCTTGCTTTAAAGCTGGCTGGGCGTCGCCAACGCGCAGCTCTCAGCTTTTCTGAAAAGTTGGATATCGTCGATGCTCTGAAAGAGCGCGTCCAGCCATTTGCGGCGGCGCGCCAAGCACGCAGAGCAGGTCGCGCGAGAGAACAAGCTGCCGTTGCGCGAAAGGGCCTTCCCTAGTGAGGATGGGTTCAAGCTAGCCTCTTGCAGTCGACTGACGGGAACGCTCCATGACCTCCTTCACCATTACGCCGCTCACCAACCATACCGGCGCCGAGGTGGTGGGTCTCGATTTCACAGACCCGATCGACGACGAGACCCACGCCGCGCTGAACCAGGCCTTCGTGGCGCATCATGTGCTGGTCATGCGCGGCCAGCATTTTTCACCCGACGCGTTCAAGGCCGCGGTGCGGCTGTTCGGCGAATTGCAGCCGCACGACAAGAAGGAGCACCACGTCCCCGGTCACCCGGACGTGTCCTACGTCTCCAATGATGAGTTCGTGAACGGCCGGCGCATCATTCCCGGCGAAACATTTCACACCGACCACTCCAATCACCCGCGGCCGCCGAAGGCGACGACGCTGTTCGCCGTCGAGCTGCCGTCGCGTGGCGGCGACACTCAGTACGTGAACATGCACGACGCCTTTGACGATTTGCCGGACGACACCAAGCGGCGGATCGAGGGGCTCAAGGCGGTGCATGCCTACTTGAGCAAATACAGTCCCCGCCCGCTCGGCTATTTGAGCGAGCAGAGCCGCCGCAATCTGCCGCCGCCCGGCGTGCACCCGCTGGTGCGCACGCATCCGGAGAACGGCCGCAAGGCGCTGTTCCTCAACCCGGTGCGCATGGAGTCGATCGTCGGCATGGACGACGATGATGCGCTCAAGCTGATCGACGAGCTGATGCGGCATGCGACGCAGCGGAAATACGAATACCGCCACCAATGGCGCCACGGCGACTGGGTGCTGTGGGACAACCGCAGCGTCATGCACCAGGCCAATCCGGACTACGACATGAACGAGCGGCGCTATCTGTACCGGCTGATGCTCAAGGGCGAAGTGCCGGCGTGAAACGGAGGCGCGAAAGCCGGGCGATTATTAATCCGTCATTCCGGGGCCGAGCGAAGCGAGGAGCCCGGAATCCATAACACGACACTGGGGTTATGGATTCCGGACTCGCCGCTTCGCGGCGATCCGGAATGACGGCCCCAGGCAAATCAGCCGCCTCCCAGTATCAGATAAAACGAAACGCTAAGCCTGCGCCGCCGGCGCCGCCGGCACGCGCTTGCGGCTGCGTTCGACGCTGAGGCCGAACCACGGACGCAGATACGTGCCGAGGATGCTGCCGGCGAACGCGGCGGCGAGCCAGACCCAGCCGTGCAGGCTGGACGAGGAAATGCCGCTGAAATAGGCGCCGATGTTGCAGCCATAGGCGAGCCGCGCGCCGTAGCCGAGCATGAAGCCGCCGAGCACCGCGGCAACAAGCGAGCGGCCCTCGACCTTCCAGCCCGGATGGAATTTGCCGGCAAGCCCCGACGCCAACAGCGCGCCTAAAATGATGCCGAAATCCATCACCGAGGTGATGTCGGCGAACACGCTGCCGTGCAGCGCCTGGGCGCGTGCTGCGCTCTGCCAATAGCCCCATGAGGCGACATCGACGCCAAGCGCGGCGAAAATCTTCGAGCCCCACAGCGCGAACGCCGACGTGATGCCCCACGGCCGGCCGGCGAGATAGAGCGTGGCGAAATTGCCGAGCGCGAGCGCGATGGCGCCGGCAACAAGCGGCCACGGGCCGTGCAAAAAACGGGTCCAGCCGCGCCGGTCGGTGTCGACGCCGCCCCGCAGCGTGCCGTGGCGGCGGCGCTCGACCCACGTGGTGAAAGCGGCGATCGCGGCAAAGCCGGCGAGGCTTACCGCCAGCGCCGGCGCCCAGCCCCATGACGCGATCAGCGACACCTTGCCGATATTGGGCTGCGCCGACCACCACGGCAGATGCCAGGCGCCGAACGCCGAGCCGATGATGAAGAACGCCAAGGTCACCAGCATGCGGGTGTTGCCGCCGCCGACCGTATAGAGCGTGCCGGAGGCGCAGCCGCCGCCGAGCTGCATGCCGAGCCCGAACAGAAACGCACCGACCAGGAGCGAGACGCCGACCGCGCCGTATTCGCCGTGCACCGGCTGGCCGAACAGCGTGCCGTGGCCGAGCGCCGGGAAGAACAGGATGGCGGCGGCCGCCAGCATCAGCATCTGCGCGCGCAAGCCGGCGCCGCGGCCGTTGGCGATGAACACGCGCCAAGCCGAGGTGAAGCCGAACAGCGCGTGATAGAGCGCCACGCCGAGCGCGCCGCCGACGAGAAACAGCGCGCCCTGCTGCCATGAATAGGCGTCGGCCAGCGCCAGTGCGCCGGCCACAAGAGCAGCGGACGCCGCGAGCACCACCGGCGAATTGATGGGCGGCGCAGCGCCACGCTCGCTCGCCAATAGCCGGGCGTCAACGGAAAGATCGGTCATGATTTTGGGCTTTCAACGATTTTCATAAGCGGGAGAGCAAGATATGGCCCGTCCGACCAGGTTCCAAGGCGCGCTTGTTTCGTTGTTGCGGACGATGCAGGCGAAATATTCTTCTGCGGAGCGCCGCGGGAGAAATGCGTTCCGTACCGCTTATGCCGCGCGGTTAGGCCGCCCGCCGCCGCTCCTGCGGGACGAGCGACAGCCGCAACAGCGCGGTGCCGCGCTGCACTTCGAGCGTCACCGCGCGGCCGATCGTATCGCCGGTCAGCGCGCGCACGAGGTCGTCGGCGCCCGCAATGGCGGCGCCGTCGAGCCGCACGATGATGTCGCCCGGCCGCAAGCCGGCGCGGCCGGCGGCACTGTCCGGCTCGACCGTGGCGGCGATCACGGCGCGGTCCTCGGCGAGCCCCGCGGCGTGGCGCAGCCGCCGCGGCACCGCGATCTGTTGCGCCGCGATGCCGATGAAGGCGCGGCGCACGCGGCCGTGGCGCACCAATTCGCCGAGCACGAAGTTCGCGGTGTTGGCGGCGACCGCAAAGCAGATGCCTTGCGCGCCCATGATCACCGCGGTGTTGATGCCAACCACTTCGCCGTGCGAGGACACCAGCGGTCCGCCGGAATTGCCCGGATTGAGCGCCGCGTCGGTTTGGATCACGTCGTCGATCAGCCGGCCATTGCGCGAGCGCAGCGAGCGGCCAAGCGCCGACACCACGCCGGTCGTCACCGTGGATTCGAAGCCGAGCGGATTGCCGATGGCAATGACGAGCTGGCCGCGCTTGAGCCGCTTGGAATCGCCGAGCGGCGCTGACGGCAAGGTCACCGCCTCGTCGACGCGCAACAGGGCGAGATCGGTGTCGGGATCGTCGCCGACGAGGCGCGCCCGCAGCTCCTGGCCGTCCGGCGTCGTCACGCCGATGCGCGACGCGCTGCCGCCGGCGGCGCCGGCGACGTGGCTGTTGGTCAGGATGAGACCGTCCGGCGCGACGATGACGCCCGAGCCGGCGCCGTGCATGGCCTCGCCGCTGCGGCCGGCGCCGGCGCGCTCGCCGCTGCGGACCGCAAGCGCCACCACCGCCGGACCGATGCGGTCGACGACGTCGATCACGGCGCGCGAATAGGCGTCGAGCAGCGCTTGGTCTTCGGCGGGCACTGCGGAATTGGCCGGCTCGGCGCTGCCGTGCCGGCTCCAGAGCGCTTGACTGATGGGAATGATCTTCATGGTACTCGGACTATTGCATGGCGTCGCCGCGCGAACGGTCGGCGCCAAAGCAGGGTCCACATATGGGAAGCGGCATAAGGGTAGGGAAGGGCAGCCGGCCAGCGCGGTGAGGCCTGTCCGGAAACACGATCGTGCGTTTCGGATAGTTCCTCGCGATGCGCTGCCCGGCGGGAGACGAAAGCGCAGCCGGGCGCGGTCGCGAGGGCATTATTGCGCTTTCGGCTGCGCCGGCTTGCGTGTATGGGTGGTCCGGACGCGAGATGCGGGAATACGCTTGCGGCTGCGGTGTTTGTCGCCTGTCGGCCGCCGCCACGCGGCGCTTGGTCCGCCAACTCAAGGGGGAGATCACATGATCCGTACCGTGTTTGCCGCCGCTTCGGCCGCAGCCATCGTGCTCGGGGTGGGCGCCGCCATCGCCCAGCAGGACGTCATCAAGCAACGCAAGGACTTGATGAAGGCCAATGGCGATCAGGCCAAGATCGCGGCCGCGATGGCCAAGGGCGAAAAGCCGTTCGATCTGGCAGCGGCGCACAAGATTTTCGCCACGTTCGAGGATGCGGCGGCGAAAATGCCGAATCTTTACCCGGCCAATTCCAAATCGGAGGAAGGCTCGCCGGTCGCGGATAAATTCAGCCCGACCGAAAAGGTTTGGACGGATATGGCCGACTTCAAGAAGCGGTTCGCCAAGTTCGGCAACGACGCCAAAAAGGCCAATGCCACGGTCAAGGACCTCGCCAGCTTCAAGGCGGCGATCGGCGCGATCGGCAAGAACGATTGCGGCGGCTGCCATCACGACTATCGCCACGAGAACAAGAGCTGAAAACCAGGTCTTCGGAATTCGCTCGGGCGGGGCGTCCGCGACGGCGCTCCGCTTTTCTCATTCCAGGCCGAACTGCGACGAGGTCACATCTAGGCTGCGCACTCATAACGCTAAAGCAATATCGGCCGGCCGCATTCTTCCTCACGACGCCGCGCCAAGACGCGTCTATGGCTGTCTTCCCAGGTGCGATGGTTTGCATAACGTGCGTGCGCAGGCGATGGCCGCCGGGCGCAACTCTACGATATGCCGGGAAATTACGCCTGGTGTATGCTCGTCTGCCGTTTCCTCCCCACCTGCTCATCGAGGCCAATGCCGTCACTTTCCCAAACCGGGCTCGCGCTCCCGCTGAAGAATACCACGTACGGTATCTATGCCGCCGGCAATGCCGTCTCCCTGATCGGCACATGGATGCAGCGGATTTCGGTAAGCTGGTTGACGTGGGAACTGACGCATTCCGGGCTTTGGCTCGGCATCCTGGCGTTCGCCGACTTTTTTCCAGGACTTGTGGTCGGTCCGCTCGCCGGCGCGGTTGCCGACCGAACCGACCAGTTGACGGTCGTAAGAACGAGCCAATTTGTTTCGTTGGCCCAGGCGATGGTACTCTTCGCGCTCGCGGCGGTTCATCGCCTGGACATCTGGACCCTGGTCGCATTGACCGGATTTCAGGGCGCCGTCGTTGCCTTCAATCAGCCGGCGCGGCTTGCGCTTGTACCGTCGCTCGTCGCCGAAAGCGATCTGGGCTCGGCGGTGGCGATCAACTCGGTGATTTTCAATCTTGCCCGCTTCATCGGGCCGATGCTCGCCGGTCTGGTCATGGTCTGGTCCGGCATTGCTGCCGCCTTTGCCGCCAATGCGATCAGTTACGTTGCGTTTCTGGTCGCTCTGCTGTGGGTCAGGATCGACGAAGCTGACAAAAAGTCTCGCAAACGCCGGACTTTTTCGACTGAGTTTAAGGAGGGCATCCGCTATACGGCCCGCCATCCCGCAATTGCAGCAATGCTCCTGCTACTGATGGCTATCAGCATCGGCGGCCGGCCCCTGAACCAATTGCTGCCGGGATTTGCCGGGCAGATTTTCCACCTTGGCGCCGGCGGATTCTCCATTCTGGCCGCGGCGGCAGGCGTCGGGGCGATATTGGGCGGCATCTGGATCGGCCACCGCTCGCAGTCGCTGGACTTGGTCCGCGTGGCAGTCATGACATCACTTGGGGGCGCGGCGGCGGCAATTGGCGTGAGTGCTGCCGGAGCGATTTGGCTTGCTGTCCCGTGCATTGCGGTGTTCGGATTTTGCTTGTCGATCGCCGGGATTGCGATCCAGACGATTGTTCAGCTGTCCTCCGAACGCGCCATGCGAGGCCGCGTCATGGGGCTTTATGGCTTGATCTTCCGCGGCGCGCCCGCGCTGGGCGCGCTCGCGGCCGGCCTTGCATCGGTCCATCTCGGATTGCGCCTTCCCGTCATTTGCGGCGCCCTGATTGTCATAGCGATGGCCGGTTGGACATACGGCAAACATGCCCGGATAGCGGCCGTTGTGCCAAGCCCCGATCGGGAGCCGACAGGCTAGAGCAGATCCCGCTCATGTAGCGCCACTTCCCCGTCATGCGCGGGCTTGACCCGCGCATCCATGCGGCCCCGACGCAGCATGGATTGCCGGGTCAAGCCCGGCAATGACGAACCGAGGAGTCGCGATTCGATCGGAGCGGAACATGCGCTAGCGCAAGCGCCTTCACGAGTAATGGCGCTGTCAGCGGTGTGCCCGACTGGCCGACATCCAACATCCAACCAGGCAGTCAGAGCCCGGCCGCCGATGCTATCAAATAAACCAGTGAAACCGCTCTTCGGTCTCTAATTCCCGCACTCATCGAATTGCGCTGTACGGTCGCCTAAGGGGCGTGAGCCGACATCAAGCTCTGGCCGGCTGACCGCCGCGCGAGCGCCATTTTATGCCTACACGCCTAAACCACCCGGCTTGCAGCGACGGCCAGGGCGCGCTCGGCTTCGCTGACCAGACGCCGGATGATCTCGCCCGCTTGCGGTGCGTCGTCGATCAGGTCCGCTCCTTCGCCGGCGAAAACCACGGCGGTTGCAACATCGCCGCGCCCGGCCGCTGCCTGATAGCGAGCCATTTCACCGTCGATCGCGCCGGCAAGTTCGCGCTCGCGACCGTGCCAGCGCGCAGTGAAATCGTTGCGCAGTGCACGGCCGGTGATGCCATCGGGCCAAGCATAGCCGCGCGCGGCATCGAATATGGAAGTCCGTACCGTGTCCTCGCCCGACGCGGCGACGATGCGCGCCTTGGCACTGTCGTGTCCGAGCGACTCGGCGCTCGCATAGAAGCGCGTGCCGACCAACACCCCCTCTGCACCCAGCGCCAGCGCGGCTGCAAGTCCGCGCCCGTCGGCGATGCCGCCGGCCGCCACGACCATCGCCTTGGGGGCGTGCCGCGCCACCAGATCGACGACGGCCGGCACCAATGGCAGCGTGGCACGGGAGCCGCCGTGACCGCCGGCCTCGGTGCCCTGCGCGACGATGATTTCGGCGCCGGCCTCGAGCGCGTGAAGGGCGTGATCGCGACTCTGCACCTGGCAAATGAGTACGACTTCCGCGGCCTGGATGGGCTTGGCGAAAGGCCGTGGATCGCCGAACGAAAGCATCAGTGCGGCCGGACGGCGGGCAAGCACGGCATCGAGCAGATGCGGCCGTTTGGCGAGCGACCACGTAATGAAGCCACAGCCGACCCGCCGGTTGCCCGCAGCGGCAAATTCCCGTTCGAGCCAGGCCTGCTCGCCATAGCCGCCGCCGATCAGCCCAAGGCCGCCCGCCTCGCTCACCGCGCCGGCGAGCCGGCCGCCGGAAATGCTGCCCATCGGCGCCAGCAGGATCGGGTGCGTAATGCCGAGCTTTTCGGTGAGGCGCGTTCGCAGGGTCAAACCGTCATCTCCACAATTCGTCGCCTGATCGGCAAGCTCGATTGAAGGAGCCTACCATTGGCGGCGCGGTCGTGCACCGCGGCAAAACTGAACCGTTGATGACCGTTGTGGGTCTTGGCCGTGTTAAAACGTGGCTGATGTCGTCTGCTTTAACGTGGGCCCGCGCGACGCCCTGGACCGACGCGGTTGCGCGGCGGCGCGCCAGGTAAAAGGCGCGGCGCCGACCGGAAGGCCGCAGCCGGCGCTGATCGCAGGGGTTTGGGTGAGCGGCATCCATGCTCCGCCCTGCGTCACCGCTCGTCCGCATCAGAACACTCCGAGATGCTGGCGCAGATCGACGGCGCCGGCTTTCAGCTCGGTGGCGGTCGAGACCACGGCGACGCGGCCGGAATTGAGGATGACGATGTCGTCGGCGATGTCGAACACGAGCTTCGGGTTCTGCTCGACCAGCACGATGGAGAGCCCGCTCTCCTTGAGCTTGCGGATGGTCGCCATGACCTCGGCGACGATTTGCGGGGCGAGGCCCTCCGACGGCTCGTCCATCAGCAGCACCCGCGGATTGCCCATCAGCGCCCGGCCGATGGCGAGCATCTGCTGCTCGCCGCCGGACAGATAGCCGGCCACCTGATTGGCCCGTTCGGCAAGCCGCGGAAACATGGCGAACACCGTGTGCGCGGTCCACGGCGTATGCCGGGTGCCGGGCAGCACGTCGCGCGCCGCCACCATCAGGTTCTCGCGGACCGTGAGGCTTTTGAACACGCGGCGGCCTTGCGGCACCAGCGCGACGCCGTGCGCGGCGATCGCTTCCGGCGGTAGCCGCGTCACCGGCGCGCCCAGCACTTCGACCGCGCCGGCGCGCGGCGGCAACAGGCCGACGGTGACGTTCATGCAGGTCGATTTGCCGGCGCCGTTGCGGCCGAGCAGGCCAAGGAGCCGGCCCTCGCCGAGCGCGAACGACACCTTCTGCAGCACGTGGCTGTCGCCATAGAAGGCGTCGATGTCGCGGAGGCAGAGCGCGTTCTTATTCGCCAAGGTAAACCTCCCGCGTGCGCGGATCGGCGACGACTTCGACGCGGGTGCCCTCGACCACAACCTCGCCGAAATGCAGAAGCGTGATGCGGTCGGCGAGATCGAGCGCGGTATCCATGTCGTGCTCGATCATCACCACGGTGACGTCGCGCGGGATCGACGACAAGAGGGTCCGCACGTCGCGGCGCTCATCGATCGACAGCCCGGCGAACGGCTCGTCGAGCAGCAGGACGCGCGGCTCTTGCGCCAGCGCCATGGCGATCTCCACCCGCCGCTTCTCGCCGTAGGAGGTTTCCCCAAGCGGCCGCTCGGCCATTTGCTCGAGCCCGACGCGGGCCAAAGCCGCGCGCGCCCGATCGAGCAGATGCTGCTGGCGGCGCAGCGTGAGCAAGGGATTCCAGCGCAGCGGCGACAGCCCGAGCAGCGCCAGCATGGCGTTGCGCAGGATGGTGTCGCGGGGAAACAGGGTGATGATCTGATAGGTGCGCGCCATGCCGAGATGCGGCCGGTTGCGGCTCGGCACGCGCGTGATGTCGCGGTCGAACAGCAGCACGGTGCCGGCATCGGGGGCGATCTCGCCGGTGATGAGGTTGAACAGCGTGGTCTTGCCGGCGCCGTTGGGGCCGATGATCAGGCGGCGCTCGCCGGGCGCGACGGCGAAATTGACGTTGGCGGTGACGCGCAGGCCGCCGAACGATTTGCTCAAGTTTTTGACGGCGAGCGCGCTCACGGCTTTGGCTCTCCGGCCGGCGCTGGCGCGGCAGCCGCCGCGGGCTTGCGTCGGTGCGTGCCGCGCCAGGCGGCGCGGACCATGCGCACGCTGCCGGGCACCAGCCCCTCGGGCATGAACACCACGATCAGCACAAAGATGGCGCCGAGCAAAAAATTCCAGCGCGCGATATAGGCGCTCACTACGTTCTTGACGATGACGACGAGGGCGGCGCCGACCACCGGCCCGAGCAGCGTGCCGGCGCCGCCGGAAATGACCATCAGCAAGCCTTCGGCCGAGGCGGTTAGCGCCAGCGCCTGCGGGCTGATGAATTCGTTGTAGTAGACGAACAGGATGCCGGCGACGGCGCTGAGCAGCCCGGAAAACATGAAGGCCCAGAACCGGATCATCCAGACGTGAAAGCCGAGCGCGTTCATGCGGCGCGGCTGATCGCGGCTGCCGGCGAGCGCGGCGCCGAACGGCGAGTGTACGAAGGTCGCGCAGGCGGCGACCGCGATGAGAAACACGATCAGCGTCGCGTCGTAAAAGCCGTCGGCGGAGGCAAGCGACAGCCCGAACGGCGCCGGCCGCGTCGCCACGCTGATGCCGTTGTCGCCGTTGGTGATGCTGATCCAGCGATAGGCGAGGCCCCAGATGATCTCGCC
>JASHQS010000181.1 GCA_030038995.1 Xanthobacteraceae bacterium
CTGTCCGGCACGGTTTGTGCCTTTCATGCTGCCAGCTCCAAAGACAGGTGGGCACGGGCGACGCGGCGCCGATGCGCGGCCCGCGTCGCAGCCGGTCCAAAATCGAACTTGATTTGTTGCGATCCGGAGTCAGGCGGTGGTGATGGCTTGAGAAGATCAGTGATCGCGCGCCGATCCATAAGGCTGGCGCGGATGAGCCTGGCGAACGCGAGCGGACTCTTGACGATCGCTGTTGCATCGTGGGCCAGGCGCAGCAGCAAAAAGGCAATGAGCGCGGTCACAATCTGAATGCGAACCGCATTCTCGGAGGTACCGTAGAAGTGGCCGATTTTCAGGGTCTGTTTGACCCACCGAAAGAACAATTCGATGGCCCATCGACGTTTGTACAAGTCAGCGATTTCCTGGGCGCTCGCCGCCAGATCATTGGTGAAGATGCGCAACACCTTGCCGTTCTCGATCTTGACCTGGATTTCTCGCACCAGCCCACACATCGGATTGCGGCGGCAAGCGGCAAGCCGCTTCGGAAGATGGCCAATCCGATCGCTGCGGATCGACGATCCGGGCGCCATCGGCCGGTCCTCGATAACCGCAAATGGCGTATTGACTTTCAGCCGCGTAACGATGCGGCAGCCAGCCGCGTCGAGCGTCGCCCACCAACCATAATCGTAATAGCCGAGGTCAAAAACATAGCTCGCTCCCGCCTCAATCGGCATCTCTTTGGCGGCCGTGATGTCGTTTACGTTGGCCGGCGTGACCATGAGATAGAGCGGCTGATCGGCATCCGGGTCGTAGATGATGTGCGCTTTGGCCCCACACACGCCCGCCGCGAACGTCGCCCAATTGCCGCTCAAGTTGCTCAGCTTTACGCCCGTCGAGTCGATCAGGCGCACGCAGGCACCGATCTTCCTCCGATATCCGCGCTGCAATCGTGCCATTAACGCCGAAAGCACGCCGCCAAATACCGCAACCGGGCGCGATCCATTCGCTGTCGCCAGCGCCGACCGCGAAATGCTCTCGCCGCCAAGATGATAAAGCTTGCCGGCTTGGCTTTGCAGGGTCGTCTCGATATCGCGCAGGCTCCGCGAACCGAATAGCTGGGCAAACAGCATTGCGACCAGATGCGGCTTGGCTTTCAGCGCGCGCCCGTCCAAGTCGGCTTCATGCTGCTCCACTGCACGGTCGAGTACCGGCCATGGAATTTGCTTCAAGAGGCTATGAAAGACGATATTATGGTGCGGCACGGCGTTGCTCCTCTCTTGCGTCCAGTTGATTCGCAAACTCCTGGAAGCAAGTAGAATCAATGCCGTGCACTCCATCAAGCACAAACCGTGCCGGACAGCCGTGGGCTTGACCCGGCAATCCATGCTGCGTCGGGGCCGCATGGATGCGCGGGTCAAGCCCGCACATGACGGGGAAGTGGCGCTACATGAGCGAGATCTGCTCTAGCTTGCGTCAAAGTTACTCTTGACGTCGCGGCGTTTGCGGAAATTCAATGGGGCAACCCCGGGATGTGGTTGGGCAAACATCATGAGCGGCAGCAGTCCAACTCCAGGAGTAATAACTCCCGTTCTGAACCCTTTGGTTGAAGGCATAGACGCTCTGCGCGCAGCTTACCGCCGCCGAAGAGATGAATACGACTATTTGAAAATTCCAGCATCAGATCAGAAAAAATACCAAGAAGCGGACTGGCTCCTGCACAAGGAACTACAGTCGCATTCCTGGGTGAAGAAAATTAAGTCCGCCGATCAAATTTTGCAAGATCGGATCTGGCGTCTGCTTTACAGAATGGGATATCCAGTACTAAACGGACCCCATTTTCGCATCACCTATAAGAAGTCTGATGGGGTGAGTGGTTCGAAAATTGTTGATGTATTTGCGAAAGACGATGAAACAGTCGTAATGGTCGAATGCCGAGCTCGCGATGCTCGGGGGCGCAAGACCCTGCAGAAAGATCTAATTGAGACAGCCAGCCTTCAGAAGGCGTTTAGTCGCTCGATTAGATCTCATTTCGGACGTCAATTTAACCCGCGAATTATTTGGATCTACGCCACACACAACATTATCTGGTCCGAAGCCGACGTAGAATGTGCCGAGGCAAGCAATGTTCGAGTTATCACTGAAAACGAAATTCAGTATTTTGAAGCTTTCATTGCACATATCGGTGCAGCTGGACGTTATCAATTTTTGGCCGAATTTCTCGAAGGAACCAGGATACCGAATTTGGAAAACATACGAGTACCCGCAGTGAGGGGTCGGCTCGGGCGTGACACTTATTATAGTTTTGTAGTTAGCGCTAGGCACCTGTTAAAAATTGCATTTGTAAACCATCAAGCTCTTAATCATCCCGACGGTCGCCCCGCATACCAAAGAATGATAAATAAGAAGCGCATTAACGATATTGGCGTGTTCATAAAAAACGGCGGCTATTTTCCTACGAACATCCTGGTCAACTTTGTAGATCAGTGTCGATTTGACCTTCTTCCCAATAAGGATAATGCAGACAGAGACATAAAATTTGGTTGGCTCTATCTCCCTAGTAAATACAAGTCTGCGTGGATAATCGATGGCCAGCACCGATTGTACGGTTTCTCGAGCGTTCCAGACGACTTTTTGAATAGCAACCTATTTGTATTAGCATTCGAGAGAATGGACACAAAGACAGAAGCCGATCTCTTCATTACCATTAATCATGAGCAACGTAGCGTCCCCAAGAGTTTATTGGTTACTCTTCAGGCAGACCTGAAAGTCGGATCTAGCGATCCAAAGGAGGCGATTTCCGCTATCGCATCTGCGCTAGTACGCTCGATCAACAACGATAATACCAGCCCCTTCTTCCGCAGATTTGAGATACCGGGTGTGCCTCCCGCCGAGTCACAAAATCTGACAGTAGCGGAGGCTGTAAAGGGCCTAGTCCGATCAACGTTGCTAGGTCGTGCACTACCGAAAAAATCCAGAGTCCCGGGTTTCCTTAGTGGAGAAACTGACGACGGCACTATCAACAGAGCTAGAACTCTCTTGAATGGCTATTTTCGCAAGCTGATGGATGCAAATCCAGACCGCTGGGAAAAAGGGCGAAGCGCGTACATTTGCGTCAATCCTGGGATTCGCGCCCACTTTCAACTCATCCAAGAAATCCTTTCGTACTTGACGAAGAACGACATCGTGGATGCAATGGTTGACGCACCAGATAAAATGCTGCCAGCCGTTATCGAGTTCATTGGACCGATATTAGATTTTGTCGCGCGCGGCAGTGACAAACAAGTCGAGGCAAAATTCTCACGAAAATTCGGCGAAGGTGGAGTCGCGGAGTATTTTTACAATTTGTGCGACGTCCTCCAAGGAAAACACAAGGAGTTTGGCAGCCAGGAATTCAAAAAATATAAAGAACGTCAAGCAGATGCCCGCGTACATCAAGCCGATGAGGACATAAATGATCTTCAAAATGCAATTTCGGAAGTTGTGATTGAAACGTTGAAAAAGCTTCATGGAGTACACGAGTTGCCCTCAGGCGAAAAAGCGTATTGGGACCTTGGCATAGAAAATCTGGACATAAAACAGAATGCATATAAAAAGCAACAAATGATGCCACCTGAAAAGCGATCTCCAAAGGAGGCCTATTTGGATCTAATAGATTTTGAAAAGATAATCAAACAGCAAAACAACTGGCCGACATTTGAACCGATCTTCAATATTCAATTGCCGGGAGAAAAGGGGAAAAAATATTATCTTGCTTGGTTAGAACGTTTGAACGAGATTAGAAGGATCAGTGCGCACAAAAGCCCGTATCGCTCGTACAGTGAGGAAGAGCTTGAATTTGTCAGCTGGATCAAGCGAGCGCTATTTGATAATTTTGCGAAGGCAGGCTTCGATCTCTGAGAATGACAGCGAACAAAGGGACGTCATGCGCGGGGCTTAGTATGGAACTATATGACGAGATGATGAGGGCGACTAGAGGATTGCTTGCAAGAACCATTTTGGCCGATCCGCCATGGCAATTCCAAAATCAGACTGGAAAGATTGCTCCAGAGCATAAGCGGCTGTCCCGCTATGATACGATGAGCCTTAAGCAGATAATAGCTTTGCCCGTGGAGCGAGCCACTGCAACCCCTGCGCATTTGTACTTGTGGTGCCCAAACGCAATGTTGCCAGAAGGCCTCGCTGTTATGAGTGCTTGGGGTTTTACTTATAAATCAAACATAGTTTGGCACAAGGTGCGGAAAGACGGCGGTTCTGACGGTCGCGGCGTAGGCTTCTATTTTCGAAATGTGACAGAGCTGGTTTTATTCGGAGTCAAGGGGAAGAATGCACGTACTCTTGCTCCGGGTCGACGACAAGTGAACTTGCTTGCCACGCGCAAGCGTGAGCATTCGCGCAAGCCTGACGAGCAATATACTGTCATCGAAGCCTGCAGCCCCGGGCCCTATCTTGAGCTCTTCGCTCGCGGAACTCGAACAGGTTGGGCCAGCTGGGGAAACCAGGCAGACGATACATATGCCCCGACCTGGAAGACATACACGTACAACTCGCTAGTCGCTGCGGAGTAGAAGTCTCCTCCAACCTTTGCAAAGCCGGGGAACTTGTCGGCAGCCCTTGCGACACTCGCTGCCTCCGCTTAAGCACGGCCCCCTCGATTATCGGCCGTGCAGAACCACTCCCCTCATGTCCCCCCACATCTTCACCTGGATCGTCGCCGCGCTGGCGGTGGGCGGCGTGATCCTGCGGCCGTTCGAGGCGCCGGAGGCGCTGTGGGCGGTGGCCGGCGCGGTGCTGTTGGTGGTGTTCGGCGTGGTGACGCCGGCGGTGGCGCTTGCCGGCATCGAGCGGGGCACCGACGTCTATCTGTTCCTCGCCGGCATGATGCTGCTCGCCGAAGTGGCGCGCCGCGAGGGCTTGTTCGACTGGCTCGCGGCTTTGGCGACGAGCTATGCCGCCGGCTCGCCGCGCCGGCTGTTTCTGTTGACCTACGGGGTCGGCGCCGTGGTCACCACGTTTCTGTCGAACGACGCCACCGCGGTGGTGCTCACGCCGGCGGTCGCGGCCGCGGCGCGCGCCGCCGGCGCGCAACGGCCGCTGCCGTATCTGCTCATCTGCGCCTTCATCGCCAACGCCGCGTCGTTCGTGCTGCCGATCTCCAACCCGGCCAATCTGGTGATCTACGCAAGCCGCATGCCGCCGCTCCTGCATTGGCTGGCGCAATATGCGCTGCCGTCGGCGCTGGCGATCCTCGCCACCTATGGGCTCTTACGCTTCACGCAGCGCGACGCGCTGCGCCAAAGCATCGCCAGCGCCGTGCCGCTGCCGCGTCTGTCGAGCGGCGGCAAAATCGCGGCGGCCGGCATCGCCGCAACCGCCATCGTGCTGCTCGCCGCATCGGCGCTGAACGTTCAGCTCGGCCTGCCGACCTGCATCGCCGGCGCGGCCACCGCCGCCATCGTGCTGATCCGGCGGCCTAGCCACGCCTGGCAGGTCATCGTCGACATTCCCTGGGCCATTCTGCCGCTGGTCGCCGGACTCTTCGTGCTGGTCGAAGCGTTGGGGCAGACCGGCGCGATCGCGGCGCTGGGCGGCGCGTTGCGCGACGTTGCGGCGCATTCGATCGCGGCCGCGGCCTGGAGCGCCAGCATCGCGGTCGCGCTCGCCGCCAACCTCGCCAACAATCTGCCGGTCGGCCTGATCGCCGGCAGCGCGCTGCACGCCGACCACGCCGCCGAGCCGGTCGTCCGCGCGGTGCTGATCGGCGTCGATCTCGGCCCGAACCTTTCCATCACCGGCTCGCTCGCCACCATCCTCTGGCTCACGGCCTTGCGTCGCGAAGGCCAGCGCATCGGCACCGGCGCCTTTCTGCGCCTCGGCGTCATTGTCATGCCGCCGGCGCTGCTGCTCGCCACCGCCGGCGCGT
The DNA here is from genome assembly GCA_030038995.1 of Xanthobacteraceae bacterium. GTDB lineage: Bacteria > Pseudomonadota > Alphaproteobacteria > Rhizobiales > Xanthobacteraceae > BOG-931. The sequence continues at coordinate 5,900 of JASHQS010000181.1, forward strand.
TGCTGCTGGGATAAAGCGGCACGCGAAGGTCTCATGAACAAACACAGGCCGCTCGCTTAACGGCCTGACGCCTACGATAACATCTGCAGACGACACAGCCAGATCGGTTCAGGCTGAACCCGTTCACCACGCCGTGGGACTGAACACCCAGGCCAAGTCAGGCCAGGTGAAGGCGCATCTCTTTATTTAGCGCTTGCTGGCGTGATCGACCGCCTTGCGCGTGGCGTCTTTGATATCACCGACGCCGCGGCGCACTTCTCCCTTGGCTTTGTCGAACTTGCCTTCGGTTTGCAGCTTCTTGTCGTCGGTCATGCGACCAGCCGCGTCTTTCGCCGCGCCCTTTGCTTTGTCCGCGAGACCTTTCATATGTTCCTTGTCCATGGAACTCGCTCTCCTGTCGGCCCTTGGAGCAACGCCGAGCCGCGGCCGAGCGTTCCATTTCGCGGCGGCACAAAGCTTCGGCGCGCCAGAACCGGTTGCCGCCATTGAGGTCGCGCCAACAAAGGTCCTTTTGCATGCCAGCACGCAACAGAACCGTGTCGACTGCGCGCTTGGCAGCAGGACGCGGCTGGTTGTGCGCACCTTCGATTTGTCCGCTGGCGAGCACTGCGACCAAAAGGCGTGCCGGACAGACTTACGAGTTTCAGGTGAGTAGGACGCTAGTGCCAGTTCTTTATATCCGATCAAATAATCGGCCGAACGTCAAAAATTTCCGAATAAAGTCGGCTTTCCGACACAGGGATCGCGAGAAAGTCCACAGTGATTGAACTGCCGATCGGCCGGACGATTGATCCAAAAAAGCGCATCGTCCCGACGCGGCACGGTCGCCGATCGGCGGCAAGGTGTATCCTTCCGGTCGTTCGCGTTCCTTATTCTTCCGAACGATTATTCATTTGCCCGACCCCACACAAGATGTAACATCGCCAAGGGGGTGCCGGCGTGACGGGTGTTATTATGCTGCAGAGACTCAGTGAGCAGATCAGCGCTTGTCACGGCCGAGCGGCCGAAGCCAGGCGCCAGGCGGAAGCGACCGACGATCCTGCCCGCAAGTCTGATTTCCTCGAAATGGAGAGCCATTGGCTGTTCCTTGCCCGCAGCTATGAGTTCACCGAAGGTCTGACAGATTTCGTGGCCGCAAACGATCAGAGGCAAAAGCAGTTTGAACGCAAACAACACGACAAAAATCGGAATAGCGTCGGCGAACTGCTGCCGCGTCAGCTATTCGATCAATTGCCGGTAGCGGTTTACATCTGTGAGCCGAGCGGCTTGATCGTATACTTCAACGACCAAGCCGCACGTCTGTGGGGCAGATCACCCAAACTCAATAACCCAGATGACCGCTTCTGCGGTTCGCATCGCATGTACGCGCTCGATGGGCGCCCACTGCTGCATTGTGAATGCCCTATGGCCGAGGTAATCCGCACCGGGATTGCAGTAAAAGACCAGGAAATCGTGATCGAACGGACGGACGGCTCTCGCGGCGTCGCCCTCGTGAATATCAACGCGTTCAAGGACGCCAGCGGAAAAATTCTCGGTGCGATCAATTGCTTTCAGGACATAACCGACCGGAAGCGGAGCGCCGAACAAATCGCCACTCTTGGGCGGGAAGCCGAGCACCGCGTGAAAAATATCTTGGCGACCGTTCAGGCGACCGTGAATCTTTCCCAGTCAGATACGATCGACGGCTTCAAGCGCGCGATCGAGGGGCGCATCCAGGCCCTCGCGAATGTCCACACATTGTTCTATGAGAGCCGCTGGAAGGGAGTTGATTTGGCCGGCATCGCGAGGCAACAACTTGCGCCGTATTTGCAGGATGGCGCGGCTCGCGCGCGGATCGAGGGTCCATACATTTTTCTAGAGCCGACAACGGCGCAGGCCGTCGCCGTAATATTGCATGAACTGGCGACCAACGCGGCCAAATATGGGGCTCTGTCCACGACCAGAGGCCATGTCGAATTCATTTGGACATATAGAGCGGATGGCCAAGTCGTACTCCGCTGGACAGAGAGAGACGGACCAAAGATTACAGCGCCGAGGCGCAAAGGCTTCGGCACACGGGTAATAAACGCCATGGTAGGAGACCCGCTGAAAGGCGGATTGCGCTTCGATTGGAGCGCGGAAGGGCTCGCCTGCGAGATCGCCTTTCCGATGGTGGATCACACGTTCACCCACGGCAAGCCGAGGACCATAGACACCAGGCTTGGGGTCGTCCAACCGGCCCCAGCCAGTCGGGGTTCGGCCCTCTGGGATCACAGTGACTCATTGCAAGGCGGAGATGCCGTCACTACGGCGGCATGTCGAACGAGCGGATAGCTGCGATCAACGCGGACATTGCGATGCGCCGAACGCGGCAACGCTGAGCTTCTAGCTGATGTGGGATAGCAGTCCCCGCGCGGCGGAACGCACTAATCGCTTTTCGGCTTCCCAGCGGCTCGCATTGTCCAACGCGGTGAGAAAATCGACCTTGCCCGCCGCCAGCGTGGCGACCGGCAGGCCGTCCCGGTAGATTAACCGATTGTCGGTCAATGCTGGCAATTTCGGACCGGGCGTGAGAATGCCGATCAGGTTCAGCGGGTCGGCGCCCGACAGCGAAATCCACTGTTCGTGATGCGGCCGGCGGCGCGTTTGCCGCAACAGACCCACTGCTTCCGGAAGCGCATATTGTTCGCCGGAAAAACCCGACACGAAGCGGCCGCCGCGGATTTCCCCGCGCGCCTCGAGGCAGCGGAAAACGCGCAGCAGATCGCGCCAGGGCGGCAGCCAGCCGGCTTCGCGGGCAAGCAGGCGCCAGAACACGACGCCATAGCGCTGCAGTAAAACCTTCGCGACGTGCCCGGTCGCGGCTGCCCGCGGCTGCTCGTCCACGCCGCCAGTTTGCGACGCCCGGCGAATCAGCGCCCAACGGCCGCCGTTTTCGATGTCGAAGGCAAGGACGCGGCCGCGCCGTTTCGCACCGGCGACCGGCTTGCGCCGGCTCGAAGGCACCAACAGCGCGCGCAGGCCAGCGAAACTGTCGGAGGTAACCAAGCCGAGCGCGACCAATTCGCCCAACGCCTCTTCGACCTGCGGCCGCAGCAAATGCGTTGCGTCGGCCAATTCCCCGAAAAACAGCGCTCCGTGCGCGCGCAGGCAGTCGAGCAATGATTGCGAGCGCGGACTTGGCGCCGCCGCGCTGGTTTGCGGGGACAATACAATCCAGTGCGCCAGCCGCCGCCGGTCGAGCAGCGCGATCGGCGTCGATCGAACCGGCGTCGTCGCTCGCGCACGACCATTCCCATTGGCCGGCGGCGTCAGACGCGCCCAGGTCGAGCAACCGGCGATGCACTGCGCGTCAAGCCAAGCCGGCTCATAGCCTTCAACGCGGGCCGGAAGAATTTCGGTTTCCCACGATCCGGCAGGCGCCTCAAAACCTTCCAGCAGAGTCAACGCCGCCGGCAGCGCGTGCGGCCCTTTGAGCCGCGCCTCCTGATCGACGTGTTGCCATGCGAACAAAAACCGCAGGAAATCGCGCGCCGCCACCGGCTCGATTTCCGCGCGTAGCCGCCGGATGGTCGTGTGATGAATGCGCGCCAGCAGCCGGCGATCGCACCATTGCTCGTCGTTGACGCCGGCGAGGAAGCGTCCGCGCAGGACGCTCCCTTCGGTCTCCAGCGCCGAAAGCGCGGCGGCTGCAGCCTCCGGCTCAAGCGCGAGCGGTGAGGCCAACGCGGTTTGCGTCACCGGCCCAAGGCCTTCCAGCCGGCCACGCAGAATCTCGACCAGCGCCTGATCCCGCGACCAGACGGCCTGATGATCCGCCGGCGGAGCAATTTGAGGTTGGAGGGTGGCCTGCGGCCACACTGCCCGGAACTGGTTCAGCCGTTCCGCCGGGATCCACAGCGTCGCCCCCGGAACAAGCAGGCGCGCGACCCGGTTCTGCCCGGCCAAATGTTCCAGCCATTGGCTCCACGGCTGCGCAGCCGCAGCTTCTGCGTCCGTCAGGCAGCTCAGCCAGAGCAGGGCATCGTGGAGTTCTTCGGCGTTTTCAGGACCGGGCCAAGCCTCGGCAGCGACTCGCGCGATCGCTTCCGGATCGAGCCGGCCAAGCTCGGAGGCACTCTGCGGGTCGTGCCAGCGCCGCGCCATGACGGCCTGCGTCCGCCGCTCCTCCAACGGCGCATCGTCGAGGAACGCATAAGGCCGCGCCGAAAGCACTTCGAGCGCAAGCGGCGAAGGTTGGGTAAGATCGCAGGCCACGACGCCAACCGCGCCAGCCTCGATCCGCTCAAGCAGGCGCTCCAGTCCAGTGACGTCCATTGCCTCATGAAGGCAGTCGCAGATCACCTGGTTGGTCAGCGGGTGGTCCGGCACCTCCCGTTCTCCCACCAAGTTCTCCGCACAAGCGATTTGATCCGGAAACACGGCGGCGATCAGATCTTCGGCCTGCATCCGCAAGAATTGCGGCGGCACCTTGCGGCCGCCTCTAAATCTGGGCAGGGCAAGCGCCACCGCCGTCACCCAGCGCCAACGGGTGATGAACATCGGCGCATCGAGCATGGCCTGGATCAGCAGGGCGCGCACGCTGTTGGAGTGCAGGTAGCGGGCCACCTCGGGCAGTTCGAAGCTGTGGGCGCTGGTCAGCGAGAGGACGATGTTGTCCTCGGTCGCGGCCGCCTGCAGTTCGAAATTGAACTTGCGGCAAAAGCGTTTGCGCAGCGCCAGTCCCCAGGCGCGATTAAGCCGGCTGCCGAACGGCGCGTGTATGACGAGCTGCATGCCGCCTGCTTCGTCGAAGAAGCGCTCCAGCACAATCGTGTCTTGGGTCGGCAAGCAGCCCAATGCGGCGCGGCCGGCGGCAAGGTATTCGATCAGTTGCTCAACGGCGCGCTGATCGATGGCGACCTCGTTGGCCAGCCAGTCGCGGGCGGCGTTGGCGGAAGGATCGATCCGCAGCCGCTTCTCGACCTCGCTGCGCAAGCGGGATACCGAGGCCGACAGCTCGTCGCTGCGGCCTGGCGCTTCGCCGAGCCAGAACGGAATATTCGGCGGCTGGCCATGCGCATCTTCAACCCGAATGGTGCCACGCTCGACGCGCAGAATTCGGTACGACGCGTTGCCGAGCTGAAAAATATCGCCGGCCAAACTTTCGACCGCAAAATCCTCATTGACCGTGCCGATGACGTGGTTGTCGGGCTCCAGCAAAACCTGATAGTCGGCGGTATCAGGAATCGTGCCGCCCGAGGTCAGCGCGGTCATCCGGGCGCCGCGCCGGGGGCGCAGCACGCCGTTGACGGCGTCGCGATGAACGAGCGCGCCACGTCGGCCGCGGCTGGTCGCAAACCCCTCGGCCAGCATCTGCACAACTGCGGAAAAATCGCTGCGCTGCAGTTCGCGAAACGGGTAGGCGCGGCGTAATCGCTGGTAGAGCGCGGTCTCCGACCAATCCTGCGCCGCGACTTCCGCAACGGTCTGCTGCGCCAGCACATCGAGCGGTTGATGTGGAATTACCAGACGATCAAGCTCGCCGCGTCGGACGCTGTCGAGCAAGGCCGCGCACTCCACAAGGTCGTCGCGCGACAACGGAAAAAGCCGCCCCTTGGGCGTGCCGCCGACTGAATGACCGGAACGGCCGACCCGCTGCAGGAGGCTCGCGATCGAGCGCGGCGAGCCGAGCTGACAGACCAGGTCCACTTCGCCGATGTCGATGCCCAGTTCGAGGGAGGCGGTCGCAACGAGCGCCCGCAGCTTGCCATGCTTGAGCCTCTGCTCGGCGGCAAGGCGGCGCTCCTTGGCCATGCTGCCGTGGTGTGCGGTGACGACGCCGTCGCCGAGCCGCTCGGACAACTCGCGCGCCGCGCGCTCGGCCATGCGGCGCGTGTTCACGAACACCAGGGTGGTGCGGTGAGCCGCGATGAGGCGGGCCAGCCGCTCATAGACCTGTTGCCAGACTTCTCCGGACATCACCGCCTCGAGCGGCGAGTCGGGAAGCTCGATTTGGAGATCGCGGACGCGCTGATGGCCGATGTCGATGATCGTGACCTCTGGTGCCGGCACTTCCTCGGTAGCCGATCCGACCAGAAGGTTGCCGATTGTCGCAATCGGGTTCTGCGTGGCCGACAGGCCGATCCGCAGCAGCCGGTCGCCGCAAAGGGCGGCGAGCCGTTCCAGCGAAACGGCGAGATGGGCGCCGCGCTTGTTCGGCGCCACGGCATGGATCTCGTCGACAATCACCGAGCGGGTCGTCGCCAGCATTTTCCGCCCGGACTCCGATCCAAGCAGAACGTACAGGGATTCCGGGGTGGTCACGAGAATATGCGGCGGCCGGCGCCGCATGCGCTCGCGTTCCGAAGACCTGGTGTCGCCGGTGCGGACCCACGTTCGTATCGCAACGTCGGGCAGCCCGCGCCGCCGGAGCTCTTCGCGGATGCCGGCGAGGGGCGCTTCCAGATTTCGCTCAATGTCGTTCGACAGCGCCTTGAGCGGCGAGACGTAGACCACGCGGGTTTCGTCCGGCAGCCCGCCCGCGATCCCCTGGCGAACCAGATCGTCGATCATTGCCAGAAATGCAGCGAGCGTTTTCCCGGAACCGGTCGGCGCCGCCAGTAAGGTGTGGCGGCCGGCCTTGATGGCCGGCCAAGCCTCTGCTTGAGCAGCAGTCGGTGCGGCAAACTGGCCGGCAAACCACTTGGCGACCGCAGGATGGAACAACTGTGAAGGGTCCATGGCGTACACGGGGGGACGGCACCACCATATAGGAATTCTGTGTGGCTGCCGCCTCCTTTGGCAAGGCGCTTTGGCAAGGAACGAAATTCCTTCGACGCTCCCTCGAATTTTCGTCCGGGCGCTTCCGCCAGCGCCGCCCGCTCAGCGCCCCGCCTGCCATCGCCACGCGGTGTGCGGCGTCTCGGCCGCTATCGCGATTGCGGGTGCCGTGGGCGCCAAAAAGGAAGACGCATCCATCGGCATTACCGCCGGCATCATTTGGGCGACCGGCGTCATCTTCGTCCTGCCGTTCGGCGTCCAAAACCTGCGCCGATTAACAATTGCGCGACTTCCGCTTTGTGCCAACTGCGACAGATAGCGCGGCACACGTGAGCCGCGCACTAGACGACCGCTTCCAAAATTCGAATCATAAGGGACCGCCCGAAAATGCCGTAGTCTCGCGTACTGAGGCCAACACCCAATTGATCGGTTTCATGGATTCGCTCGACTAGGATAAATTTGGGACAAAAATTCGCGCTGCCTTACCGACAGGTGTAACGCCGCCCGGGATTGTCCGCGATCGCAATCAGATGTTAGGAAGGCTCCTACGGCTGGAGGGCTACCATGCCAAGCAAATTTACACGCACCGTAGCGTCGACCATCATGCTCGCAGCAGCGGCAGGACTCGGTTTGCCTAGCCAAGCT
>JASHQS010000014.1 GCA_030038995.1 Xanthobacteraceae bacterium
TGGACGATGACGTAGCCGCGGTCGGCGATGCGGATGGCCTGGGCGAAATTCTGCTCGGCCATCAGCACGGTGAGCGCGTAGCGCTGCTTCATCTCGCTGATGGCGTCGATGGTGCGGCGGACCAGGATCGGCGCCAGGCCGACCGATGGCTCGTCGACCAGAAGGATCTTCGGCGCCAGCATCAGCGCGCGGCCGAGTGCGAGCATTTGCTGCTCGCCGCCCGACATGCTGCCGGCGAGCTGGTTGCGGCGCTCGGCAAGGCGCGGAAAGGTCTCGAGGCAGATTTCGTAATTGCGCTTGAGTTCGCGGCGGGCGGTGGGGCGGAAGGCGCCGAGCAGCAGGTTTTCCTCGACCGTGAGCCGCGGAAACAGCCGCCGGCCCTCGGGCACCAGCGCAATGCCGAGATCGACGATTTCCTCGGTGGTGCGGCCGGCGAGGTCGTGATGGATGCCGTCGATCTCGGCGACGATCGAGCCCGTGCTCGGCCGCACGATGCCCATGATGCATTTCATCAGGGTCGACTTGCCGTTGCCGTTGGTGCCGAGCAGCACCACGGTCTCGCCGCCGCCGACCTTGAGCGACACGTCTTCGAGCACGCGCACCGCGCCGTAGGCGGCATTGATGCCAGTGAGGTTCAGGCTATTGGCCAAGGTAGGCCCGCTCCACTTCCGGATCGTGCATCACCTCCTCGGGCAGGCCGTCGGCGATCTTGCGCCCGGAGACCAGCACGACGAGGCGCCGCGAAAAGCTCATCACCGCGCGCATGATGTGCTCGATGAGAATGACGGTGACGCCCTGCTCGTTGAGGCGTACGAGCAGCACCAAAATATCCTCGATCTCGGAATGGGTCAGCCCCGCCATGGCCTCGTCGGCGATCAAGAGCTTCGGCTCCGCCGCCATGGCGCGCGCCAGTTCGAGCTTGCGCATCTCGACCTGGGTGAGATCGCGCGGCAGGGCGCGCGCCTTGGTCTCGAGGCCGACTTCGCGCAGCAGCCGATGGCAATGGTCGTCGATCGCGGCGCCCGCGTGGTGGCCGCCGCGCGCCGCCACGGTGTAGAGCAGCGGAATGCGCACGTTGTCCATCAGGTTGAGGCTGACGAACGGGCGCGGCAGTTGAAAGCTGCGGGCGAGGCCGAGCCGCGTGCGCTGATGCGCCGGCAGCCCGTCGACGGCGCGGCCGTCGAAGCGCACCGAGCCCTGCTCGTTGCGCAGCGTGCCGCAGATGCAATTGACCAGCGTGCTCTTGCCCGACCCGTTCGGACCGATCAGGCCGAGCCGCTCGCCGGCACGCACCGAGAGCGCGATGCTCTCCAGCGCGACGAAGCCGCCGAAGCGCTTGCCGAGATTGTCGACCTCGAGCAGATCGGTCATGGCGGCGGCGACCCCGGCGCGGAACCAGGCTTGGCGGCCGGCGGCGCGGCGGTCGCCGCGGTCGCCGCGGCGGCGGCGGCCGCGTCGAGGTCGATCCGACGGCGGCCGACGAACTCGTCGGGCTTGCGCTGCAGGTACTTGTGGACGAGGCCGAGGATGCCGTTCGGCGCCACGATGACGAAGACGACGAGCAGGGCGCCGACCAGCAACAGATTGACCGCCGACGAGATCGTCACCGTGATGAGCTGCTGCAGCGAGCCGAGCAGGAGCGTGCCGATCAGCGGACCGACCCAGCTCGACGTGCCGCCGATCAGCGACATGGCGATCGCGTTCACCGCATAGTCGAAGCCGAACGTCGATGACGGCTGCAGATAGCCGATGTAGTAGGGAAACGGCGCGCCGGCCATGCCCATCAGCGCACCCGAAATGGTGGTCGCGACCAGTTTCAGCCGCAGCGTCGGCACGCCCGCGGCCTCCGCCGCCAGTTCGTCGTCGCGGATGGTAGCGAAGCCGTAGCCGAGCCGCGAGCGCTCGATCAGCCGCGCGACATTGAGCGCCGCGACGGCGAGCACCAGCATCAGCAGAAACAGATATCTGACGTAGCTGCCGATCGGTCCGATCGTTTCCGGCCGCACGATGTAGGCGCCGCGCGAGCCACCGACAAAATCCCAGTTCACCACCAGCGTCTCCAGCACGACGGCGAGCGCTAGAGTGGCGATGGCAAAAAACGCGCCGCGCAGCCGCAGCGTCAGATAGCCCATGCCGAAGCCGACCACCCCCGAGATCAGGCCGCCGAGCAGGATCAAGAGCGGTATTGGGACGACATGCGGAAATTCGTTGCCCTCGACCAATTGGTAAACGGCGACGGTCGAGTAGGCGCCGAGCCCGAAGAAGCCTGCGGTGCCGAAATTCACATAGCCGCAATAGCCGCCGAGGATGTTCCATGCCGACGACAGCACGATGTATTGCGCCACCACGTAGCCGGCGAAGAAGTAGTAGTCGTTGCCGAGCAGCATCGCGCCGGCGAATACGGCGGCGCCGATGGCGAGCGTGACCAGCAGAAAGGGAATCGAGCGCACGCTCATCGCCGCCCCAACAAGCCGGCCGGGCGCACCGCCAGCGTCAACAGCAGAATCCCGAACGATACCGCCGGCGCCCAGGACGGGCCGTAGAACGTCGCGGTCAGGCTCTCGACGATGCCGATCAGCATGGCGGCGATCACCGTGCCGGGCAGGCTGCCCATGCCGCCGAGCACGCAGATGGCGAAGACGCGGCCGATATATTCGCGGCCGACCGACGGCTCCACGGGCTGGATCACGATCAGAAAGGCGCCGGCCAGCGAAGCGGTGGCGATCGAGATGCCGAACGCGATGCGCTTGATGCGGACCGGGTTCACCGCCATCAGGCGCAGCGCCAGTTGGTCCTGCGCCACCGCCATGATGGCGCGGCCGATGAAGCTGCGCGTGAGCACGAGCTGCAGCACCGCGATCAGGAGCAGCGAGACCAGACACGGCACCAGGATGCGCAGCGGCACGTCGACCCAGCCGAAATGCCAGGTCGGGCCGATATAGGCGGCCTGCACGTAGCGGTAATCGACGCCGAAATAGAGCACCAGCGTCACTTCGGTGATGAACAAGAGCCCGAAGAAGAAGGCGAGCCCACGTAGCGATTCCTGGCCGCGCCGCTCGAAGGCGAGGTAGTAGATCTGGTAGATCACGGCACCCAGCAGGTAGAACGCCGGCAGCACGATGATGCTGATCAGAATCGGATCGAGGCCGAAGCTGGCATTGAGCGTGTAGGCGATGTAGGAGCCGAGGATGATGAAGGCCGGCTGGGCGATATTGACGATGTCGAGAATGCCGAACGACAGCGACACCCCGCAGGTCACCGCCGCGTAAAAGCCGCCGATCAGGATGCCCGAAACGATGGCGTTGACGAGAAGATCGAACGAGAAGATCATTATTCGGCACCAGCCCCGCTTTCAGTGTGCAGGAAGCCCGCCGGCTTGGCTAGACCAAATCCGGCCGGTGCCCGGCTTGAATTGGCACGTGGATCGGTTCAAGAGGCTTGTTGCCGCACTGCGGCCCCGGCCGCGCTACAGCGATTCGACGAACTCCACCATGCGGCGGCGCTGATCGGGATCGGGCAGCGCGCCGCGCATGGCGCCGAGATTGTCCAGCATGTGCGCCGGATCGGCGGTGCCGGGAATGACCGCGGTGACCCGCGGATCGCCGAGCAGATATTTGAGAAAGAATTGCGCCCAACTGCCGGCGAAGCTTTGCGCCCAACCCGGCACCGCCTTGCCGCGCACGGCGCGAAACAGCCGGCCGCGGCCGAACGGCAGCGCGGTCAGGACGGCGGCCTTCACCTCGGCGGCGAGCGGCAGGATGCGCTTTTCCACCTCGCGGTCGTCGAGCGAATAGTCGACCTGCACGAAGTCGGGCTTTTCGCGGCCGAGCACCGCTGCGACGGCGCCGAAATCGCCGTGATAGGTCGAGGTGATGCCGACGTAGCGGCAGGCGCCTTGCGCCTGCCATGCGTAAAATTGCCTGAGCGATTGCCGCGGATCGCTGACGTTGTGGAGCTGCAGCAAATCGACTTTCTGTGTTCGCAATCGGCGCAGCGATTGCTGTAGCTCCGCCGCGTCGGGCGCTTCGAGCTTGGTGGCGACAAAAAAATCCGGCCGGCCGCCGGCTGATCCGAGCACGGCGCCGATGACGCTCTCGGCGTCGCCGTAAGTGGAGGCGGTGTCGATCAGGCGGCCGCCGTTGGCGGCCAATACCTTGATCACCGCCTGCGCCTTGCGGCGCGTCGCTTCGTCGTCGTCATCGAACACTTCCGCGGTGCCGAGGCCGACGGCGGGCAGCTTTTCGCCGGTTTTCGGAATCGCGCGGCTGACGGGCGGCGCTGCGGTTTGCGCAATGGCCTGCGGTGCGAGCGCCGCCGCGGCGCCGGTTGCGGACAGCATTGCGAAGTCGCGTCGGGTCAGTCGAGCCATGGTCTCACTCCGCCGCCGCTGCCGCCGCCGTTGCGGCGTCGAGCCTGGCGCGCCGTTCCTGCGCCCGGCCGAGCGCGGCCGATACGATCAGCCACAATGCGGCGACCGGGCAGGCCAGCAGCGCAACGCCGGCGAGCTTTAAGCCCAGCGCCTGCAGGCTGTCGAACACCCAGCCATAGAGCGCGTCGGAGCCGCGATAGATGACGACGTCGATCAGGTTCTTGGCCTTGTACTTCTCCGCGCGGCCGAGCACCGTATAGAACACCTGGCGGGCCGGCGCCGCGAGCGCGAAATGCAGCCAGCGCTGCACCACCTGCAAGGTCATTACCACGGCGAGCGTGGGTAGGAAAAAGATCGCCAGAAAGCCGATCACGTAGATCGCCGGCAGCGCCGCGGCCGTTGCACCGGTGCCGAAGCGCTTGAGCACTTGGCCGGTAGCGACAAGCTGCGTCGCCAGCGTGAGCAGGTTCACCGCGAGATCGATGCCGGCGAAGATGCGGGTCTGCGCGCCGGCGCCATGCACGTCGGCCGCGACCAGGTGGATTTGCTCGAAGTAGAGCATCGTGGCGCAAAACGACTGCAGGCTGATCCAGGCCGCGATGCCGAGCAGATAAGGCGAGCGGACGAGCTCGGGCAGCGCCGCGAAGGCGCCGCCGCCCAGGCGCGTCGGCGGCTCGGCCCGCCGCGCCGGATGCGCGGTTGCCGCGCGCTCCAGGCGGTAGACGCAGAACACCGCCGCTTCCAAGAGGACGATCGCCGCGAGCAGGAGATTGACCGCGCCGATCGGCACCGAAAGACCGATCGTGATCACCGGACCGAGCAGCGCGCCTGCCGTGCCGCCGGCGCCGATGAAGCCGAACAGCCGCTTGCCCTGGTCGGCGCTGAACAGGTCGGCCATGAACGACCAGAACACCGCAACCGCGAACAGGCTGAACACGCTGACCCAGACGTAGAACAGCCGTGCAATCAGCGCGGTCGCGATGTGGAGCGTCAGCAGGATCCAGAACAGCGCCAAGTTGACGACGAAGAAGTGGTAGACGATCGGGATGAAGCGGGAGCGCGGCAGCCTCGCCACCAGCGCGCCGTAGAGCGGCTGCGCAACGAGCAGCGTTAGAAACGTCGCGGTGAACAGCCACGGCAAATTACGCACGCCGCCGGCGATGCCCATCTGGTCGCGCAGCGGGCGCAGCACGTAATAGCCGGCCAGCAGCATGAAGAAATAGGCAAACGACCACAGCGCGGCGGCGCGCTCCGCTGGCGTCGCCGGCACCGCGCGCGCCGTCCAGCGCCGCAGCGCCGCGATGGCACCGCCGCCGCCACCACCGCCACCACCGCCGTGGTCGCCGGCGGCAGCCGTCATGGCTTGAGCGAGAGTTTTTGGCGCAGCTCGGCGGCGCTGACGCGCTGGCCGTAGCCCGGCCCGCCGCGTTGAAAGAGCCGCGCGTCAGAGAGCTTGCCGACCACGACCGGTTCGAAGCCGGCGTCGCGGACAAGGCCAGCGGCAACGCGTACCGCCTCCTGGTCGTCACCGGCGATCGGCACCGCGAGCTTCGGATCGGGACGGTTGGCCTGTTCGGCGAAGTACATGTAGCTCATGGTGTTGAAGGCGCGAACGAGCCGCGCGCCGGGCAGATATTTCTGCGTGGTGACGCCGATGCCGTTGCGCTCGACCTCTTCGGCGATGGCGCCGTCGCGCGCCGGCACCGCGTTGCAGGTGTCGAGCACGATCTTGCCTTTGAGCGCCGCGCCGTAATCGCGGCCGATCTCCGGAATGGCACCGTACGGCACGGTCAGCAGGATGGCGTCGCCGAACGCGATCGCTTGCGTGATCGGGCCGGCCTGCGCCAGCGGCCCGAGGCTCGCCACCAGTCCTTTCAGCTCATCGGGATGCCGGTCGGAGAAAAAGACGCGGTGGCCGTTCTTGACCCACAACCCGCCGATGGTGCTGCCGATATGGCCGGCGCCGATGGTGCCGATGGGAATCTTGGCGCCGCTCGCGCCCTGGGCGGCGGCGCCGGCGGGCGACAACGCTGCGCCAAAGAGCAAGGCGCCGCCGGCCTTGAGCACGGCACGGCGGTCGCGGTCGATATGATCGGGCATGGCGGTCTCCTCCGTCGGGTTGCGCACTAGCGCCATATGGGCAAAGCACTACGCGTCATCAACACCCGCGGCGGCCGCGCTATTCAGATGCGCAGCGCATGCTCGGCATGCGTATAGGGCAGCTTCAGTGCGTCGGCCACGGCGCGGTGGGTGACATGGCCGTCGTGCACGTTGAGGCCGTTGCGCAAATGCGCGTCCGCCGACAGCGCCAGCCGCCAGCCCTTATCGGCGAGCGCCAGGACGAATGACGTGGTGACGTTGCTCAGCGCGAAGGTCGAGGTGCGCGCCACCGCGCCCGGCATGTTGGTGACGCAATAGTGCACGACGCCGTCGACCACGTAGGTCGGTTGCGAATGCGTGGTCGGCCGCGACGTCTCGGCGCAGCCGCCTTGATCGATGGCGACGTCGACGATCACCGAGCCGGCTTTCATCGCCTTGACCGTCTGCGCCGAGATCAATTTCGGCGCGGTGGCGCCGGGAATGAGCACGGTGGCGATGACGAGGTCGGCGCGCCGGCACAACAGCTCGACGACGTCGCGAGTGGAGAACACGGTGCGGACGCGGCCGCCCAGTTGCGCGGCGACGCGGCGCAGCGCCTCGGGATTGCGGTCGAGCACGGTGACGTCGGCGCCCATGCCGGCGGCGATCAGCGCGGCGTTGGTTCCGGCGACGCCGCCGCCGAGCACCAGCACGCTTGCCGGGGCGACCCCCGGCACGCCGCCGAGCAGCACGCCGCGCCCGCCGTTTTCCTTTTCCAGGCAGCGCGCGCCGACATGCGCCGTCATGCGGCCGGCGACTTCCGACATCGGCGTGAGCAGCGGCAGCGTGCCCTGCGGGCCGGTCACCGTCTCGTAGGCGATCGCGGTGACGCCGCAGGCGAGCAAATCCTCGGTCTGCGCGCGGTCGGGCGCGAGATGCAGATAGGTGAAGATGACCTGGCCGCGGTGGAGCTTTTTGCGCTCGGCGGCGAGCGGCTCCTTCACCTTGACGATCAGCTCGGCGCGGCCGAAGACGGCGTCGGCGTTGCTCACGATCTCGGCGCCGGCGGCGCGGTAATCGACATCGGCCAGACCGGCGCCCGCTCCGGCGCCGGTCTCGACCACGACCCGGTGGCCTTGCTCGGTCAGTTCGCGCACCGTCGATGGCACGAGGCCGACGCGATATTCGTTATCCTTTATCTCTCGGGGCACACCGACCAGCATCGGACTCTCACAAGAGGAGGCAGACGACGTCTTCTGTCTTCTGATTTCCGACTTCTGACTTCCGTCTTCCGTCTACGCCTCGACGTTCTCCATGCCGACGATCTCGATGCCGAAGCCCGACAGGCCCACATAGGTCATCGGCCGCGACGACAACAGCCGGATCGAATTGACGCCGAGGTCCCTGAGAATCTGCGCGCCGAGGCCGACCTCGCGCCATTGCCGGCTGCGCGCCTCGCCCGATGGGGTCTCGGTTTTCGGAATGCCGACCACCGGCACGCCGGCAGTGCCGTCGCGCAACAGCACCAGGACGCCACGGCCCTCGGCCTTGAAACGCGCCAGCGCCTGGTTGATCGCCTTCGCCTTGCCGAACACGTCGCCGATGATGTCGGCGCGGTGCAGGCGGGTGAGCACGTTCTTGCCGTCGCCGATGCGGCCATACACGAACGCCATGTGGTAGACCGGATCGAACGGCGTCAGAAAGGCGTAGCCGGTGAGCGTGCCGATTTCGGACTCGACCAGAAACTCGCCGGCCCGCTCGATCAGCTTGTCGCGCGCCTGCCGGTAGGCGATCAGCTCGGCGATGGTGATGCGCACGAGCCTGTGGCGCTCGGCGAGCTCGGCGAGATCGGGCCCGCGCATCACCGTGCCGTCGTCGTTCATCAGCTCGGACAACACCCCGACCGGCGGCAGGCCGGCGAGCCGGCACAGATCGACGCACGCTTCGGTGTGGCCGGAGCGCATCAGCACGCCGCCGTTCTTGGCGATCAGCGGAAAGACGTGGCCGGGCCGCACGAAATCCGACGGGCCGTTGTTGTGATTGGCCAGCGCGCGCACCGTGTTGGTGCGTTCCTCGGCGGAAATGCCGGTGGTCAGGCCGTGGCGCACGTCGACCGAGACGGTGAACGCGGTGCCGAGTGGCGCATCGTTGAGCGCCACCATCGGATCGAGATGCAGCCGCCGCGCCTCCTCGGGGGCGAGCGGCGCGCAGACGATGCCGGAAGTGTGGCGGATGATGAACGCCATCTTCTCCGCCGTGCACAGGCTCGCCGCCACGAACAGATCGCCCTCGTTCTCGCGGTCGTCGTCGTCGGCGACGATGACGATCTCGCCGCGCGCGAAGGCGGCGATGGCGGCGGCAGCGTGCTGGTGGTTTTCGTCCATGGGTTGCTTCGAATGCGTCATTGCCAGCGAAGCGAAGCAATCCAGAAGTGCTCGCGAGACGTTGAGGCTTTCTGGCTTGCTTTGTCGCTCCGCTCCTCACAACGACGATTTAACGGCATTGGGCTACTCCGGACATATGCCGCGCCTCACGGCGCCGGCTTTGCAAACGGCCACGCCGGAGCCTCGCCGACCTGGCCGCGCTGGCGCAAAAAATGGTCGGCGATCACGCAGGCCATCATGGCCTCGCCGATCGGCACGGCGCGGATGCCGACGCAGGGGTCGTGGCGGCCCTTGGTGGAAATTTCGCTGTCGTTGCCGTAGCGGTCAACGGTCCGGCGCGGCGTCAGAATCGACGAGGTCGGCTTGACCGCAAAGCGCACCACCACCGGCTGGCCGGTGGAAATGCCACCCAAGATGCCGCCGGCATTGTTGGAAAGAAACGCCGGCTTGCCGTCGTTGCCCATGCGCATCTCGTCGGCGTTTTCCTCGCCGGACAGCGCGGCGGCGTTAAAGCCGGCGCCGATCTCGACGCCCTTGACGGCGTTGATGCCCATCAGCGCCGCGGCGAGGTCGCCGTCGAGCTTGCCGTAGATCGGCGCGCCGAGTCCCGGCGGCACGCCGTCGGCCACGATCTCGATCACCGCGCCGACCGCTGAGCCGGCCTTGCGCACGCCGTCGAGATAATCGGCGAAGAACGCCGCGCGCTCGGCGTCCGGACAGAAGAACGGGTTGCGCCCGACCTCGGCCCAATCCCAGCGCGCGCGGTCGATGCGGTGCGGGCCCATTTGGATGAGCGCGCCGCGCACATTCAGTCCCGGCACGATCTTGCGGGCGATGGCGCCGGCCGCCACCCGCATCGCGGTCTCGCGCGCCGACTGGCGGCCGCCGCCGCGATAATCGCGCAGCCCGTATTTCA
Organism: Xanthobacteraceae bacterium; assembly: GCA_030038995.1. Taxonomy (GTDB): domain Bacteria; phylum Pseudomonadota; class Alphaproteobacteria; order Rhizobiales; family Xanthobacteraceae; genus BOG-931. The sequence goes on from JASHQS010000014.1 coordinate 9,749, forward strand.
CGTCATAGGTGTAGTCGGCGTGGCCAGGGCGATATTTGTCCTTGATGTCGGCGTAATCCTTCGAGCGCTGATCGACGTTGTCGATGACGAGCGCGATCGGCGTGCCGGTCGTCACCTGCCGGCCGCTCGCTGCGTCGATGAAAACGCCGGACAAGATCCGCACCATGTCCGGCTCCTGGCGCTGGGTGGTGAAGCGCGACTGGCCGGGGCGGCGGCGGTCGAGATAGGGCTGGATGTCGGCTTCGGTGAGCGCAATGCGCGGCGGACAGCCGTCGACCACGCAGCCGATCGCCGGCCCGTGGCTTTCGCCAAAGGTGGTGACGCGAAACATGTGGCCGAAGCTGTTGAAGGACATGACCTAACAACGTGCCGGAACGCGCCAATGCGCGCAATGACGCCGTGGTTTGTGTGGTACCGCTTGGGGCCCACCCGGTCAAATCCGCTTCGCGGCAAACGCGCTTTTTGTTTTTGCTGTCGAGACGTGCTGCCACTCAGGCATACCGCGCCATGGTGCCGGCGGCGAACACGTATACCGCGCCGTGGACGATTTCGGCGTAGGTGGCCTCTGCCTCCGGAAGGATGCTGAAATTCGCCATCAAGGCGCGGGCGATGCCGCCGTGGGCGGCGATCACCGTATCGGCGGCGACGGCGGCGTACCAGGAGGCGACGCGCTTGGCGACGTCGCGATAGGATTCGCCGCCGGGCGGCCGAAAGCCCCATTTGTCCTCTTCGCGCAACGCCAAAAGCTGCGGGTCGCGGGCGCTGATTTCCGGCAGCGTCCGGCTTTCCCACGCGCCATAGGAGATTTCCATCAGCCGGTCGTCGACCGCATAGCCGGCGGCATCGAGGCCAAGCGCGGCGCGCATGATCGCCATGGTTTCGCGCGCCCGCTTGAGCGGACTGGAAACATAAGCGTAATCCGCAGGGCCGCGCTGCTCGCGCGCGAACAGATCGGCGAGCACGCCGGCGCAGTGCTGCGCCTGCTCGCGGCCGCGGGCGTTGATTGCGGTCTCGTGGCGGCCCTGCAGCCGGTGCGCGACGTTGAAATCGGTCTCGCCGTGGCGCACGAAATAGAGGACAGGCATCGTCGGGAGTCAGAAGTCGGGAGTCGGAAGTCGGAAGTCGGAAGCAAACAGACTCGCGCTCATCCGACTTCCGATTTCTGACTTCTGATTTCTGACTTCTGACTTCCGATTTCTGACTTCTGATTTGCCTCGTCGGCCTTGCCGACGACGATATCCGGCGCCTCGGGGTGCTTCATGCCGACGATGTGGTAACCGGCGTCGACGTGGTGCACTTCGCCGGTGACGCCGCGCGACATGTCGGAGAGCAGGTACGCTCCGGCCTCACCGACCTCCTCGATGTTGACGCAGCGGCGCAGCGGCGCGTTGCCCTCGTTCCATTTGAGGATGTAGCGGAAATCGGCGACGCCGGCGGCGGCGAGCGTCTTGATCGGCCCCGACGAGATGGCGTTGACGCGGATGTTCCTGGTGCCGAGATCGGCGGCCAGATACCGCACCGAAGCTTCGAGCGCCGCCTTGGCGACGCCCATGACGTTGTAGTGCGGCATCCATTTCTCGGCGCCGTAATAGGTCAGCGTCAACAGCGCGCCGCCGTTCGGCATCATTTTCTCGGCGCGCTGCGCCAGTGCCGTGAACGAATAGCAGCTGATCAGCATGGTCCTGGTGAAATTGTCGGCGGTGGTGTCGACGTAGCGGCCGTCGAGTTGGTCGCGGTCGGAGAACGCGATGGCGTGCACCAGAAAATCGATGCCGCCCCAGGCCGCTTGCAGCGCCGCGAACGCGGCGTCGATCATGGCCGGATCGGCGACGTCGCAATCGCCGACGACGATGCCGCCCAACTCCTGCGCCAGCGGCTCGACGCGCTTTTTCAGCGCATCGCCCTGGTAGGTGAAAGCAAGTTCGGCGCCATGGGCGCGGCACGCCTTGGCGATGCCCCAGGCCAGCGAGCGCTGATTGGCCACCCCCATGATCAGGCCACGCTTGCCGCGCATCAGACCCGAACAAACTTCCGGCATTGCGCTGACCCTGCTCGACATCCGGGTGTCCCCGCCGCCTCCTATGGCATGGCCGGTTTGGCCCAGCAAGCGCGCGGCGCGGATGGGGTTTACGGCGCGGCGCCGCTGCGGAATAGTCGGCTTTGCAGGGTGTTGTTTGGGTACGGCGGGCAGGCGGGCAGGGCGGGCAGATTGCTTGACGGCGCGTGGTCGAGGCGGTGCATGTGGTCAAAATTGTTGTTAACCGGCGGAGCGCACGATTGAGCGAATTCCGCAAGCAGATCGAGAACGCCATTCCGGCGCTGCGGCGCTACGCGCGGGCGTTGACGCGCGACGCCGAGACCGCCGACGAAGTGGTGCAGGATACGCTGGTCCGCGCGCTGCGCTCCGAGCACTTGTTCCACGGCGGCGACGTACGGGCGTGGCTTTACACCATCCTCACCAACCTCAACCGCAACCGGCTGCGCGCCTTGTCGCGCCGGCCGGTGCTTACGCCGATCAAGGACGGCGACGCCGTGAGCGGCGGACCGGAAGCGGGCAGCCGCGACATCGGCCGCGCGCTCGACGAGCTCGCCGAGGAGCCGCGCACGGCGTTGCTTTTGGTCGTGCTCGAAGGCCTTACCTACCGCGAGGTTGCGGAGATTCAGGGGGTGCCGATCGGCACCGTGATGTCGCGGCTCGCGCGCGCCCGCATGCAGATCAAATCCTATCTCGACGGCGAGCGCCCGGCGCTGCGCCGCGTGAAATGATGGAAAGAGCGAAACGATGATCGATCGAGACCCAATCGTGAGCGAGGACGAGCTCCACGCTTATGTGGACGGCGAATTGCCCGCCGAGCGGCACAGCGCCGTCGAGGCGTGGCTGGCGACGCACCCCGACGATGCCGCGCGCGTCGCCGCCTGGCGCAGCCAGGCCGAATTGATCCGCGCCCGCTACGGCGGCGTGGCCGAGGAGCGGCCGCCGCGGCGGTTCGATCTGGCGCGGCTCGAGCGGCAGCGGCAGCGGCGCGTCACCGCGCTGG
>JASHQS010000182.1 GCA_030038995.1 Xanthobacteraceae bacterium
ATGGCGGGCGCCGCCACGTTCCGCCGCCATGAACGCAGCGCGCTCGAACGCGTGATCGCCGAGCACGAGGCGGCGGTCATCACCACGGCGGGCGGCATCGTCGCCGACGCCGAAACTTTTGCGCTGCTGCTGCGCCGCACCCACACCGTCTGGATCAAGGCGCGGCCGGAAGATCACATGAGCCGCGTCATGGCGCAGGGCGATTTTCGCCCGATGGCGGCGAACCGCGAAGCGATGGCGGATCTCGTCGCGATCCTCGAAGCGCGCCGCGCCGACTATGCGCGCGCCGAGGCCGAGGTCGATACGTCGGGCGATGCGGTCGAGCAGAGTCTTGCGAAGCTCGTCGCGACGGTGATGCATCTGCTCGGTTCCGACCAGCGGCGAAGTGATCAGAGGTAGCCGTGAAAAATTTCCCGGCAGGTTGCTTATTGTTGTTTTCTTCTCGATCAGAGAAAGCCGTCGATCGCAACGGCTGCCGTGTGTTTCGAAAGGATTTTTATGTCAAGGGTCTTCGACCGCCGCAGGCGGCGCTTCGCGCCCTTGACATAAAAATCCTTTCGAAACTTTTTGCTGCCGTTGCGATCGACGGCGGATTGCGACCGATTGTTATCCGACCCACTCGTACCGCGTCATGACCCTCGCCGATTCCGGCTTTCTCGATCTTGCGCCGCTGCGGCTCGAATACCGCATGATCGGGCCGCGGCCGGACGCGGCGGCGACCATCGTGATGCTGCATGAAGGTCTCGGCGCGGCGGCGCTGTGGGGCGCATTCCCGGAAAAACTCGCGGCCGCGACCGGCGCCGGCGTGTTCGTCTATTCGCGCGCCGGCTACGGCCGATCGTCGCCCGGAAAGCTGCCGCGCTCGGTCGCCTTCATGCACGAGGAGGCCACCGATGTGCTGCCGCGCGTGCTCGACGCGATCGGGCTGCGTCGCGGCATTCTGCTCGGCCACAGCGACGGCGCCTCGATTGCCGCGATCTATGCCGGCAGCGTACAGGATCACCGCGTCCGCGGACTCGTGCTGATCGCGCCGCATTTCTTCACCGAGGAAATGGGACTTGCGGAAATCCGCCGTGCCCGCGACGCCTTCGCCGCCGGCCCGTTGCGCGAAAAGCTCAAGCGCTGGCATGCCGACGTCGATTACGCCTTCCGCTCCTGGAGCGAGCCGTGGCTCGATCCGGAGTTTGCCAAATGGGACATCACCGAGGCGCTCGGCTACATCCGCGTGCCGATCCTGATCGTGCAGGGCGAGCACGACCAATACGGCACGCTCCGCCAGCTCGAAGCCGCCGAACGCGAATGCTTCTGCCCCGTCGAGACCGCGGTGCTGCCCGGCATCCGTCACGACCCGCCGCGCGAGGCGCCCGACCAGACGCTCGCGGTCATTGCCGGCTTCATCGACCGGCTTCTGCGCGAGCACGGCGAGGCCGACCTGCGCCGGCATTCGGGAGTTGCGGCCTCATGAAATATAGTGCATATTAAGCCTGACGGTGGCGGAGAGCTGCACTATAGATGCATTATAGTGCACGGCGCCGTGCCGGAGGAAGCGGCTGAGGCACTGACCATGTCGGAGACCGCACATAGCGCAGAGCGTCCGCTGGCGAACGGCCAAAAGCGCATCGATTTCCAGACCGAGCCGGCGCGCTATCGGCATTGGAAGCTCGCCGTCGACGGCGCGGTCGCCACCTTGACCATGGACGTCGACGAGAAGGGCGCGCTGTTCGACGGCTACGAGCTGAAGCTCAATTCCTACGATCTCGGCGTCGACATCGAGTTGGCCGACGCCATCGAGCGGCTGCGCTTCGAATATCCGCAGGTGCGCGCGCTGGTGCTGCGCTCGGCCAAGCCACGGGTGTTTTCCGCCGGCGCCAACATCCGCATGCTGGCCGGCGCCAGCCATGCGCACAAGGTCAACTTCTGCAAATTCACCAATGAGACGCGCAACGGCATCGAGGATCTGTCGCAGAATTCCGGCGTGGCGACGCTGTGCGCCATCAACGGCACCGCGGCCGGCGGCGGTTATGAACTGGCACTTGCCGCCGACCACATCATGCTGATCGACGACGGCTCGGCGTCGGTGGCGTTGCCCGAACTGCCGCTGCTTGCCGTGCTGCCCGGCACCGGCGGGCTCACCCGCGTCTCCGACAAGCGCAAGGTGCGCCGCGACCTCGCCGACGTGTTCTGCACCACCGAGGAAGGCGTCAAAGGCACGCGCGCGAAAGACTGGCGCCTCGTCGACGAGACCGTGCCGGGATCGAAGTTCGACGACGCGGTTGCGGCGCGCGCCAAGGAATTCGCCGCAAAATCGCGGCGCGACGGCGCGGCGTCGGGCATCAAGCTGACGCCGCTGACGCGGCGCTTCGAAACCGACGGCATCGAATACGCAACGCTTAACGTCGAATTCCAGCGCGCCGAGCGCATCGCCACCATCGCGCTGCGCGGCCCGGCCGCGCCGCCGCCCGCCGCGGCCGACGCCATGGTGGACGAGGGTGCGGAATTCTGGCCGCTGAAACTCGCGCGCGAACTCGACGATGCGATTCTGCATATCCGGCTCAACGAACTTGAAGTCGCCGCGCTGGTGTTCAAATCCTCGGGCGACCCCGAGCAGGTGCTGGCCTACGATCGCTTCCTCGCAACCAACAAGGCGCATTGGCTTGCCCGCGAGGTGAGCCTCTTGTGGAAGCGCGTGCTCAAGCGCGTCGATCTCACGTCGCGCTCGCTGGTGACGCTGATCGAGCCGGGCTCGTGTTTTGCCGGCACGCTCGCCGAATTGGCTTTCGCCAGCGACCGCTCGTACATGCTTGCCCCGACCCTTCCCTCCCCCGCAAGCGGGGGAGGGTCAGGGAGGGGGCCGGGCGACAACAAGCCTGCAGCCGCGATTGCGCTCAGCGACGCGAATTTCGGCGCCTATCCGATGGCCAACGGCATTACGCGGCTCGCCTGCCGGTTTCTCGCCGATCCCTCGGCTCTCGATGCGGCCAAGGCCGAGCGCGAAAAACTGCTCGATGCCGCGCGCGCGCAAAAACTCGGCCTCGTCACCTTCGCGCTCGACGACATCGACTGGGACGACGAGGTGCGAGTGTTCCTCGAAGAGCGCGCCAGTTTCTCGCCCGACAGCCTCACCGGCATGGAGGCGAACCTGCGCTTCGCCGGGCCGGAGACCATGGAATCGAAAATCTTCGCCCGGCTCACCGCCTGGCAGAACTGGATCTTCCAGCGCCCCAACGCCATCGGCGAAGCGGGCGCGCTCAAACGCTACGGCACCGGCCAGAAGCCGGCGTTCGACATGAAGAGAGTGTGAGTTTCTTTCCTCCCCCGCTTCGCGGGGGAGGAAAAAGGAGTTAGCCATGACCATCCAGACCGTCGACTACACCACCAAGATCCCCAACAACGTCGATCTCACCGAGGATCGCCAGGTGCTGCGCGCGCTCGAAAGCTGGCACCCCGGCTATATCGACTGGTGGATGGACATGGGGCCGGCAGGTTTTCAGGACGCGCTCGTCTATCTGCGCACCGCCGTATCGGTCGACCCGAAGGGCTGGGCCAAGTTCGATTACGTGAAGATGCCCGACTACCGCTGGGGCATCCTGCTCGCGCCCAAGGACGAGGGCCGCACCGTCCCGTTCGGCCGGCACTACGGCGAGCCGGCCTGGCAGGAAGTGCCCGGCGAATACCGCGCCATGCTGCGCCGCCTCGTCGTCATCCAGGGCGACACCGAGCCGGCCTCGGTCGAACAGCAGCGCCATCTCGGCAAGACCGCGCCGTCGCTCTACGACCTGCGCAACGTGTTTCAGGTCAACGTCGAGGAGGGCCGCCACCTGTGGGCGATGGTCTATCTGTTGCAGAAATATTTCGGCCGCGACGGCCGCGAGGAGGCGGCCGCGCTGTTGCAGCGCCGCTCCGGCGACGCCGACAAGCCGCGCATGCTCGGCGCCTTCAACGAAGCGACGCCGGACTGGCTGTCGTTCCACATGTTCACCTTCTTCACCGATCGCGACGGCAAGATGCAGTTGGAGAGCCTGGCGCAGTCCGGCTTCGATCCGCTGTCGCGCACCTGCCGCTTCATGCTGACCGAAGAGGCGCACCACATGTTCGTCGGCGAGACCGGCGTCGGCCGCACCATCCAGCGCACCTGCGAGGCGATGAAGGAGGCCGGCATCGAGGACGCGAGCGAGATCGACAAGGTGCGCGCACTCGGCGTCATCGACCTGCCGACCATGCAGAAAAAGCTCAACCTGCACTACTCGCTCTCCCTCGACCTGTTCGGCTCCGAGGTTTCGACCAACGCGGCGAACACGTTCACCGCCGGTCTCAAGGGCCGCTTCCAGGAGACGAAGATCGCGGACGACCACCGGCTGGAGAGCGCCACCTATCCGGTGCTCAAGCTCGTTGACGGCGAGATCAAGCGCGTCGACGAGCCGGCGCTGACCGCGATCAACATGCGGCTGCGCGACGACTACACCGCCGATTGCCAGCGCGGCCTCGACCGCTGGAACAAGATCATCGACAAGATCGGCGTGCCGTTCAAATTCGCGCTCCCGCATGTCGGCTTCCACCGCCAGATCGGCGAGTTCAAGGACGTCCACGCCACGCCCGACGGCACGCTGATCGACGCCGCCGCGTGGACGCGCGACAAGGAGAACTGGCTGCCGTCGAGCGGCGACGGCGAGTTCATCGCGAGCCTTATGAAGCCGGTCACCGAGCCGGGCAAATTCGCCGGTTGGATCGCGCCGCCGCGCGTCGGCATCGACAACAAGCCCGGCGATTTCGAATACGTGAAAATCGCGGCGTAACCGGCGGCATTATCATTGGCCGTCATCCGGAGGATGACGGAACGGCGGCTCGCGTCAGCCGCGCCACCACGTCGGCGGGGATCGGCTGCGCCCGCAGGCGCCGCGGCTCTGCCGGATGGCGCACAACCCAGACGCGGGTCTCAAACCCTTCGACCGCGAGCGCGCCGTCCTTCATCACCCGATGCTCGACCTTGAAGCTCGAGCGGCCGCATGCCGCGACCGCGGTCTCGACCGCGACCTCGTCGCCGAACCGGGTCGGCAACAGAAAGCGCGCCCGGGTCTCGACCAGCGGATGGTCGAGGAAATCGTAGGCCTTCAGATAAGCGATCTTGCTCATGCCGAGCGCGTGCTCGATGAGCCTCGTGGTCGACACGTCGAAAATGTCGAAATAGCGCGCGTAGAAAATGATGCCCGCGGGGTCGCAGTCGCCCCATTCGATGCGGGTGGTTCGGGTGTTGGTGAGCATGGATCAGGGATCAGTAATCAGAAGTCAGTAATCAGAACTCAATAATCAGATCACAGGCTCGACGGATGTTCATCTGATTCTGTCTTTCTTGTTTCCTACTTCTGATTACTGATTACTGATCCCTGATCACCTGGGCCCCATCCGCAGCGCGCCGTCGAGCCGGATCACTTCGCCGTTGAGATAGCGGTTCTCGATGATGTGGCGCACGAGCGCGGCGAATTGCGCCGGCTGGCCGAGCAGCTTTGGAAACGGCACCGCGGCGGCGAGGCTCTGCTGCGCGGCTTCGGGCAGCGCCTGCAGCATCGGCGTGGAGAAAATGCCGGGCGCGACGGCATTGACGCGGATGCCGAACTGGGCGAACTCGCGCGCCGCCGGCAGCACGAGCCCGACCACGCCGCCCTTGGAGGCCGCATAAGCGGCCTGGCCGATCTGGCCCTCGTAGGCGGCGACCGACGCGGTGCAGACGATGACGCCGCGCTCGCCGTCTTGCAGCGTGGTCAGCGGCTGCATGGCGGCGGCGGCAAGCCGCATGGCGTTGAAGGTGCCGATCAGGTTGATGGCGATCACACGCTCGAATTCGGCGAGCGGCATCGGCCCGTCGCGGCCGACGATGCGCCTGGCCGGTCCGACGCCGGCGCAATTGATCAAGATGCGCGCCGGCCCATGATCGGCGGCGGCCTTGGCCAAGGCCCGCTCCGTCGCCGTACTGTCGGTCACGTCGCACGCAATGGCGAGGCCGTTGATGTCGATCGCCACCTCGGCTGCCGCCTTGTGGTTGAGGTCGAGCAGCGCGACCCTGGCGCCGGCTTCCGCCAGCATGCGCGCGGTGGCGGCGCCCAGGCCCGAAGCGCCGCCGGTGACGATGGCCGCGTGTCCTGCAATGTCCATGCTCAAAAATCCGCCTGCATGGCGTCAGCCGCCGCCCGCGCCACGATGACGCTCGCCGACGGCGGCTCGGCATAAAGCTCTTCCACCAATCGGGCGCGATGCACAAGCACCGCGCGCTGGTTGATCGAGCCCTTGTCGGTCATTTCGCCGATGTCGAGCGACGGCGGCTCGACGAGGAGAAGCGCGCGCATGATGCGGTTCGAGGTGCCGCGTGCCGGCGCGGCGAGCGCGGCGAGAAGGCGCGCGAATTCGGCGCAGAGCCGCGGATCGGCGAGCAGCGTTGCGGCAGGCGCATCGGCCGGCAGGCCGGGCGCGAGCCGCCGGCAGGCGTCGAGATCGGGAAACACCAAAGCCGCAACCGCGTCGCGGTCGGCGCCGGCCAGCACCACGTCGCGCACGAACGGCGCGCAATGGGCGATGAAGGCGGCGCGCAACGGGCCGACGGACACCCAGGTGCCGGTCGCGAGCTTGAAATCTTCCGCAAGCCGGCCGTCGAACAGCAAACCCTTTGCCGGATCGGCCGGGTCGGCAAATTTCAGCGCGTCGCCGATCTTGTAAAAGCCCTCCTCGTCGAACGCCGCGGCGGTGAGCGCCGGCGAGCGCCAATAGCCCGGCGTGATGTTGGGCCCTCTCAGGCGCGCCTCGAACTTGCCGTCGCGCGCAACGAGCTTCAGCTCGACGCCCGGCAGCGGCAGGCCGATATTGCCGGTGCGCTCGGTCTCGACAGTACAGGCGAGCGCGGCCGGCGCGGTTTCGGTCGAGCCGAGGCTGGAGAGAAAGATGATGCGCTCGCCGGTGGTGGCGACGGCAAGCTCCTGGAGCTCGTCGCGCACGTGCTGCGCCAGCGATGCGCCGGCGTAGAACAGAACCTTCAGCCGGCTGAAGAAGCGCTGGCGCAACGCGGCGTCGCTGCGCAGATAGGGCAGCAGCATCTCAAAGCCTTTGGGCACGTTGAGATAAATGGTCGGGCCGACGTCGCGCAGGTTGCGTACCGTGGCCTCGATCGCGCCAGGCAGCGGCCGGCCTTCGTCGATGTAGAACGAGCCGCCGTTGTCGAGCACCAGGCCGAAATCGTGATTGCCGCCGAACGTGTGATTCCACGGCGGCCAGTCGACCAGCACCGGCGGCTCGTCGGCGAAGAACGCAAAGCCGCAGCGGATCATCGATTGATTGGCGCACAGCATGCGCTGGGTGTTGATGACGCCCTTGGGCTGGCCGGTCGAGCCCGAGGTGAACAAGATTTTGGCGATGGTGTCGGGCCCGACTTTATCGTGCGCCGCATCGACTGCGGCGCTCGGCTGCGCTTGCGTAAGCGTTGCAAACAATGTCGCCGGCCGATCCGGCGGCGGCGATCCCGTGACGGCGATCTCGACGCCCTGCGGCACCGCCGCAGCAATAGCGCGCAAAAACGCGGCGCCGTTGGCTGCGAACACCAGGCCCGGCGTCAAAATGTCGATGATGGTTTTCAGTTTTTTGAAATCCTGCGACAACAGCGAGTAGGGCACCGAGATCGGCGCATACGGAATGCCGACATGCATGGCGGCAAGGCCGATCAGCGCATGCTCGATGTCGTTGCCGGACAGAATCGCGATCGGCCGCTCGACCGAGAGATCGCGCCGCAGCAGCGCCGCCGCGATGGCGCGCACTGACGCCAGCGCCTGCGCATAGCTCAGCGTGCGCCAGCCGCCGGCGGTGTCGCGCTGCGCGAGAAACACGCGATCCGGCGCCGCCGCCGCCCAATGCACCAGCCGCCGCGTGAGATTCTTGGGATAATCCGGCAGCGGCTGCGGCGAGCGCAGCACGATCGCGCCGTCGCCGCGCCGCTCGACCAGCACATCGGCCGGCCCGAGCTTTACGGGCCGCAGCGGCGCTCGGTCTTGTCTGATCGTTGTTGTCGCTCCGCTGCTCGACATGGTTCGTGTCACGGCGCGTCGGATTTAATTTCACCTCTCCCCGGAGGGGAGAGGTCGAGCGAGCGCAGCGAGCGAGGGTGAGGGGGTCCGGAAGGTGCAGAACTTTTCTGATACGCCCGAGCCCCCTCACCCCAACCCTCTCCCCTCCGGGGAGAGGGAGCTCGCTGCGGCACGCGGCTGTGATGAGCACACACCATGATAGTCAACTCCGCGCCACTTTCGGGCCGCGCTTTTCCAGAAAGGCCTTGAGCCGCGCCTTGGCCTCGTCGTCGCCTTGAGCGATGGCGGCGGCGAGTGCTTCGGCGGCGTAGCCGGCGGCCGGCTCGCTCCGCGCGATGCGCGGCAGCAGCTGCAGCACGGCGAAATTGGTGAACGGCGCGTTGCCGGCGATGCGCTCGGCGAGTTCGAGCGCCTTGGCGAAGCCCGTGCCGTTGTCGACCAGATAATGCGATAGCCCGATCGCCTGCCCCTCCGCGGCGTCGAGCGTGCGGCCGGTGAGCATCAGCTCCATGACGCGCGAAACCCCGATCAGCGCCGGCAGCCGCACCGAGCCGCCGCCGCCCACATAGATGCCGCGGCTCGCCTCGGGCAGCGCATAGAACGCCGAACGTTCGGCGACGCGCACATGGGCGGCGGCGGCAAGCTCCAGCCCGCCGCCGACCACCGCGCCCTGCAGCACCGCGACCACCGGCACCTTGCCGAACTCGATGCGCTTGAAGGCGCGGTGCCAGGAGCGCGAATGCTCGATGCCGGCGAACACGTCGCGCTCCGACAGCTCGGCGAGATCGAGGCCGGAGGAAAAATGCTCGCCCTCGCCGGCCAGCACCACGGCGCCGATGCCGTCGGGCAGCGCGGCAAAGAACGTCTCGATGCCGGCCACGGTCGGATCGTCGAGCGCGTTGCGCTTTTCGGCGCGCCTGAGCGTCAGCACCGCGACGGCGCCGCGCCGCTCGGCGCGCAGCGTCGAGGGCAGGTTTCGAGACATCGCGTCTGAACTTATCCTCGTCATCTTGAACCTGCAGGGGGGACCTGTATCATCGCGGCTTAAATAGGAGGAGACTTAGAAACGCTTCACGCTCTACGGCGCCCGCCGCGTTGAAACGGGTTAAGGCGTTGCGGGCGGCTCTCACGGCCAACAAAGCATCTGATGTCTTGACGCGGATTGAAGGATTGTAATCCGCGCTCTGCCGCTTTCGCTGCAGTTCGAGGACCATGCCGGCGAATTGCTGAATGTCGCGCCCAAATTTGCTCTGCGGGACATAGAGTGCGAGCTTCGCCGGCAGGGTTGGTTTCGCCGCATCGGTACATAATTGGTATAAGGCTCCATGGTCGACGCTGCGATAAACAAGCTCGTATGGACGTGTGCCTTGCTTGGTCTTGCCGACGAATTTGTTGGCCGCTTCCGCGAGCGTGAAGTGGAACACTGCATAATAGGCGGCCGAGATGGCGCGCCGAATGTCCACTTGTCTTGGTGGTCCGGCTGGGGGAGGCTCGATCAGCCTGTTGGCCTGCTCCAGCAGGTGTTCAGGATTCAGAATCGCCAACGTCTTCAAGCTCTGCTTCGGTGGCGTAGTCCAAAATCGGAAAACGAGGGTCCTCCGCCGCGCGCATTTCATTCCAAACACGGATAAAAACATCGCCCGGATCGCCGTCTGCAAGCTGCTTTACAGCGTCCGGCGTGAGGACGATAGTAATCCGCACGGCATCCTCGCCTTCAAACGTGTCTGCCGGCTCTGTCATGACGCGGCGGACGCTGTTCGGCGCCGCATTGGCCTCGACCGCGCGGGTTACGATCTGAGCAATTTGATCTTCTTGGAGCATAAGCGCAGTCTATAGCAGTAACGCAGTGAAAGCACCTGTTTGACAGAGACGATATCCTCTTGTCACAGGTATTTGACCCTGCCGGCCGCGCCCCGTAAATAGCCGAAGAAACGCATTGAAAAGGCCACTTTCGAGGAGACGGTCATGCGCGAGGTTTTCATCTGCGACGCGGCGCGCACGGCGATCGGCCGCTATGGCGGCGCGCTCGCCAAGGTGCGCACCGACGACCTCGCCGCGGTGCCGATCCGAGCGCTGGTCGCCCGCAACAAGGCGGCCGACTGGGCGCGGCTCGACGACGTTTTTCTCGGCTGCGCCAACCAGTCCGGCGAGGACAACCGCAACGTCGCCCGCATGGCGCTTCTGCTCGCCGGCCTGCCGGCCACCACCCCGGGCGTCACGATCAACCGGCTGTGCGCCTCGGGGCTCAACGCGGTCGGCGCCGCGGCGCGCGCGATCCGCGCCGACGAGATGGATTTCGCCATCGCCGGCGGCGTCGAATCGATGACGCGGGCACCCTTCGTCATGGGCAAGGCCGACGCCGCGTTCGCGCGCGCGGCCCAAATCTACGACACCACGCTCGGCTGGCGCTTCATCAATCCGGTGCTCAAGGCCCAATATGGCGTCGACTCCATGGCCGAGACCGGCGAGAACGTCGCCGCAGAGTTTCAGATCACCCGCGCCGACCAGGACGCCTTCGCGCTGCGCTCGCAGCAGCGCGCCGCCGCCGCCATCGCCAGCGGCTATTTCGCCCACGAGATCGTGCCCGTCGGGGCGCCGGCCGGCAAGGCCGGCACCGTCACGGTCAACGAGGACGAGCATCCGCGCCCCGACACCACGATCGAGAATCTGCAGAAGCTCAAGCCGATCGTGCGCAATGGCGGCACCATCACGGCCGGCAATGCCTCGGGCATCAACGACGGCGCCGCCGCGCTGATCGTCGCCAGCGAAGCGGCCGTCAAGGCGCATGGGCTGACGCCGCGCGCCCGCGTGCTCGGCATGGCGTCGGCGGCGGTGCCGCCGCGCATCATGGGCATCGGCCCGGTGCCGTCGACGCGCAAGCTGTTGGAGCGGCTCGGCCTGAAAATCTCCGATTTCGACCTGATCGAGCTCAACGAGGCGTTCGCCTCCCAGGGCGTCGCCTGCCTGCGCCAGCTCGGCGTCCCCGAGGATGCCGACCACGTCAATCCGCACGGCGGCGCCATCGCGCTCGGCCACCCGCTTGGCATGTCGGGCGCGCGGCTCGTGCTGACCGCGGTGCACGGCCTGGAAAAACGCGGCGGCAAGCGCGCACTCGCCACCATGTGCGTCGGCGTCGGCCAGGGCGTCTCGCTGGCGGTGGAGCGGGTATAATTTTTTCTCGCCCGGGTCGAGCGAAGCGTCACCCGGGAGCGACGTTGCGGCCTACATCGCCGTCCGGGATTTTGCTTCGCTCAATCCGGGCTCTGCTTGCTCCAGATTGACGCAAAATGTAGCCCGCATAAACGTTTGTTTTTGCTGAAAGATTCGTTGACTCGTAAAAAAGCGCAGTGCCCGAGCGGTGGTCAGGCGCAAAGCCGACGTAAAAAGCGTCGCAGAATCAAAGAGTCCCCATCCGCCGCTCCGCTGCGCTCCGGGGGGAGGAAATTTACCTCCGGCGCGACGAAGGCACGCACCGGGGCGTCCGGCATCGGCTTGCGCCATTTCGGGTTTCCGCCCTAATATCGAGCTTTACTAGCTTCGCAAGAAGACAATCCCTCAAGTCGAAGAATCGCAGCTATTGGGAGGACTCCTGATGTCCAAGCGAATGACTGCGGCTTTCGCCGCATTGGTAATTTCGGCCGGCGTCGCCGGCGCCCCCGGCGCCGCGTCGGCGCAGGGGGTAAAGATCGGCCTGATCTTGCCGTATACCGGCCCCGGCGCCGAACTGTCCCCGCAGATGGATAAAGCCATTGATCTTTATCAGAAGCTCAATGCCGCGCAGATAAAGCCCTATAAGCTCACGATCATCAAGCGCGACTCCAAGGCGCCGAACGGCGTCGCCGCCAAGATCGATACCCAGGAATTGCTCACCCAGGAGAAGGTCGACGTCATCGCGGGCTACATCTATTCGCCCGATGCCATCGCCTCGGCGCCGGTGGTTACCGCCGGCAAGCGATTGGCGGTGATCATGAACGCCGGCACCGCGTTCATCACCAACCTGTCGCCGCTTTACGTGCGCACCTCGTTCACGCTGTGGCAGTCGAGCTACGTCATGGGCGAGGAAGCGGCGAAATACCTGCACGCCAAGACCGCGGTCGTGGCCTACACCGACTATCCGCCGGGCAAGGACGCGCTGAACGCGTTCAAGTACGCCTTCGAACATAACGGCGGCAAGGTGATCGACGCCATTCCGGCGGGCGGCCCCGAGGCCACTCCCGATTTCACCCCGTTCTTCCAGCGCGCCAAGAACGAGCATCCCGACGTGCTGTTCGTGTTCGTGCCCGCCGGCGACCAGGCGACCGCGGTGGTCAAGACCTATGCCGCGCTGGGCATGAAAGCCGCCGGCACAAAGCTTATCGGCACCGGCGACATCGTCCCGGACAACATGCTGCAGGGCATGGGCGACAACGCGGTTGGCCTCATTACCGTGCATCATTACAACGCCGATCTCGACAATCCGCAGAACAAGGCGTTCGTCGCGGCCTGGAAGAAAGCGTACGGCGCGGATTCAACGCCGGATTTCACCTCCGTCGGCGCTTGGGACGGCATCGCCGCCATCGTTCACGCCCTGCACGCCACAAAAGGCAAGATCGACGACGGCGCGGCGGCGGTGAAGTCGCTGGAAGGCTGGAAGTTCGCGAGCCCGCAAGGCCCGATCGAGATCGATCCGCAGACCCGCGACATCGTCATGAACGAATACCTGGACCAAGTCTACAAGGGCTCCGACGGCAAGCTTCATGAGAAAGTGCTCGCGACCTTCCACAACGTGAAGGACCAATGCAAGGCGCTGGCGATTGGGCCCTGTGCGCCGAAGAAGTGACCGCGAATAGTGCAATGGCGAAGTCAGTGAGTTGATGAGGGATCGACTCACTCTTCGCCATGCGCTGCTCGCCGTCGACCCGCCGGAGCGCCCGTGAATGCCGTCGCTGAAATCGCCGGGATCGTCTTAGGCGGATTGGCCGCGGGGACCGTGCTGTTCATCGTCTCGGTGGGGCTGTCGGTCACCATGGGACTGATGGGGTTCGTCAACCTCGCCCATGGCGCCTTTGCCATGTTCGGCGGCTACATCATCGTGCTGACGATGAACCGCGCGCAATATGGCTTTCCGGCCGCGCTGGCGCTGGGCTTTTTCGGCACCGCCGCGCTCAGCGTGGTGCTGGAGCGTTTCCTGTATCGGCGGCTCTACCGCGCCGGCGAGCTCGACCAGGTCCTGTTCACGATCGGGCTGATCTTCATCTTCATCGCCGGCACCACCATCGTGGTTGGGTCGGAAGCCCAGAGCCTGCAATTACCGCCGTCTCTCAGCGGCCAACTCAACCTCGGCATCGTTCACTATCGCACCTACAGCATCTTCCTGATCGTGATCGGATTTCTCATTGCGCTCGGCATTTGGCTCACTTTCGAGCGTACGCGCATCGGCGGCCAGATTCGCGCCACAGTCGACAACCGGCGGATGGCGGAGTCGCTGGGCATCAATGTGGACCGGTTGTTCACGATCACGTTCGCATTCGGCAGCGGCATGGCGGCGATCGGCGGCGGGCTCGGCGCCGAATTCCTCGGCCTCGACCCGCAATATCCGCTCGCCTACCTGGTGTATTTCCTCATCGCGGTTTCGGTCGGCGGGCTCGGCAGCGTCATCGGCGTCTATTACGCCGCGCTCATCCTCGGCGTTCTCAACTTCGTGCTGACGCTGTATATGCCGAAGGGGGGCACGATTTTCATCTACGCGCTGACCATCCTGATCCTCCTGGCGCGCCCGCGAGGCCTGTCCGGAGGGAAAGAGCAGTGAGCGTGGCGGCGTCTCCGGCGGACGACGCTGCCGCGGCCGCGCCGATTGAGAATCCGGCGGCGCGGGCGCTCATGCGCCGTCACCGCGTGCACGGGTGGGAGGCGCTGCCCTGGCTCGCCGGCATCGCTTTCTATTTTGCCTTTCCCGACTACCTGAGCTTCGGCTGCGACCTGCTTGTCACGATACTCTTTGCGTTGTCTTTGGATCTGGCGCTCGGCTATGCGGGTATCATCACGCTCGGCCACGCGGCATTCTTCGGCGCCGGCGCCTACGCGGTCGGAATGCTCGCCACCTACAACATCTGGACCGAGCCGATCACCGGTCTCCTGCTTGCCGCCCTGGTGGCGGGCGTAATCGGCTTTCTCTCGGGGATGGTGTTGCTGCGCACCAGGGGGCTGACGCTTTTGATGCTGACCCTGTGCACTATGGCGCTGCTCGAACAGGCGGCCAATATGGCAGCCGCCTACACGGGCGGCTTCGACGGCTTGCCGAGCCTGCCGATCGGACCGGTGTTCGGCGTGTTCGCGTTCAACCCGCTCTACGCCGATACCCAATACCTGTTCGCGCTGAGCGTGCTGTTCGTCTGCTTTGTCTTCATGCGTACGCTGGTTTATTCGGCGTTCGGCCAGAGCCTCACCGGCATCCGCGAGAATATCCTGCGCATGCACGCGATCGGATCGCCGGTGCGGCGCCGCGTGCTCATCTGCTACACCATTTCGGCGGCGATGGCCGGCGTCGCCGGCGGATTGTGGGCGCAGACCAACGCCTACGTCAACTTGAGCGCGCTCGGCCTTGACCGCGCCGCGACCGTGCTCATCGTCCTTATCCTCGGCGGCTATGGGCGCCTCTATGGCGCCTTTATCGGCGCCGTCGTCTACCTGGCGCTGGAGCATTTTTTAGCGCAGATCTACCCGACCGCGTGGCAGCTCGGCCTCGGGATATTGCTGGTCTTCATCGCTCTGTTCGCCCGCGGCGGCATTTTGGGCCTCGCCGAGGCGCTGTGGCGGCGCTATAGCGGCAAGCTATCGCGGCGCTTGCGCGCCGAGCGCGCCGCGCCATGACCGAGGTCCGGCTGCAGACGCAGGCGCTGAGCCGCCGGTTCGGCGCGCTCGTCGCGGTGCGGAACATCGACTTCAAGCTTGCCGCCGGCGCGCGCCATGCGCTGATCGGCCCCAACGGTGCCGGCAAGACCACCTTCATCAACCTGCTCACCGGCGTCTTGCCGCCGACCCGCGGCCGCGTCCTGCTTGGCGACCGCGACATCACCGGCCTGGCGCAGGCCGAGCGGGTCAAGCTCGGCATCGCCCGCACCTTTCAGATCAACCGGCTGTTTCGCGGGCTGTCGGTGCTGGAAAACGTCTGCATCGCGATCGCCGAACGCGTTGGCGCGGCGCGATCGATGTTTTACCCGGCCGGCAAGCGCACCGACATTATCGACGAGGCGATGCAACTGTTGCAGACGCTGGCGCTCGCCGATGCGGCGCGCCTTCGCGTCTCCGAACTACCCTACGGCCGCCAGCGATTGGTCGAGCTCGCGATCGCCATTGCGCTCCGGCCGACCGTGCTGCTGCTCGACGAGCCGGCCGCCGGCGTGCCCAGCGCCGAGAGCCACATCATTCTCGACGCCGTCGAGCGGCTGCCGGAAGACATCGCCGTGCTGATCATCGAGCACGACATGGACGTGGTGTTCCGCTTTGCCAGGCGCGTCACCGTCATGGTCGGCGGCGCGCTGTTCGCCGAGGGCACGCCGCGGGAGATCGAGTCGAACCCGCAGGTGCGCGAGGTCTATCTCGGCCAGGCGCCCTATCGAGCCGCCCATGTCTGACGGCACCTCCGGCGCGCTGCACCTGCGCGGCGTCTCGGCCGGCTACGGCGAGACCGTCATCATCGAGGACATCGACCTCGGGCTTGCGCCGGGCGAATGCATCAGCGTGATCGGCCGCAACGGCGTCGGCAAGACCACGCTGTTGTCGACCGTGATGGGCCACACCACGCTGCATGCCGGCGAGGTGCTGCTCGACGGCCATCGCCTCAACGGCGTGCCGAGCTTCCGCCGCGCGCTCGCCGGCATCGGCTTCGTGCCGCAGGAGCGCGAAATCTTTCCCTCGCTGTCGGTGCGCGAAAATCTCGAAGTCGCGGCGCGGCCGGGCCACTGGAGCCATGCGCGGGTGTTCGAATTGTTCCCGCGCCTTGCGGAACGGCTCGACAACATGGGCAATCAGCTTTCCGGCGGCGAGCAGCAGATGCTGTCGATCGCGCGGGCGCTGTTGACCAACCCGATGGTGCTGTTGATGGACGAGCCGACCGAAGGCTTGGCGCCGGTTCTGGTCGAGACGCTGACCGCGGTGCTCAAGCGGCTGCGCGCCGACAGCGGCCTGTCGATCGTGCTGGTCGAACAGAACAGCCGCGTCGCGCTGTCCTTTTCCGAGCGCACCGTGATTCTCGACAAGGGCCGCATCGTCTATGACGGCGCCTCCGCGCCGCTGGCCGCCGACCCGGAGCGGCTGGTCAAGCTGATCGGGATCGTGGAATAGCCCTACGCGTGGGCGTGGCGCTCGGGGTCGATGATCTTTTCCAGCCGGCCGAGCACGTGCATGCAGGGCAACAGCTCCGCCAGGCTGGCGTTCGGCTCGCGCTTTTGTTTGATGGCGGCGATGAACTCGCGGTCTTCGAGCTCGATGCCGTCCATCGACACGTCGACCTTCGACACGTCGATCTTGTTGTCCTTGCCGTCGGACAGATCGTCGTAGAACGCCTTGAACGTGCCGTTGTCGCAGATGTAGCGGAAGAACGAGCCGAGCGGCCCGTCATTGTTGAACGACAGCGACAGGGTGAGCACCG
>JASHQS010000183.1 GCA_030038995.1 Xanthobacteraceae bacterium
ACCCGCGCTCGATTGTTTCAATGGCACGTCGATTCCTGCATAGTACTCCATGGTCGTCCCTCGATGATGCTTGGAGCGGACCCATTCCGACTCCGTTGCTCAACACCATCAGTTTGAGGGACGACCGCCTGCCGCGCTACACTCTCGGCGCCGGCCCGTTACCCCATCTACGGCGCGTTCACCTGCTCCGGGCGCCAGCGGTTCATGCGGTCTTCGACGAGCTTGACGAGGCCGGTCATCACGAGCGACAGGCCGGCGAACACGATCAGGCCGGCGAACACGACGTCGACCTGAAAACCGCTCGCGGCGCGCACCATCACCACGCCGAGCCCCGCCTGCGAGCCGAAGAACTCCGACACCACGACGCCGAGCACGGCGCGGCCGATCGCAAGGCGCAGGCCGACGACGATGAACGGCAGCGCGTTCGGCACCACGACGAGCCGCGCGATGTCCCATTCGTTGGCGCCGAACGCACGCACCACGTTGATCAAGAGCCTGTCGGCGTTGCGCACGCCCTCGTAGGTGTTGATCAAGAGCGGAAACAGCGCGCCGATAAACACGATGGCGACCTTCGACCACAGCCCGATGCCGAACCACAGCATGAGGAGCGGCAGAAACACCAGCCGCGGCGTGGCGTTGAACGCGGTGATGAACGGATCGAACATGGCGTTGAAGAGGCTCGAGCGGCCGATCAGGACGCCGAGCGGCAGGCCGACCACAATGGCCATGACGAGTCCGATGGCGAACGCGGTCGCGCTGACGCCGAGCGGCGCCCACAGCGAGCCGGTCGCGATCATCTGCCATAGCGTGCCGGCGACGCGGCTCGGCACGGTAAAAAACAGCCGCGTGCCGGCCTTGAGCGGCACAAAATACGGCACGAACTGCCAGACCAGCAACAGCACGACGAAGCTGCCGGTGCCCCATGCGGTCGGCTCGATGCGCCGCCACAGGCTGCGGCGCGGCGCGTCCTCGGCGCCGCCAAGCGCGGCGACGTGAGCATCAAGGGCTCGGGTATCGGCCATGGCGTTTGCCCAAAGCTCCTATTGTCCGACGCGCCACGGGAACGCGGCGCGCTCGGCCCAGCGGATGCCTTCGGTCAGCACCACCGCGATCACCATCACCGCGAAAATGCAGCCGAACATGCGGTCGAGCGCGAAGATGTCGCCGAACCGCGAGATGGCGTAGCCGATGCCTTCCGAGGCGGCGAAGAACTCGCCGACCAGAACCGCGATCAGCGCGCGGCCGACCGCGATGCGCGCGCCGGCCACGATATAGGGCAGCACGCTCGGGAAGATCACCTTGCGATAGAGGTCCCATTCGCCGCCGCCGAGCGAGCGCACCACGTTGATCAGCAGCCGGTCGACGGCGCGCACGCCCGCATGGGCGTTGAAGATGAAGGGGAACACCGACAGCACGAAGACGATGATCGCCTTGCCCGACACGCCGACGCCAAAGAAGATCACCAGAAGCGGCGCCAGCGCCACCAGCGGGCTCGCGTAAAACGCCGTCATCAGCGGATCGAGCGCGTAGCCGACCCGCGCCCGCCAGCCCATGACGATGCCGAGCGGCACGCCGACGATCACGGCGGCGGCAAGCCCGATGAAGAACGGCACCGCCGAGACCGCGAGATCGTGAAACAGGTCGCCGCTGCCGACGAGGTCGACCAGACCGGCGGCGATCAGGCTCGGCTTGGAGATGAACAGCGGATTGAACGGCACGAACAGGAAAACCGTCTGCCAAGCGGCGAAGAACAGCAGCACGGCGAAGCCGCCGAACAGAATTTTGCGGTAGCGCGCCGCGAAGGTCGGGCGAATGGTTGCTTGTTCGGTCATCGACCTGCGGTAATTTCTGATTTGTCATGGTCCGCGCAAGCGGACCATCCGGTAATCGGCGCACGATCGGCGATTACTGGATCATCCGCATTCGCGGATGATGACACGGAAGACAACTGCGCGTTTAGTGCCGCTCGCATGTGCGCCGTTCCGCTCTAAGCCACGATCTCGTCCTTGAGCGTGTTCCAGATCGCGAGCTTGAGATCGTTGAATTGCGGCGTCACCCGCATCTCGTATTCGCGCGGCCGCGGCAGGTCGATGGCGAATATTTTCTTCGCCCGGCCGGGCCGCTTGCTCATCACCATGACGCGGTCGGAGAGATAGATCGCCTCGTCGATCTGATGGGTGACGAACAGCACGGTCTTGCGCGCCTCGCGCCAGATGCGCAACAGCTCGGCCTGCATCAGGTCGCGGGTCTGTGCATCGAGCGCGGCGAACGGCTCGTCCATCAGCAAAACGTCGGGATCGGTCGCCAAAGCCTGCGCCAGGCCGACGCGCTGCTTCATGCCGCCGGACAGCTCATGCGGATAATGCGCCGCGAAGCCGGCGAGCCCGACCAACGCCACCAGGCGCTCGGCCGTGGCGTGGCGTTTTTCCGCCGCAACCTTTTTCAGCTCGAGGCCGAGCTCGATGTTGTGCTGCACGGTGCGCCACGGCAAAAGGCCGAATTCCTGAAACACCATGGCGCGGTCGCTGCCCGGGCCGCCGATCGGCTTGCCGTGCATCAAGACCTCGCCGCCGTCCGGCTTGACCAGGCCCAAGAGCACGTTGAGGAACGTGCTCTTGCCGCAGCCCGAAGGGCCGACGATCGAGAGAAACTCGCCCTCCTCGACCGCGATGTCGAAGCCGCCGAGCGCCCGCACCGGCGCGCGGTTCGGCGGCCGAAACGTGAGGCTGACGTTGCGGCCCTCGATATAGCCGGCCATGACGACGATCGCTCCGCGCTGCGCGCTGTTTGCGCGCGGCGCATTTCGCTCGAACAAGAGCGGTCATGATCGCCCAGACCGCGCCGCCTCGCAACCGGGGTCGATTGCCGCATGAATGAGCCTAAAGTGTCGCGGCGATGCTGCAAAATCGCGCCGCAGCAATGCCGGCGTGACGCGGCCCGCGATTACCTTGCACGACCGCGATTTTTCGGACAGAGGTTGAGGCCGGGATCAGGACGGGGAGTGGGAGGCTTTCATGGGAACGGCCAATTTCGGCACCGTCGGCCTCGACTGGCAGCAGCGCGTCAACTGGGAGCGGCTGCGCGAATACCGCATCGAGCGGGCGCGGGCCATGATGAAGAAGCACAAGCTCGGCGCGCTCCTGTGCATGTACGACGAGAACGTGCGCTACATCACCGGCACGCTGACCCCCGGCTGGAACCGGCTCAAGCCCGGCCTGCGCTACGCCATGCTGTGCGGCGACGGCCGCCCGGTGCTGTTCGAGCAGGGCGATATCGGCTTTCAGATCGAGCGGCATTCGCCGTGGATTCCGAAAGAGAACGTCCGCCATTCGTTCGTCTGGATCAAAGGCGCCGCCGGCCCCGCCGCCACCCAGCAGGTGAAAAAATTCACCAAGGCGGTGAAGCAGGCGATGAAGGACAACGGCGTCGCCGGCCAAGCGCTCGGCTGCGACTTCATCGACATCAACATGATCAACGTTTTCAAGGAAGAAAAAATCAACTGGACCGACGGCATGACGCCGATGATGGAGGCGCGCGCCGTAAAGAGCCCGGACGAGCAGGAATGCTTCCGCATCGTTGGCGCCATCGGCGACGCCACGCACTGGGAGTGCATGAAATTCCTGCGGCCGGGCATCACCGAGAACCAGGTCACCGCGCACCTGATGCAGTATCTCTATGCCATTCCGGGCATGGAGGACGTCGAGGACGTCATCGTGTCGTCGGGGCCGAACACCTGGCCGAACTGGCGCAATTTTTCCGACCGCATCATCCAGCCCGGCGACATCGTGTTCATGGATTTGGCGGCGCTGACCTGGAACGGCTACAAGTCCTGCTATTACCGGACCTATTGCGTCGGCAAGGAACCGACGCGCGAGCAGAAAGAGACCTACGACATTGCGCTCAAATGGCTCTACGATTCGATCGGCGCCGTGAAGGTCGGCGCCACCACGCGCGACATCGCGGAGAAATGGCCGTCGGCGATGAAGACCTGGGGCTATGAGGACGAGGACCAGGCCGCCGCCAATCTGTGGGGCCACGGCCTCGGGCTCGCGCAATACGATCCGCCGGTGATCTCGCGCATCTGGTCGCTCGACCATCCGATCGAGATCCAGGAAGGCATGACGTTCGCTCTGGAGACCCAGCACGGCAAGAAATTCCGCTACGGCGTGCGCATCGAGGAAATGCTGATCGTGCACAAGAAGGACATCGAGATCGTCTCCAACTTCCCGGTCAAGCAGATCACCGTGGTCGATCCGCTGCCCGGCTACGGCGATCACGTGAAATAGCAGCTGACCCATTACCGTCATCCTGCGGCGGCCGCGCGCAGCGCGGCCCTCGAAGGATGCGGCCGAGGAGCTCGGGCCGTCGCCCTTCGAGGCTCGGCCTTCGGCCGAGCACCTCAGGGTGACGGATGAGAGCATCGGCGCATGGTTTCGTTCATCCTACCTTTGTCAGATCCGGCCGCGGCCGACGCCGAGCGCGTCGGGCCGAAGGCGGCGAATCTGGCGCGGCTGGCGCAAGCCGGCTTGCCGACGCCGGGCGGCTTTTGCATCACGGCGGACGCCTATCATCGGCAAATCCGCCATCTCGGCATCGCCGACGCGGTACGCGCCTACGCGGAGGCCGAGCAAACAACGCAGCGGCGGCTGTCGGTCGAGATCAGGCTTGCGCTTTATCAGAGCGAGCTTGCGCCCGATCTGCGCGCCGCCGTTTTGGCGGCGTGGTCAGAGCAGCAAAAACCCGCGGCGGTGCGCTCGTCCGCGCTGGTCGAGGACCGCGCCGACACAAGCTTCGCCGGCCAGTTCGAAAGCTTTTTGGGACTCGCCGACGGCGGCGAATTTTTCACCGCATTGCGCGCCTGCTGGGCGGCGTTGTGGACCACCAACGCGCGCCGCTCGATGGCGCAGCACGGCCTCGATCCGTCCGTCACCGCGATGGCGGTGCTGGTGCAGCCGCTCGTTGCCGCGCAGGCCTCCGGCGGCGGCTTGAGCGAAACCGCCGAAGGCCACATGCTGATTTCCGCCACCTGGGGGCTCGGCTCGACCATCGCC
This sequence comes from Xanthobacteraceae bacterium, assembly GCA_030038995.1. Taxonomy (GTDB): domain Bacteria; phylum Pseudomonadota; class Alphaproteobacteria; order Rhizobiales; family Xanthobacteraceae; genus BOG-931. The sequence continues at coordinate 5,052 of JASHQS010000183.1, forward strand.
CAGGGCGAGGTGGTGCCCGACCGCATCGTGCTGTCGCGCCACGGTTTTGTTCGCAGCAATCAGGCCGGCCGCAAAAATCATCGCGAGAGCTGCGTGCACGGCGTCAGCGGCGGCGGCACCGCGGCGCAGGCGGTGCCCGACGAGCTGGCGCGCGCGCCGTGCCTCTCCGCCGGCCAGGCGACCGCGCTCGGCCGGCTGCTGCGCAAGACCGAAACCGTGCTCGGCATGCCGGTCGAAATCGAATGGGCGCTCGACGGCGACGGCTTCAAGCTGCTGCAGGCGCGGCCGTTGCGCGTACAGGCCGCCGCGGTGCCGGATGAAATCTGGCTCAAGCATCCCGGCCTCAACGGTCATCCGGCCGGCATCGGCTGGGGCACGGGCCGCGCCGTGGTGGTGAATTGCGAATGCGAACTCGCCCGCGTTGCGCCCGGCGACATTTTGGTCACCTGCGTGGCCGGACCGGCGCTGTCGCATATCCTGCCGCGGGTCGGCGGCGTCGTCGCCGAACTTGGCGGCTCGACCTCGCATCTCGCGTCGCTCGCCCGCGAGCGCGGCATTCCGATGGTGCTCGGCGTGCTCGACGCCACGCGGCACATTCCCGACGGCGCGCAGGTCGCGGTCGACGGCGTCGCCGGCATCGTGCGGTGGCGCGCCTGATGGCAGAAAAAACAAAAAAGCGGGCAAAAAAACCGGCGCGCCCGCGCATCTTCGTGACGCAGCCGGTTTCCGGGCACGCGCTCAAACGCCTGCGTGCGGTGGCGCGCGTGACCGTTTTTCCCGATTCGAGCCGTATCATTCCCAAGCGCACGCTGATCGCGCAAGTGCGCAATGCCGACATTCTGTTTTGTTTGCTGCACGATAAGATCGACCGCGACGTGGTCGCCGCGAACCCCGAGCTGCGCCTGATCGCCGCACAATCGATCACGCCGTCCAACATCGACGTTGCGGCGGCGACGCAGCGCCGCATTCCGGTCACCGTCACCGCGCCCATTACCGCCGAAGCAACGGCCGACCTGACCTTCGGCCTGATGATCGCCGCGGCGCGGCGCATCCTCGAAGGCGACCGCCTGGCGCGCGCCGGCAAATTTCCGGGAAGCCAATCGGCCTTTCTGATGGGCAGCTACGTCTGGGGCAAGACCCTCGGCCTGATCGGCGGCGGCGGCCTGATCGGCAAGGCGGTGGCGCGCCGCGCCCACGGCTTTTCCATGCGCGTTTTGTACTGGATGCCGCGGCGCAAGCCCGAGCACGAGGAGCGCGAAGCCGGCCTCACTTTCGTGCCGCTCGATCAATTGCTCCGCGAATCCGATTTCGTCTCGCTCCATTCGCCGCTCAACGCCGAGACCCGGCATCAGATCGGCGCACGCGAGCTGCGGCTGATGAAGACAAGCGCGTTTCTGATCAACACCGCACGCGGCGCCATCGTCGACGAAGCCGCTTTGGTGCGGGCGCTTCGACGCAAGGAAATTGCCGGCGCTGGCCTCGACGTGTTCGAGCACGAGCCGAAGGTCGACAAGGCGCTGCGCCAAATGCCGAACCTCGTGCTCACGCCGCATCTCGGCAGCGCCACGCCGGAAGTGCGCGAGGCCATGGCGGCCATCGTGGTCGACAACATCCTCGCCTTCCTCGGCGGCCATAAACTGCCGAACTGCGTCAACCCGCAGGTGTTTGCTCTGTGATCGAGCTGCCATCACGATGTGGCGGCGATCGCGAATAGCGAATGGCGAGTGGCGAATGGATGGAAGCGGCAACATATTTCCATTCGCTATTCGCCATTCGCCATTCGCGTCCGGAGTTTCACGCCGATGTCCCGAATAACGATCGCCATCACCGACAGCCCCTTCCCTTCGCTCGACCCCGCGAAAAAAGCGCTGGCGCGGCTCGATCCGGAATACCGCATGGCCGAGAGTCCATCGGCGAACGACATTTTGGCGGTGGCGCGCGACGCCGACGCGATCCTGGTGACGTACGCGAAGCTTCCCGGCGATCTCTTGCGCCGGCTGGCAAAATGCAAAGCGATCGGCCGCTTCGGGCTCGGCGTCGACAACATCGACCTGGCGGCGGCCAAGGCATGCGGCATCGCGGTGAACTACGTGCCGGATTATTGCCTGCGCGAAGTGTCGGACCACGCCATGGCGCTCCTGCTCGCGCTCGCCCGCAAGGTGACGCTCGCCGACAAGCTGGTGCAATCCGGCCGCTGGGAGGTGCCGCCGCTGGTGCCGCTGCGGCGGCTCGAAGGCCAAGTGCTCGGCCTCGTCGGCTTCGGCAACATCCCGCGCGCGCTGGCGCCGAAGGCCGAGGCGTTCGGGCTGAAAGTCTTGGCGCACGATCCATACGTCACCAAGGATATGCTCGATGCCGCCGGCGTCGAAGGCGTGAGCTTCGACGAGCTGTTGGCGCGCTCTGACTTCGTATCGGTGCACGCGCCGCTGTTGCCGGCGACGCGCGGGCTGATGAACACCGCCGCGTTCGCCAAGATGAAAAAGGGCGCCTATTTGATCAACACCGCGCGCGGCCCGCTGGTCGACGAGCCGGCGCTCGTCGCCGCGCTCGATTCCGGCCGGCTCGGCGGCGCCGCGCTCGACGTGGTGACGAGCGAGCCGTTGGCCAAAGATTCGCCGCTGATCGGCCGCGACAACGTGATCCTCACCCCGCACACCGCGTTCTATTCGGTCGAGGCGCTGGAAGAGCTGCAGATCAAATGCGCCAGCGACGTGGCGCGCGTGCTGTCGGGCGAAAAGGCCGTTTATCCGGTTTCCGCGTAGGATCGCGGTTTTCGCTACGCCGCCGCGACGGCGATGCCTTCCTGCTCGCAGGTGTTGGCCACGTCGCACACGGTGGCGCGCTGCATGTCGCGCTTCCAGCGCAGATCGTCGAACGCGGTGCCGCGGTGCATGGTGCAGCGATCGTCCCAGATGACGAGATCGCGCACGCGCCAGCGATGGGTGTAGATGAATTGCCGTTGCGTGGCGTGAGCGACGAGCTGGTCGATGAGCGTGCGTCCGTCGGCCTCGGGCATGCCGAAAATGCGCCCGGCGTGGGACGCAAGGTAGAGCGACTTGCGGCCGGATTCCGCAATCGTGCGCACCACAACCTGCGGCACCGGCGGCAGTCCCTGCCGCTCCTCGTCGCTGAAGCTGGCGAAGCCGAGCCGCGCGCGCGAATTGAAAATCGAATGCTCCGCCACGAGGCTTTCGAGCCGGCGCTTCATGTCTTCGGGGAGCGCGTCGTAGGCCGCGCGTTCGTCGGCGAATTCGGTATGGCCGCCGACCGGCGGAATCGAACGCGCATAGAGCAGCGAGGCGCGTGCCGGCAGCCGCTTGAACGAACTGTCGGTGTGCCACAGCCTGTTGCCGAGCTGAAACAGGCGCTGCCGCGAATCCTTGCCCCACACTTCGTTCTCGGGATCGAGGTTCGATACGTCGGCGAACTCCTTCGGCACGCGCAACTTCGCGTCCTTGCGAAACAGCGCGATGGTGGTCTCCAGCGGCCCAAAATGCCGGGCGAAGTCGAGATGCTGGTCCTGCGACAGATGCTGATCGGGAAAAATAAGGACTGCGTATTTCGCGAACGCGTCTTTGATCGCCGCAACATCGGACGGCGCGATCGGCCGCGACAGGTCGACGTCGCCGATTTCGGCGGCGAAGTTTGGCGTGACCGGGCAGATGGTGATGCTCATGGGCGTCGCCTCCGGACGGCGTTTTTTGGCGTTTTCGGCCATTGAATCACAACGGACCGGCGCAGGCAATTGCGCTGTATTCACTCCGCGGTCCAGCCGCCGTCGAGGACGAGCGCCGAGCCGGTCATCAGCGAGGAGGCGTCGGAGGCGAGAAACACAATGGCCCCGGCGAGTTCGTCGAGCTGGCCGAGCCGGCCGAGCTTTATTTTCGCAAGCACCTCGTCGCGAAACGCCTTGTTGGCGAAGAACGGTTTTGTCATCGGCGTTTCGAGAAAAGTAGGACCGAGCGTGTTGACGCGGATATTGTGCTGCGCAAGCTCGATCGCCATCGCCTTGGTAAAACCCTCCATGGCGTGCTTGGAGGCGCAATAGACGGTGCGCCGCGCGGCGCCGACATGGCCCATCTGCGAGGAGATATTGATGATCGAGCCGGGCAGCTTCGCCGCGATGAGGCGCAGCGCCACCGCCTGCGCGGCGAAAAACGCAGCGCGCACGTTGAGCGCAAAGATGGCGTCGAAATCCTCGGCCGTGACGTCCGGCAGCAAAGCCGGCCGGTTCATGCCGGCATTGTTGACCAGGACGTGAAACGGCGCCGCCGTTTCGATCGCGCGCCGCACCGCGGCAACGTCGGTCACGTCGAGCGGCAACGCTGCCGCTTGTTGGCCGCGCCCGCGTATGGCGGCGGCAGCGTCTTCGATTTCGCTGCGGGTGCGCGCCGCGAGCGTGACATGCGCGCCGGCCTCGGCCAGTGCCGCAGCCGCCGCAAGGCCGATGCCGCGCCCGCCGCCGGTGACCAGCGCGCGCTTGCCGTCGAGCCGAAAGCTCGGAGTTTTAGCAAGATCGATAGGCATGTCCTCCCTCGCGTCATTCCGGGGCCGAGCCAACGGGTCCGGCCCGAAGTGGCCGGCCCGATGACAAGCTCCGCGAGGAACCCGGAATCCATAACCCCTGCGGCCGGGATTATGGATTCCGGATTTACCGCCTCGCGGCAATCCGGAATGACGGCCTATTCGGCCGCCTGCGCGTACGGCACGTTGCGCCTGCCGTAGCGGCGCACGCGGACGTTGGCCTGCTCGGCGTGAGCCAGGAAGTGCTCGAGCACGCAGAGCCGCGAGCAGACCTCACCGATCTTGGCGCTGGCTTCGTCGGTGAGCACCTTCTGATAGGTGCAGGTCTTGAGAAACTTGCCGACCCACAGCCCGCCGGTGTAACGCGCCGCCTTCCTGGTCGGCAGCGTGTGGTTGGTGCCGATCACCTTGTCGCCATAGGCGACGTTAGTGCGCGGGCCCAGAAACAGCGAGCCGTAATTCTTCATGTTGGCGAGAAAATAATCGGGATCGCGGGTCATCACCTGGACGTGCTCGGAGGCGACGCGGTCGGCCTCGCGCACCATCTCGGCCTCGTCGTCGCAGACGATGACTTCGCCGAAATCGGCCCAGGCCTTGCCGGCGAGATCGGCGCTCGGCAGGATTTTGAGAAGCCGCTCGACCTCGGCCATGGTCTGGCGAGCGAGCTTCTCCGAATTGGTGATGAGCACCGCGGGCGAGGTCGGCCCGTGTTCGGCCTGGCCGAGCAGATCGGTGGCGCACATTTCGCCATCGACGGCCTCGTCGGCGATGATCAGCGTCTCGGTCGGCCCGGCAAGGAGATCGATGCCGACGCGGCCGAACAATTGGCGCTTGGCCTCGGCGACGTAGGCGTTGCCCGGTCCGACCAGCATGTCGACCGGCGCGATGGTTTCGGTGCCGAGCGCCATCGCGGCGACGGCCTGTACGCCGCCGAGCACGAAAATCTCGTCGGCGCCGCCGAAATGCATGGCCGTGACGATCGCCGGATGCGGAGCGCCGCGAAACGGCGGCGCGCAGGCGATGATTTTCTTCACGCCGGCAACGCGCGCGGTGACGATTGACATGTGCGCCGAGGCGACCATCGGATAGCGGCCGCCGGGCACGTAGCAGCCGATCGAGTTCACCGGGATGTGCTTGTGGCCGAGCACGATGCCGGGCAGCGTCTCGACTTCGAGGTTGCGCAAGGTATCGCGCTGCTTTTGCGCGAAATTGCGTACCTGCGCCTGGGCGAACTTGATGTCGTCGAGATCGCGTTTTTTGACCTGGGCGATGGCGCGCTCGATCTCGGCCGCCGTCAGCTTGAACGAGGCCGGCGACCAATTGTCGAACTTTTGCGACAGCTCGCGGACCGCGGCGTCCTTGCGCGCCTCGACCGCGGCGAGAATCTGCTCGACGGTTTCGCGCACCTTGGCATCGGCAGCCTTGATCGCGCTCGCATCCATTCCGCGCTTGAGATATCGAGGCATGGAA
>JASHQS010000184.1 GCA_030038995.1 Xanthobacteraceae bacterium
CGGTCGGCGCGCTCGCGGCGCCGCCGCCGCCTGGCTGGCCGCCGGGAACGCTGCTCGACGCAACGGCCGCGCCGGAGCCGGGCGCGAGCTGGTTCACGGCAGATTCGAGGCCCTGTTGCCGCTCCGCGCCGAATAGATCGCCCAGCACCTTTGCGATCTGCCGCGCGTCGCCGTAGCGCAGCCGATAGACGTGAACCGATGCGCCCGCATCGTTGGCCCGATCGAGCCGTTTGATCCAGGCGGCCGTTTGCCGCAACAGGTAGGGCTTGCGGGTGACGACCAGGACAGCATTGAGGCGGCTGACCGGTTGCAACGTGATCAAGGTCTGATTGAGGCCGCCGTCGCCGTTCTCCATGATCTTGGTGAGCTCTTTGATCATCTCCTCGGGGGCGGCATTTTGCAGCGGATAAATTCCGACCGATTGGCCGCGCATCCAATCGACGTCGAAACTCAATATGGTGTCTACTGCGGTTTTTCGTTCCGGGCCGTTGCCCTCGACCAGGATCAAATTACGCGCGGCATCGGCGCGCGCCATGCCGGCCTTGATGGCGAAACTGTCGAGCAACTTGAGAATATTCTGCGCCGACGTGTAGCGCAGCGGCACCACGCTGATGCCGTAGCCGCCCTGCTGATCGTCACCAGCGGGTGTGGCGGCGACGCTGCTCTTAGCGTCGCCGCCGGGAATAAGCCGATAGCCGTCGCGGCCCGCGACCAGCACCACATTGCTCATGCGCAGCGCGGTTTCCAGCACGGCAACGAGGTCGCGCTTGGGCACGGGCCGGCCGGATGAAATCGTCACCGTGCCTTGCACGCGCGGATCGATGGTGTATCCGGTCTGCAGGATATCGCCGAGGATGACCTTGGCGACCGCGGCCACCGAGGCATTCTCGAAATTCAACTCATAACCTTCGCCGTCGCTCGCCGCTTGCACGGGCGCGGGCTCCATCGTCGCTTCATGACCGTAATAGCTGGCGCCCTGCGCGGCCCGTTGCGGAATGACCGGCTGGGCAACCTGCTCGGGAAAACGCGGATCGAGGTTGGTATTTTGGACGGTGTCGAAAGGATCGGGCACATGTTGTGGCCCAGCAGAGCGGCCGGAGCTGGTCAAGTCGCAGCCTGCAAGCAAGCTGCCGACCAGACACGCCACCACCGCGCCGCCCCCGACCCATCGGCGAAGATTGACCACCGTCGTGCCACCGACTTACTATTTGTACTAATGCTCTAGCTGTACTAGGCTTTCTATCTCTACTAGCGTTCCACCCCGATACCGGCATAACGAGTATGGACGAAGCGCGGCGTTAGTCAAGGACTCTGTTTGGCCAGGTGAGTTCGGCGATGAGCGACGTGGTCTCAGATCGCGCTCGCGGCAATGTCGGCCGCCGCGATGTCTTGCGCGGCGACGACATGTTGCAGGATTTCTATCGCCAGCTTTGCGATGAGCTGGGAGGCGAAGCGGCGCTGCGCTTCAACGTCGCCGAGGCGCGCCGCGGCGGCAAGCCATTGCAAAAACTTTGGCAGCTGACCGAAACGTCGGCGCACGAATTCGCCGACAAGGTGGCGAGCTTCTTCGCGCTGCCGCGCATCGGTCTGGCCGAGCTCATGGCGGCGCCGTCGCTGGCCGAAAAATTTTCGCAGCGCTTCCTGCGCGAAGCGTGCGTTTTTCCCTGCCTGGATGCCAAGGCGCGAGCCGTGCTTGCCGTCGCCGATCCGACCGAGACGGCGGCCCGGCGCGCCGCCGAAATCGTTCTCGGCGGCGCGGTGGAGGTTGCCGTCGCCTCGTTCGAAGACATTGCCGTCGTGCTTGCCGATCGTCTCGGCGACAACGGCGCTGCAGACGCGGCCGTGGCACTGGAACGGATCGATGACGATATCGAGAGCCTGCGCGACCTGGCCAGCGGCGCCCCCGTCGTGCGCGCCGTCAACGACCTCTTCGAACGCGCGGTCGAGTTGCGCGCCACCGACATTCACATCGAGCCATTCGAGTCGCGTCTGGTCGTGCGCATGCGCGTCGACGGCTTGCTGCGCAGCATGCCGGCGCCCGCCGGCGTGCCGCCGCAGGCGATCATCTCGCGCGTCAAGATTCTCGCCGGATTGAATATTGCCGAGCGCCGTCTGCCCCAAGACGGCGCCGCCCGTCAGCAGGTCAACGGCGTCGATCTCGACATTCGCGTCGCCACGGTGCCGACGCAACACGGCGAATCGGCGGTGCTGCGGCTGCTGCCCAACAATCGCAGCCTGCTCGACATCGGCAAGCTCGGCATGGCGAGCGCCGACGAGGCCAAGCTCAACCGTCTGTTAAACCTGCCGCACGGCATGATCATCCTTACCGGCCCGACCGGCAGCGGCAAGACCACCACGCTGGCGACGATGCTCAGCATCCTCAACGATACCTCACGAAAGATCCTGACCATCGAGGATCCCGTGGAGTACGAGATCGAAGGCGTCAACCAATCGCAGATCAAACCGGCGATCGGGTTGACCTTCGCTGCCGCCCTGCGCGCCTTTCTTCGTCATGACCCGGATGTCATCATGGTCGGCGAGGTGCGCGACGCCGAAACCGCCCATATCGCCGTGCACGCGGCGCTGACCGGGCACCTGGTATTGACGACGCTGCATACCGAGACCGCTGCAGCGGCGATCCCGCGGCTGCTCGACCTCGGCGTCGAAGGTTTTTTGCTCGCCTCCACCTTGCGCGGAGTGATCGCCCAACGTCTGATCAGGATCCTTTGCGATCGCTGCAAGCGGGCGCGCACCCTCGAGCAGCAGGATTTTGCCGCCGATCCACGCTACGGTGCTCTCGGGTTCCACGTCGGCGAGAGCGTCCATGATGCGCAAGGCTGCGAGCGCTGCGGCGGCACCGGCTACCGCGGACGCCACGGCGTGTTCGAGATCATCGAGATGAGCGAGGAAATTCGCGGCCTGATCAGCAAGCGGACCAACTCCGCCGAGATCGAGCGGGCCGCGCTGGCGGATGGCTTGACGACGATGCTGGATGACGCCGTTGCCAAGTGCCGGGCCGGGACAACGTCGCCGGTCGAGGCGCTGCGGGTGGTGGCGCTGCGGTGACAACCGTGCCGACCTTTCGCTATCGGGCGCTGACCCAGAGCGGCGAGATCGTGAGCGGTTCGATCTCGGCGCCGACCGCCGCCGAGGTCGTCCGCCAGGTCGAGTATCTCGGGCTGGTCCCGATCGACACGGCGGCGGACAGCGGCCGCACGACGATCTGGCGCCTGAACCTCGGCTTTTTCAGCGGGCCGCGCGTCGAAGACGTCACCATCTTCACCCGCGATCTGGCGCTGTTGCTCAAGGCCGGCGCGCGGCTCGACGCGGCGCTCGATCTGCTCACGACCGACATGGATGTCGCGCGGCTGAGCCCGGTCGTCGGCAAAATACGCTCCAGCATCCTCGGCGGCGAGAGCTTTGCCGAAGCGGTGTCGCACCACCCCACGGTTTTTCCGGCGATCTACGTGGCGCTGGTCCGGGTCGGCGAAGCTTCCGGAACGCTCGACCATATTCTCGAAGTGATCGCCGCCGATCGCGAGCGCGGGGAGGCGCTGCGCCGCAAATTGGGCGAAGCCGTTCGCTACCCGGCCTTCGTGCTGTGCGCGGCAAGCTGCGTCTTGGCCTTTTTCCTGCTGTTCGTGCTGCCGCAATTTGCCTCGGTGCTGCGCGGATTCAAAGCCAAGCTCGATCCTATCGTCGTCTTCTTCCTCGGCTTGTCGGACTTGGTGCGCGCGCACGGCGATCTGATGGCGTTTTTCGGCGCGCTCGCGGTCGCGGCGGTCTGGCTATTGGCGCGCCGCCCCGACGTACAACGCGCGGCCTGGAACACGATGGCGCGGCTGCCGCTTTTGAAATCGCTGCTGGCGTTCCAGACCAGCGCGCTGTTTTGCCGGAATATCGGGCTGTTGCTCGGCAGCGGCACGACGCTGTCGGCGGCGCTGCGCATTCTCGTCGACATGATGGACCGGCGCGGCCGGCCGGGGGCATGGCAAAAGGTCGCCGAGCGCGTTCGCCACGGCGGCAAGCTTTGCGACGGCTTGGCCGACGCCAAAGTGCTTCCCGCCGCCGCGGTGCGAATGCTAAGGTTGGGCGAAGAGACTGGACAGCTTGCCAGCGTGAGCAGCCGCATCGCGGAGTTTTACGAGGCGAAGCTCCAGCGCAGCCTTGACCGCATTGTCGGTATCGCGGGTCCCGCCGCCATTATCTGCATCAGCACCGTGGTCGGCGGGCTGATCGTCTCGGTAATGACATCCTTGCTGTCGGTGAGTCAGATCGTCGGCTATTGAGGTAGGCACATGATCAAGTTCGCATCCCTTGGCTCGCGGCGCCGGCATTTGTCGGCGGCGCGAGCCGGCGAGGCCGGGTTTACCTTGATCGAGATGTTGGTCGTTATCACGATCATCGGTCTCATCATGGCGCTGGTCGCGCCGCGCGTGCTCAACTACCTGGCGGAATCCAAAGTCAAGGCCGCGAAAATCCAGATCGAAAGCTTCGGCAACGCCCTTGACCTGTACTATCTGGACGAAGGCCGCTATCCGACGAGTTCGCAAGGGCTCGTGGCCCTGGTGCAGCGGCCGGAAGACTCCGCGACGTGGAACGGCCCCTACCTGAAAGGCGGCGTTGTGCCGGCCGATCCGTGGGGCAATGCGTATGTGTATCGTTCGCCCGGGCAACACGGTGCGTATGACATCGTCTCCTACGGCGCCGACGGCCATGAGGGCGGCACGGGAACCGCAAGTGACATCACGAGCTGGACGCGCTGAGGACGCAGCGGCTGGATTCACGCTGCTCGAAGTCGTCTGCATCCTGGCCATTATCGGGCTGCTGGCGGCGATCGTGCTGCCGGCGATTCCGCGGGTCACGCCGCTGCCGCGCATCGAGGCCTATGCCATGCAGACGGCCGCTCTCTTGAACGCCGATCACACCGCGGCGCAACGTCAGCATCGCGAAATTGCAACGCTGGTCGATGCCCGTTCGCGGATCATTCGATCGGGGGCGACCGGCGAGGTTTTGCAATTTCCAGCTGACGTCACGGTGGGCGCGCTGCTCGCCGAGCGCTGCCAGGACCGAGCCGCGGGCGCAGCCATCCATTTCCTGCCTTCCGGCATGTCGTGCGGCGGCGTCGTGGCGCTGACGCGCGACGGCGTCGGCTTCCAGGTTCGGGTCAATTGGCTGACAGGAGGAGCGGAGATTGTGCCGGTCGAGCCACGCTGACGAGCGAGGGCGGACGGCTGGCTTCACCATCATCGAGGCCTTGGTCGCGCTCGCGGTCGTCGCCGTCGCGCTCGGCGCCATAGCGGCGGTCATCGCCGCAAATGTCCGCGGCACCGAAGTGGTCGAAGCACGGCTTTCGCTAATTGGGGCGGCGCGCGCGGTGCTCACGGCGCTGCCCGACCGCGATCAGCTGACGCCCGGCCAATTGCGCGGCGCGTTTGCGGCCGAACGCTGGCGCATCGATGTGCTGCCGTTCGCCGCCGATTTCGTCGATCCCGCCCGCCCGACGCCGTGGCTGCCGCAAACAATCGTGCTGCGCCTGCAAGCGCCGAGCGGCGAGATCATCCGCGTCGATACGGTTCGGCTGCGGCACAACGAAGGCGCCGGCAGATGAGACGCGCACCAACAACGCGGCGGCGTTGCGCCGGCTTTACCTTGGTCGAAGCACTCGCCGCGATGCTGCTGATGACCATCATCTTGGCGGCGCTTGCCACCATCACGGCGCAGTGGCTGCCCAACTGGGATCGCGGTTTTGCTCGGCTGCAGAGCGGCGGGTCGCTCGCCCTGAGCCTCGAGCGGCTGACCGACGACATCGCCGCCGCGCAGTACGTATCGGCCGACGCCGGCAATGGGCCGCCGCTGTTCGACGGCGGCGAATTGTCAGTGACGTTCGTGCGCACGACGCTGGCGCCGAATGCGGCCGCGGGTCTGCAAGTGGTTCGGCTGGCGGAGGCGAGCGGCGAACGCGGGCCGGCTTTGGTGCGCAGCACGGCGCCGCTGCCGATAGGGAGCGATTACTCGCCGGAGAACGGCGAGCTCACATTCGCCAATCCGGTGGTCATGATCCACGCACCTTATCGCGTGTCGTTTTCCTATGCGGGGCCCGACCGGGTCTGGCAAAGCACCTGGCACGGCAGGGCGGCGCTGCCACGCGCGGTGCGGATCAGCTTGCGCGACAATGCCACCTCGCTCGTGCTCGGCGCATCGACGAGCACGCTGATCCACGCCGAACTGCCGGCGCGCTGCACTTGGTCGAGGATGGCGACCCTTTGCCCTATGCTGGTCCCCAGATGATCCCGGGCACGGTCAAGATGCAAACCGTGTATAATCACCGCCGGACGGGAATGCGATGACAGCGGCGACGAACATCCAGGACGGCTTCTGGCGCTGGCTCGCGCTGGTTGCCGAAGGCTTGCTTTTGTTGCTGGCCCATTGGCGCAACGAGCGTCCGGTTTGTCTGCAAGAAGGGGAGCACGGCTACTTTATCGTGCGTTCCGGCGGCGGCGCCATCGCCGATGCGCGCGATCTCGAGCTTCACGTCGAAAATGGGCAAGTTGAACACGGCACGCGCGGCGCCGCGCTCGCGCCGCGCGTCAAGACGGTGCTGCACGGCAGCCGGATCGAGTTGTTGGTGCGGTCCGACCGCTTCGTCTTCAAGCCGCTCGAATTACCGTCACGCGCTGCCGAATTTCTCGATGGCGTCGTGCGCGCGCAAATCGACCGCCTGACGCCGTGGAACGCCGATCAGGCGGCGTTCGGCTTCAGTGCGCCTGCCGAGGCCGGTCCGGGCCGGCTTGTGGTCACCATAGCCGCAACCGCGAAGGCGATGCTGGCGCCGATATTGCAGGCCTTCTCGGCGCTTGGGGCGCGTTCCGTCGTCATCCGTGTGGCGAGCCCCGAGGCCGCGCCGGAGACGCCGCCGATCACCGTGCTGGAGGAAAACGTCGCCCGCAAGCTCGACGTGCACCTGACGCGCCGGATACTGGCAATCGCATTGGCGGCCGCCTTGCTGATCGCGGCGACGGCGAGCATTGCCGCCAGCATCGTCGGCGGCAATCTTCAAGCGCGCCAGGACGAACTTGCCGGTCGAATTGCGCGGCAGCGGTCCGCCGCGCTGATCACGCGCGACGCCTCCGACCCTAGGACGCTTGCCGAGCAGGCGCTGTTGCGGCGCAAGAACACGGTGCCGTCGGACGTCATCGCCCTCGAGATCCTGTCGCAGATTCTGCCCGACAACACCTACGTTACCGAGATGCGTATCGAGGCCAACAAGCTGCAATTGGTTGGCATCACGCGTGATGCCCCGCAACTGATCCGCCTGATCGAACGGACGCGGCATTTCAGCCACGCAACCTTCTTTGCCCCGATCACGCATTCGCCTTCCGAGCGGGGCGACCGTTTCAGCATCGAGGCGCTCATGGAGCCGAATTTCTCGGTGACGCCATGAGCCAGATGCGTTTCGCCAACCGAACGTCGCTGATCAGCGCCGCAGCAGTCGCGGGGTACGTTGCGCTGATCGCATTGGCGATCGCGTTGACCTGGAACTCATTGTCCGCAATTGCCGAGCGGAGCGCCTCGGTGGCGGCCGCTGAGACCATGCTGGCGCAGTGGGACGCCCGCTCGCCGTCAGGCCAGCCCGGCGCATCGCCGCTCGCCGCGGCGCCTGAAGGTTCGCCCTTCCTCGAAGGTGAAACCGTGAATGTCGGCGGCGCCGCCTTGCTGCAACGCATTGCGGCGACGATCCGTAAAAACGGCGGCAACGTGCTGTCTTCGCAGGTCGATCTCGACAGCGACCGCGCCAAGGATGGCTGGATCAGCTTGCTCGTGAGCTGCGACCTCGCCGAGGGATCTCTGCAATATCTGCTCTATGACATCGAGGCCGGCATGCCGGTTCTGTTTATCGATCGGCTCGCCGTCGAGGCGCCGACCACCGGCGTGAACGGCGGCCGGATGAAGGTCTTGATGGCGGTTTCCGGACAGTGGTGGAACGGCAAATGACGTCGTCTCGCGCGTGGATTCTCGGCTTCGCCGGCGCGGCTTGCTGCCTCCTCGTCGGCGCCGGCGCCGCTCTTCGCGCCGCCGAAAATCTCAATGACCTTGATGCCGTTATGCCGAAGGCCAGCCCCATGCCGGCAATGCCGCCGCCGGTCGAGGGCGCGGCGGCAAACATGCCCGTAATGGGCAATCCATTATGGGGGATTCGCGTTGAATCCTTGCATGCGACGCGCGAACGCCCGATCTTTTCGCGGTCGCGTCGGCCGTACAGGCCGGTCATGCCCGCTGGACCGCCCCGGCAAGTGAAAGCCGCACCGCCGCACCAGCCGCCCCAGCCGCACCAACCGCCCCAGCCGGAGCAGCCGGCCGTCAATCTCGTCGGGGTGATCGTCGGCAACGGCGAGGGCTACGCGGTGTTTGTCAAGAACACGGCGCACGCGGTCGTTCGGCTGAAAGTCGGCGACGGCGACGATGGTTGGATTTTGCGCTCGGTCGCCGCGCGCGAGGCGGTGCTGGAAAAGAACAATCGCACGGTGGTGATGCGTCTGCCGGCCATCGGCATGGATGCCGTCCGGATGGCGAAGTGACCGGCCTACGCGCAGCACTCAGTTGGTGTGGAGATCGGCGCGTGCGCCGCGTGCGCCGGCTTGCAGATAGCGCGCCAGCCGCGACAGCATCGCGGCGCCGTCCCATTCGGCGGGGCCGATGACGCGGCCCAGTTCGCGGCCTTCGGCGTCGATCAACAACGTCGTCGGCATGCCCACCGCGTTGACGGCGTAGGTGACGTTTGCCGATTTGTCGACGTAGATGCCGAGCGAACTGAGCCCAAGCTCGCGATAAAAGCGCGCGACAGCGTCGCGGCCGCGATGATCGATCGACAATGGAACGACGGTGAAGCCCGGTCCGCCCAACTTGGCCTGCAGGCGATCGAGCGCCGGCATTTCCTTGCGGCACGGCACGCACCAGGTCGCCCAGAGATTGAGAAGCACCAGGCGGCCGCGAAAGTCCGCAAGCGTGCGCGGCGCACCGTCGCCGTTGGTGAAACCGAACGCCGCGATCGGGCGCGGCGTCGGCCAAGCGATGAACGGCGCCCCGTCCGGCGAATGCGATGCCGCGGACAGCGAACTGTCGGCGGCTCCGAGTATTGCCGCGCGCCACGCGATCAGCACGACAATGATGGCGGCCGCAGGCACCGCGCTCAGGCTGGCTATCGTGCGAACGCGCATGAGGGAACCGCACGGCTCGCTAAGGTGAGAAAATGCTGGCGAAAATTCTCGGTTGCGGTTATGATGGTATAGAGGGGCGCGCTCCCGTGTCAACCAAACCAAGAACTCCTACGGGAAACGCGGACAGAGGGCATCATGAAAACAGTGTGTGGTGCGACAGTGCTGTCGGTCGCCGTGGGTCTGGCGCTGGCGCTGCAAGGTTCACCGAGCCGGGCCGCCATGCAAGACGACCCGGCGATGAAGGCGATGCTGAACTTCATCAAGAAGAAGATGGCAAGAGAGCACCTCGAAATGTGCTACGGCATCAATGTTGCGGGCAAGAACGATTGCGGCACCGCGACGCATTCCTGCCACGGCATGGCCAAAGAAGCGCGCGATCCGGCGTCGTTCGTGCTGGTGCCGACCGGCCTGTGTACGCGGATCGCAGGCGGCAGCCTGGAGCCTC
Organism: Xanthobacteraceae bacterium; assembly: GCA_030038995.1. Taxonomy (GTDB): domain Bacteria; phylum Pseudomonadota; class Alphaproteobacteria; order Rhizobiales; family Xanthobacteraceae; genus BOG-931. The sequence continues at coordinate 9,664 of JASHQS010000184.1, forward strand.
ACTGAGAGCCGCGGGTTGTCCGTGCGCGTGTTGACCGATCGCGTGCCGGAAACGATTCCGGCACTGGCCGGCATCGGACTGCGCTTTCCGCATCATAAGGCGGTCATCGCGCGGCGCCCGCCGGTGGCGTGGTTCGAAGTCCACAGCGAAAACTACCTGGCAGGCGCCGCTTCTCGCGACCTGGAAACCATCCGCCGCGATTATCCGGTGTCGCTCCATGGCGTCGGGCTGTCGCTCGGCAGCGCCGACGGCCTCGATGCCGCGCATCTCGATCGCATCGTGCGCCTGGCCGGGCGCATCGAGCCCGGCCTGGTCTCCGAGCATCTGACCTGGAGCATCAGCGAGGGCGATTATCTGGGCGACCTGTTGCCGCTGCCGCTCACCGAGGAGGCGCTCGACGTCGTCTGCAACAACGTCGATCGCTTTCAACAGGCCATGCGGCGACGGATTCTTGTCGAAAACCCGTCGAGCTATCTGCAGTACCGCCATTCGACCATTCCGGAGAGCGAGTTTCTCAGCGCCGTTACGCAGCGCACCGGCTGCGGCATTCTGTGCGACGTCAACAATATCGTCGTCTGCGCCGCCAATCACGGCTGGGATCCACACGCCTATCTGGACGCGTTGCCGTCAGGCGACATCAAAGAGCTGCATCTGGCCGGGCATACCATGAAGGCTCTCGACGGCGACGCCGTGCTTCTCATCGACGATCACGGCTCGCACGTCGATGCCGCGGTGTGGTCGCTTTTCAGAAAAGCCGTGCGGCGTTTCGGTCCGCTGCCGACACTGATCGAATGGGACACCAATATTCCGCCGCTTGACGTCCTGATCGCGGAAGCGGACCGCGCCGCCGCCATTCTGTTGGAACCGCGCCGGGCTGGCGCCCATGCCGACGCTGCGTGACATCCAGCGCGACGTCGCGCGCAGCATCCTGTCGCCGGGCGACGGCGCGGCGCTCGCTCATATCGCCGGCGATGGCTTTGCCGCTGCGGCGCGGTTCAACGTCTATCGCAACAACGTGGCGATCACGCTCATTGCGGCGTTGCGCCTTGCCTATCCGGCGGTCGATAAGCTGGTCGGGCCGGATTTTTTTGACGGCGTCGCGCGGGCGTTCATCGCACAACACCCGCCGCGCACGGCGTGCCTCAGCGATTACGGCGGCGAATTCCCCGATTTTCTTGCGGCCTTTCCCGCGGCGGCGGCGCTCGCCTATCTTGCCGACGTGGCGCGGCTCGAGTGGACGGTCAACGTGGCGCTCAACGCACCCGATGCGCCGGCGCTGCAGCCCGATGCGCTGGCCGGCCTCGCCGCCAGCGCGCACGGCCGCGTGCGCTTCGCGCCGCATCCGGCGGTTCGCTTGCTCGCCGTCCGCTATCCGGCCGACGCGATCTGGCGCGCCGTTCTCGATGGCAACGACGCGGCGCTCGGCGCCATCAAGCTCGCTCTCGAGCCGATTTCGCTCTTGGTGCAGCGCCAAGCCGACCGCGTCGTCATGATCCGGCTCGAGCGCGACGAGGCCGGCTGGACGAGCCGGCTGTTTTCTGGCGTTACGCTCGCCGAGATCACGCCGGAGCAGGACAGCGCGCGCTTCGTCGCCCTGCTCGCCGACCATCTCGCCCATGGCCGCTTTGCCGGCTGGACGACGCTGCCGTCGGATCGCGCCGCCGCGATGCCGATCGATTGAAGGTGTTCAGGGCGGCGTGTGAGCGGGCGGCTGCCAGCACCGCGACTGATATGCTTGAGGTAGAACGCGCGCGTCTGACGCTGTCGAGTTGTACGTTCCGGGATATCGGCATATATGTCACGGGTTCAGGAAGGTCGCAGCGAGGGAGAACAACATGCGCACGTATCGAGCTTGGTCGCCAGCCGTTGCCTTGATGCTTGCAGTCGCATCGGCGGCCTCGGCACATGCCGCCGTGATCGGCAGGAGAGTCGTCGGACCCGACCGCGTCGAACTTCAACTCCTGGCGGCCGAGCCGCTCTTCAGCAAGCAGGATGTGGCGACCAAGCATATCACGCAGGGAATGGAGATAGAGGGCGGTGCGGCTCCGGTCATGCCGGACGCAGCCTCGCACCCTAATCATCACCTCATCGTGCAGGTGTTCAAGAGGAAGACCGACGAAGTGGTGACCAATGCAACCGTGACCATGAAGTTCGGGCCCATCGACGACAAGGGACGTCCCGCCGGTGAGCAGGTCGAAGTTCCGGTCGTCGTCATGCAGGTGATCGGAAAAGGGCCTTCATCCACTCACTACGGCAATAACGTTACGATGCCCGCGGGCCGCTATCGGGTCATCGTCACGGTCGGCGCCGAACCCGCCGTCTTCAACGTCACCGCATCGGATGTCCCATCCATGCCGATGCAGCACGGGAAAATGTAGCACCGCGCGCGGTGCCGACCGTTGCAGATGCAGGCCTGGCTCCATCGCCGCGGCTAGCGCCGACGACTTATAGTTGATTTGCAGTGCAAGGTCCGTTCTGAGGCAAACTCGTGTCAAGCTCCTTCGCCGGCCCGATGGAGCCGCAAGACGCGCTGCATCGTGGGCTCGCCGCGCATCAGGCCGGTCAGCTCGCCGAGGCCGCCCGGCTTTATGAGTCCGTGCTGAGCGCCGCGCCGGCACAATTCGACGCGCTTCATCTATTGGGAGTAGTGGCGGCACAGCAAGGCCGGCATGACGAGGCGTGCCGGCTCATCGGCCGCGCGCTTGCCATCAACGCCGGCTCGGCAACAGCGCTTTGCAACTACGCCCTGGCATTGAACGCCTTGGGTCGGTTCGATGAAGCTCTCGCGAGCTGCAATAAGGCGCTGGCGCTGCATCCCAGCTACGGCTATGCCCACAACTGCCGCGCCGCCACGTTGCAAGCGGTCGGCCGCTACGAGGAGGCGTTGGCGGCAGCCGACCTGGCGCTGGTGCATCAGCCGGATGAGCTTGAGGCACTCAATCGCCGCGGTAATGCGCTGCACAGCATGGGCCGCCACGAGGCGGCGCTCGTCAGCTATGACCGGGCGCTGGCGCTCAAGCCCGATTCCGTCGAGTCGCTGAACAACCGCGCGACCGCGCTCCACTCGCTCAATCGCTTCGAGGAGGCGATTGCGAGCTGCGACCGCGCGCTCGCTGTACGGCCGGACTACCTGGAGGCGCTGCACAATCGCGGCAATGCGCTGCGCGACCTCGGCCGGCACCAGGAGGCGCTGGCAAGCTATGCCCGCGCGCTGGCGTTTCGGCCGAATTACGCCGAGGCGCATTGCGGGCAAAGCCTCGTCTATCTGGCCCTGGGCGATTTCGCGCGCGGCTTTTCCGAATACGAGTGGCGCTGGCGGACGAGCACGCCGACCATGACGCCGCGGAATTTTTCGCAACCGCTGTGGCGGGGCGACGCCGACCTCGCCGGCAAGACCATTCTGCTCCACGCCGAGCAGGGGCTCGGCGACACGTTGCAGTTCTGTCGCTATGTGCCGATGGTGGCGGCGCGCAGCGCCCGCGTCGTCCTCGAAGTGCAGCCGCCGCTCAAACCCTTGCTCCGCTTCGGCGTTGCGCCGGTCTTCGCCCAGGGCGAACGTCTCCCCGATTTCGATCTGCACTGTCCGCTGCTGAGCCTGCCGCTCGCGTTCGCCACGCGGCTCGAGACGGTGCCGGCAGCGATTCCCTATATTGCGGCACCGCCGGAGCGCGCGGCGGCATGGGCGCCGCGGCTCGGTCGCGCAACGCGACCGCGCGTTGGCATCGCGTGGGCCGGGTACGCCAGGCACGACAACGACCGCAACCGGTCGATCGGTCTCGAGCCCCTGCTCGCGCTTGCCGCGTCCGGCGTCAGCTTGATCAGCCTGCAGAAGGAAATGACCGCGCAAGACCGCGAGCTGCTCGGTGCCCATGCTGGCATCCTGCCTCTCGGCGAGGAATTCACGGATTTCGCCGACACTGCCGCCGTCATTGCTGAACTCGACCTCGTGATCTCGGTCGACACGGCGGTCGCCCATCTGGCCGGGGCGATGGGCAAGCCGGTCTTTATCCTGCTGCCTTACGCACCCGATTGGCGCTGGCTGCTCGAGCGCGCCGACAGCCCCTGGTATCCGACCGCCCGGCTGTTCCGGCAAAAGCAGCCCGGCGACTGGGACAGCGTCATCGCCGAGGTGCGCCGGGCGCTCGGCGAAAAGTTTTCCGTAGCGGCGCCGCACCTGAGTGCGGCGGAGGCCGCTTTCAGCGACGCTCTGGCGCTCTGGAAGGCAGGAAAATTCGAAGCGACGCTCGACAGTGTCGAGCGGGCGCTGGCGCTGCGGCCCGACTTTGTCGAGGCCCTGCATTGCCGCGCGCTCGCGCTCCACGCCGTGAACCGCCTGGAGGAAGCGCTGGCGAGTTTCGATCGCGCGCTGGCGCTGCGGCCGGACTACTACGAGGCGCTCAACAACCGCGCCATCGTGCTTCGCGCTTTGCGCCGCGACGAGGAGGCGCTGTCGAGTTACGAGCGGGCGCTGACGCTGCGACCGGACAACGCCGAGGCGGCGTATAACCGCGGCAACCTGCTGCGCCATCTGGGACGCCGCGAGGAGGCGCTGGCAAGCTATGATCGGGCGCTCGCATCGCGGCCCGATTTCATCGATGCGCTTTATAACCGCGGTAATGTTTTGTGCGAGCTCAAACGCTATGGTGAGGCGCTCGCCACCTATGACCGGGCGCTCGCGCTCAAGCCCGATCCCGTCGAATCTGTCGAGGCGCTGAACAACCGCGCGACCGCGCTGCACGCGCTCAATCGGCTGGACGAGGCGATCGCGAGCTATGACCGCGTACTCGCGCTCAGGCCCGATTACATCGAAGCGCACAGCAACCGCGGCAATGCGCTCTATCAATTGAACCGCCATGACGAGGCCCTGGCGAGCTATGCCAAAGCGCTGGCGCTGCGGCCGGATCACGCGACCGCGCATTGGAACGAGGGCTTGGCGCGTCTGGTCTGCGGCGACTTTGAACGCGGCTGGCGCGCCTACGAGTGGCGCTGGAAAACGCCAGCCATGCCGCCGCGGAATTTTGCGCAGCCGCTGTGGAAGGGCGACGCCGATCTTGCCGGCAAGACCATCCTGCTCCATGCCGAGCAAGGGCTCGGCGACACGTTGCAGGTCTGCCGCTATGTGCCGATGGTGGCGGCGCGCAGCGCCCGCGTCGTCCTTGAAGTGCAGCCGCCGCTCAAGCCGTTGCTCGCATCGTTGGCTGGCGTGGGGCAGATATTCGCCCAGGGTGAACCCCTCCCTGATTTCGATCTGCACTGTCCGCTGCTCAGCCTGCCGCTCGCGTTCGCCACGCGACTCGAGACGGTGCCGGCAGCGATCCCTTATATCGCCGCGCCGCCCGAGCGTGCCGCTCTCTGGACGTCGCGGCTTGGGCCGAAGGTCGGACCCCGCGTCGGCATCGCCTGGGCCGGGTCCGCCAAGCATGGCTACGACCGCAACCGATCGATCGGTTTGGCGCCGCTTCTGGTGCTTGCCGCGTCCGGCGTCAGCTTGATCAGCCTGCAGAAGGAAATGACCGCGCAAGACCGCGAGCTGCTCGGCGCCCATGGCGGCATCCTGCCTCTCGGCGAGGAATTCGCGGATTTCGCCGACACCGCAGCCGCCATTGCTGAACTCGACCTCGTGATCTCGGTCGACACGGCGGTCGCCCATCTGGCCGGGGCGATGGGCAAGCCGGTCTTTATCCTGCTGCCTTACGCACCCGATTGGCGCTGGCTGCTCGACCGCGCCGACAGCCCCTGGTATCCGACCGCCCGGCTGTTCCGGCAAAAGCAGCCCGGCGATTGGGAGGCGGTCGTGGCCAGCGTGGCCGCGGCGCTCGGCGAAAAGTTCCCCGCGGCTGCGGCGGAACTGCGTTCGACCGAGCCGGGTTCGGCGGAGGCCGCTTTCAGCGCCGCTCTGGCGCACTTGCAGGCGGGAAAATTCGAAGCGACCCTGGCGAGCGCGGCGCAGGCGCTCGCGCTGCAGCCCGACTTTGTCGAGGCTTTGCTCTGCCGCGCCTTCGCGCTCCATGCCTTGAACCGCTTCGAGGAAGCACTGGTGGGTTTCGATGGCGTGCTCGCTCTCCAGCCGGACCACGACGAGGCGCTCAACAACCGCGCCGTCGTGCTGCGCGCTTTGCGCCGCCACGAGGAAGCGCTGTCGAGTTACGAGCGGGTGCTGACGCTGCGACCGGACAACGCCGAGGCGGCGTATAACCGCGGCAACCTGCTGCGCGATTTGCGGCGCCGCGAGGAGGCGCTCATCAGCTACGATCGTGCGCTGGCATCGCGGCCCGACTTCGTCGACGCGCTTTATAACCGCGGCAATCTTTTGTGCGAGCTGCAACGCCATGGCGAGGCGCTCGCCAGCTATGACCGGGCGCTCGAACTGAAGCCTGACTTTGTCGAGGCGCTCAACAATCGCGGCAATGCCCTCAACGACTTGCGGCGGCATGATGACGCTCTGGCCAGCTTCGACCGTGCTCTCGCGCTCAAGGCCGATCATGTCGGGGCGCTATGCAGCCGCGGCAATGCGCTGCATGAACTCAAGCGTTTTAACGAGGCGCTGGCGAGCTACGACTGCGCCCTTGCGGCGCGGCCGGATCATGCCGAGGCGCTCTACGGCCGCGGCAACGCGCTGCATGAACTCAGGCGCTTCGACGAGGCGTTGGCGAGCTACGACCGCGCCCTTGCGGCGCGGCCGGATCATGCCGGAGCGCTCTTCAACCG
>JASHQS010000185.1 GCA_030038995.1 Xanthobacteraceae bacterium
GCCGGGCTTGACCCGGCAATCCATGCTGCGTCGGGGCCGCATGGATGCGCGGGTCAAGCCCGCGCATGACGGGGAAGTGGCGCTACATGAGCGGGATCTGCTCTAGTACAAGCCAACACTGCACGTCCCGTGTCGCGGGACGTGATCCTCATTGGCATATGCCGAGGAAGGAGGCTGCTATTACAACTGGAAAAAGAGGCCAGTCGGTGTTGACGGCCGCTGCAGATGGCGCATTTCGCCACGCGCTCGCGGCAATGCAGCAGGGTCATGCCGGCGCCGCCGAGCAATTTTTCCGGCAAGTGCTGCAATTACAGCCTCGCCATGTCGCGGCCCTCAATCTTTTGAGCGTTCTTTTGGCCCAGCTCGGCCGATTTGAAGAGGCTGAAATTTACAGTCGGCGTGCGCTCGCTGAAGACGCCACGTCGGACGCGACTTTCTCCAATTACGGACTGGTTCTCAAAGCGCTGATGCGGCCTGCCGAGGCATTGGAACAGTTCAGCAAAGCACTGCAGATCAATGCTTCGATCGCGGATACCTGGAACAATCGCGGCGCGGTCTTTTCCGACTTGCGGCGCTACGGCGAGGCAATCCGCGACTTTGACCGCGCGATCGCGATCAAGCCAAATTTTTCCGAGGCTTTTTACAACAAGGGCAATGCTCTGGCGAGTTTGCAATCGTTTCAGCAAGCGCTTGCCGCCTATGACGAAGCATTGCGGCTCAACCCTGATCTGGCCCAGGCGTGGCTGGGTTGCGGCAACGTCGCGCTCGCGCTTCGCAACAGCGAGGACGCGCTGGTCGCTTACGAACGGGCGCTGGCTCTTCGGGCCGATCTTGCCGAGGCCTGGTTGGGCCGCGGTACCGCCCTTGCCAAGCTGAAACGATACCAGGAGGCGATTGCCGCGTACGGCAAAGCGATGGCGATGAAGCCGGCTTTGAACTACGTGGCCAGCCATCGACTTTATGCGAAGCTGGCTGCATGCGACTGGACGAACTTGGAAGCGGAGATCGAGGATTTTCTCACGACGATGAGAAAGGGGCGGCTGCTGAGCGATCCCTTCAATATGTTGGCGATACCATCGACGGCCGCGGACCAATTAAGCTGCGCCACGGGTCACATGGCCGACCAGCCGACCTTTGCGCCGCTGTGGCGCGGCGAAGTCGCTGTGCATGACCGCATTCGCGTCGCCTATCTGTCAGCCGATTTTAACGAGCACCCAGTCGGTCATTTGATCGTCGGCCTTTTCGAGCATCATGACAAATCGCAGTTCGAGATAACCGGAATATCGCTTAGCGCCGATCCGGCCTCCGCAATACGGCAGAGAATAGTGGCGGCCGCGGAAAACTTCATGGATGTCGGGGATCAGAGCGACCAGCGCATTGCCGAACGGATTCGACAGTTGGAGATCGACATTTTGGTCGATCTCCACGGCTTCACCGCCGGAAATCGCAATGGCGTTCTGGCGCGCCGTGTTGCGCCCATCCAGGTCAACTTTCTAGGTTATGCGGGAACGCTGGGCAGCGGCTCCGTCGATTACATCGTCGCCGATCCGACCGTCATTCCCCATGAGCATTTCCGTTTCTACAGCGAATCGGTCGTCTGGCTGCCCGAGAGCTTCATGCCGAACGACGCCGCAAAGCCGATTGCGGCGCGAACGCCGAGCCGCAGCGAGCTCAACCTGCCGGAGCGGGGCTTCGTGTTCTGCTGTTTCAATCAAGCCTACAAGATCAATCCGGCGATGTTCGACATCTGGATGCGGCTACTCGCCAGGAGCCCCGACAGCGTGCTGTGGCTGCGCGAAGATGATGCCGTGGTTTTGCGTAACCTTCGGCTCGAGGCTGAGCGCCGCGGGGTGGCGGGGCATCGTTTGGTTTTTGCCGGGCGAACTGCGCTTCTCGCCGACCACTTGGCGCGGCACCGACAGGCTGATTTGTTTCTCGACACGTCGCCTTATAATGCGCATGCCTCGGCGTGCGATGCGTTGTGGGCCGGTGTGCCGGTATTGACGCAAATCGGCGGGACCTTCGCCGGCAGGGTTGCCGCTAGCCTGCTGCGTGCAATCGATCTGCCTGAACTGATCACTTCGACCCCGCAAGCCTATGAGCATCTGGCGACCGAACTTGCGACCAGTCCGGAGAGATCGGCGGCGCTCAGGGAGAAGCTGGCAAGAAATCGGCTGACGGCGCCGCTGTTCGACACGCGCCTGTTTGCCCGCCGTATCGAGGCCGCGTACACGGCCATGTATCAACGATATCGAGCCGGCTTGAGACCGGAGCACATCGATCTGGCTGGTTGAGGTCGATGTCGAGCGAGGCGCGAAAGCCTGCGCAGGTTCCGCGCCGACTCCGCGCAGGCGCTATTTATCTTGATAGTTTCAATATGTTGCTGGCGTGGCGCGCTTCTGGTTGACTAACGCCCGACAACGGATTGCCTGAACCGCCATGGCCGCGTCGCCGACTACGGACCTGCTGCAGGAGGGGCTCGCTTTGCATCGGCGCGGCGCCGTGGCGGAAGCGGCGGCGCGCTATACCGCGCTGCTGGCCGCCGAACCGCGCCATGCCGACGCGCACTACTATCTCGGCCTGATCGCCTGCCAGCAGGGTCGTTTCGCCGAGGGTGCCGAGCATGCGCACAACGCGCTCGCCGGCGACCCGGCGCATGCGCGCGCGCATATGCTGCTCGGCCGCGCGCAGAGCGCGCTTGGCCAAGGCGAGGAAGCGCTGGCAAGCTTCGACCGCGCGCTCGAACTGGCGCCGGACCTCGCGGCGGCCCACGGCCACCGCGCCGACCTGTTGAGCGATCTCGGCCGCCATGGCGAGGCGGTCGAGGCCTACGACCGCGCCTTGGCCGCGGAGCCGGACCGCGCCGAAGATTGGTTCAACCGCGGCGTCGCGCTCAACGCGCTGGGCCGGCGCGGCGAGGCGACGGCCAGCCTGGAACAAGCCATCGCCTGCAAGCCTGATCTAGCGCCGGCGCATCTCTTGCACGCAACATTGCTGGCAGAGCTTGGCCGCCACGAAGAGGCGCTGCAGAGCGCCGATGCCGCGATTGCGGCGGCGCCGAATTCGGCCGAGGCGTGGTTTGGCCGCGGCAAGCAGTGCCTGGCCGCCGGCAACCCGGCGGCTGCGGTCGACGCGCTTTTGCGCTCGCTCGCTCTCGGTGAGACGGCGGAGACGCGGGCGCTTCTGATCGATGCGCTCAGGTTTGCGAATCTCGCGACGACCCACGCCCGCGGCCGCGATCTCGTCGAACGCGCGCTCCGCGAAGGCTGGGTGCGTCCCCATGAGCTGATGATCCTTGCGATCACGGCGATGAAGCGCGACCCGCGCATCAACGAGATCAGCGCCCGCGCCGCTGCGGCGTGGCCCGCTCGCCTGCCGGCGGCCGAAGTGCTGGCCGCCCCGTGCATTGCGGCACTGGCGCAACATCCGCTGTTTTGCCTTACCTTGCAGTCGGCACCCATCAGCGACGTCGCTCTCGAGCGGCTGGTGGCCAACGTTCGCCATGCTCTGTTGGCGGCGAACCGATCCGATGCGGCGGCGGATGAAGATTTGCTCCGGCTTTCCTGCGCGGTGGCGCGGCAGTGCTTCATCAACGAGTACGTTTTTTCGCCGAGCCCAGACGAGGCGGAGCGGGCCGGCGAATTGCGCGCAGCTTTGGACCAGGCGCTGGGGGCGGGCGCGCCATGCCCGGCAAGCTGGCCTGCTTTGGTCGGCAGCTATTTTCCGCTGCACACGTTGGCGAATGCGGCGGCTTTGCTGGCCCGCTCCTGGCCGCCGGAGATACGCGAATTGCTGGTCCAACAGGTCGAGGAGCCCCTTGAGGAGCGCCGCCTTGCCGGCGCCATTCCGGCGCTGACCGAAATCGGCGGCGGCGCGTCGCAAGCGGTGCGCCAACAATACGAGGAGAATCCATATCCGCGCTGGACCAGAGCCGGGCCGCCGGCCCTGCCGCTGGTGCTCAAGGACCACTTGCCGCCGCAGAGCCTCGACATTCTCGTCGCCGGCTGCGGCACCGGCTTGGTCACGATCGAGCTCGCGCGGGCACGACCGAAAGCGCGCATCCTGGCAATCGACCTCAGCCTTGCCAGCCTCGGCTACGCCAAACGCATGGCGCAAAGTTTTGCTCTGAGCAATGTCGAGTTCGCCCAGGCCGATATCATGCAGCTTGCGGCGCTAGGACAGCAAAAATTCGATTTCATCGACGCCTCGGGCGTGCTGCATCATCTTGCCGATCCGTGGGCCGGCTGGCGCGTGCTGCTGGCGCTCTTGCGCCCGGGCGGCGCCATGCAGGTCGGCCTGTACAGCGCGGCGGCGCGCCGCAACGTGGTCGCCGCGCGCGAGCTGATCGCGCAGCGCCGCTACCAGCCGACGCCGGCCGATATCCGGCGCTGCCGGGACGAGATTTTGGCCACACAGGACGGGTCGTTGCTCAAGTCGGTAGCGGCATCGCCGGATTTCTTTTCGCTCAGCGCCTGTCGCGATTTGTTGTTTCACGTCCAGGAGCACCGCGTGACCTTGCCGGAGATCAAAGCGTTTCTGGCCGCCAACGACCTGCAATTTACCGGGTTCATTCTACCGGCGCCGATTGCGAACCAATTCCGTGCACGCTTTCCCGATCCGTCCGCCATCACGGACCTCGATCGTTGGCGCGCCTTCGAATACGAGGCGCCGCACACTTTCGCCGGCATGTATCAATTCGGCGTGCGCAAAAGCGGCGCTGCCGGTGACGGAACGACAAGCCCGAGCCAATGACGAAGCCGCCCCGGCGTCGCGAAGCGAGATCGCCGCGACGGTCAACGTGCCCAGCACGCCAACCAATTCATCGCCACCGGGCGCTGCTCGTTGATCGCAAGCCAGCGATCGATCGATTGCCAGCTCCGCATGCTCGCGAACTGGCTGGGATCGCGCGGCCCCTCGACAACGTCCACGACATCGTGACTGTCGGAAAACCGCGTTCTCAGAATCTGCGTGGCATTTGCTTTCGCGAAGTCGTGGCACTCGATTATCATGTCGCAATGGAGCGTTTCAGGCACCCGAGCCGGATGGAGAAGCTCAACCTCGGCGCCTTCGCAATCCACGATAAGAAGCGACCGCCCGGTTTGCGGCAAGACCCGACGCAATGAGTCGATCTCGCATGTGCCGGCGACGGTCAGTCGACTGCCGAGCCGGTTTGCAGCCGCTGCGCGGCGGCAGATGTCCTGGCCTTTCTGGTTACTTTCGAATGCGAACACACGCGCCTGCGGCAGCAACCGAGCCAGTCCGACCGCATAATATCCCTCGGCAGCACCAATATTGACGACTACCGTTGGATTTCGGGCAACCGCCTGCGCGATGGCCGGGTGCAGTTCTGCCTCATAGCAACCGAGCAGCATTGGCGGCAAGTTGCCGTCGCCCCAGATTACCTCCGGCAGCACTTTCATGCCGGCAAATGGGCCGCTGGCTACAATCCCGTCATGAGCCTGAAGCAGCATGTGCACAATTCCCATGCGCCTGATCTGGACAGCAATCGTGAAGATTTGAAACAATCCCATGTCGCGTATGTCGCCAGCCCCGCCCCGTTCCTCGGATTTAAAGTCATCGGCACTGGCCATGAAGCTCGCCCTCGCAATGAACCCGTCAACTTACTGCAGGCCGCGATTGAAGATCAATGCCGCGATCCGCGGACGGCAGGTGGGGTATTCAACCGCATGACCAAGCAACCCGCGCGTCCGCCGCAAGCGACGACCCAAATGCCCGGCCGCTTCGACGGCCTGCTGCAGCAGGCCGTCATGGCGCTCAACGCCCAGCGCATCGACGATGCCCAGCGCTTGGCGGGCGAAGTGCTCAGGGCCGATCCGCGCCACGTTGCGGCGTTGAAGATCGCCGGCCGCGCGATGCGCCTGCAGGGCAGGGCGGCCGACGCCATCGCGCTGTTGGAGCCGGCGGCGCGCGTAAGCCACGACGCCGAGCTCGACACCGAGCTGGCCTTGGCGCTGCGGCAGGCCGGCCGCGCGGATGACGCGGCGTCGCGGCTGCGCCGCGCCGTCAAGCGAACTCCGCCGTACCCGCCGGCGTTCGCCGAATTTGCCCAGCTTCTGATTTCGCTCCAGCGCTTCGACGAGGCCGCCGAAACGCTGCGGCGCGGCGTCGACGCCGCGCCGATGGCATCAGCGCTCCACGCGCAGCTCGGCCTTTTGCTGCTCGAGCGCCGCAACCATGCGGAGGCGAAAGCGGTGTTTGGCCGGCTGCTCGCCCTCTATCCCGGATTTCCCGATGCGCTGTTCGGCCTCGGCAAGACCCACCAGGAGCTGCACGAGAACGAGCCGGCCGCAGCCTGTCTGCGGCAGTACCTGATGGCACGGCCGGCGCATTGGGGCGCCTGGATCAGTCTCGGTCATTGCCTGTTGGCGCTCGGCGATTTCGCGGCGGGCTACGACTGCTTCCGCACCGCCGCGCGCGGCGATCCCAAGCACTACACCTACGCGCTGTCGTCGCTGGTGAAAGCGCCACGCGGCCGATTCTGGCTCAAACCGAGCGCCGGCGCGGAGTTTTTGTTGGGAACGAAGCGATAGATGCCAAAGCCGTCAAACGAGCCACCAACGATCAGAGAAAGCCGTTGCGATCGACGGCGCCGCGTCGGTCCGAACTCTACGAAGCGACCTCCGATTTACCGCTTCGCCGCCCGGAAATTGCGGCGGTAGACGGCGGTTTCCTGGCGCAGCGAATCGTTAGTGTCGCTGAACCGCTCCATCGCTTCGGCAGACAGCGCCTCGCAGCGCGCCGTCCAGGTTTCACGCTTCACCGGCAGGCACTGCACCAAGGGCGTGCCCTTGGGCAGCACGCCGTTGAAGGCGGCGTCATGCCAATGCGCGGGAAATTGCACCGGCACGTCGCGATAGGCGTCGCAATCGACCAGCCCGGTCAGCGCCGTGAACGGCAGGTCGCGGCGGTTCACCGGGTGGGTGAACAAGAGCGAATAGCCGGACGGCGCTTCGATGGTCCAGAAGTTGACGAACTTGATGATGTAGCGGTCGTCGTCGAAGAACGGCGAGCCGACCGCCTGGATCGGATCGTGAAAATCGATCGGCGAAAACGCATGATTCGACGCGGCGCCGGACGGCATGTCGAGATTCCAGGTGAATTCGCCGTCCTGTACTTTCAGGTCGGTGGCCAATGGGATGAGAAATCCGTAAGTCATGGCGTCGATGAACGGCGGGCAGCGTTTGAGCGTCTCCTGCTGGTCCCCCGAGCGCGGGTTGACCACCCGCTGCGGCATGGCTTTGAACCATTCCGGCAAGCCGAGCACGGCCGGGATCGGCTCCGGCAGCACGCCGGCAAGCTCGGGCGGGCAGCGAAACGTCAAGGTCATCTCGTCGGCTTTTGGCTCCATAATAAAACCCCTCCGCCCTGCGCCAGGCCGGCGCCGCCGTTGCGATCCATTACTACGCGAGCGGTTCGACCGTGATGGGCCGTGGCGCTTCGCCGCGCTGGTGGATGTCCCAAATGATTTTATAGGCCGCTTCGATGTGCCGGCGCAGGCGGTCGGTGTCGAACAGCGGATAAGTGGATCGGTTGACGTCGAGTCTCTCGCGGATCGACTGCAACAATGCCGGTTCGGCGGCGAGCTTCACGGCCAGCGCCTCGTAGCCTTCGAGGCTCGTGGTGACCATTTCGGGCAGGCCGACGGCCTCGAGCAGGCTCGAGCCGACCCGGCCGGCAAACGAGGCGCCGACGCAGGTGAGCACCGGCAATCCGGCCCAGAGCGCGTCCAGCGCGGTCGAGTGCGCGCCGTAAGGCAGCGTATCGAGAAAGAGGTCCGCGCGGCGATGGCGGGCGAGGTGGTCCTCGATGCGTTGCAGCCGCGGCGCAAATATAAGCCGCGCCGGATCGAGGCCGCGCCCGGCGAATTCGCGGCGGAGGTTTTCCATGGCAACATCGTGCATCTTCGGCAGCCATAGCAAGCTTTCGGGCACGCGCTGCAGGATGCGCGCCCAGGCCGCGAAGATGCTCGCGCTGATCTTGAAGCTGCGGTTGAAGCAGCAAAACACGAAGCCATTTTCCGGCAGGCCGAGCTCGGCCCGCGTCGGGACCACCGGCGCGATCTGCCGTGTCGTGTCGCTGGGGTGATAGCAGTCCGGCAAGTGGATGATGTTCTCGCTGAAATAACGCTGCTCGGCCAACGGCAGCACGGTCGGATCGGCGAGAAAGTAATCGATGAAATCCGCGCCCGTCGTGCTCGCATAGCCGAGATAGGCGACCTGAACGGGCGCCGGACGCAGCGCGAAGCTGCCGACCCGGTTGCCGCGCGTGAGCCCATTCAAATCGACCGCGATATTGACGTCGAGCTCTCTGATAAGTTCTGCGATCCTGCGATCGGAGCTGGACGATACGTCATGGAAGCGATCGAACGATTTGGCGATTCGCGCGCGGATGGTGCTGCCGTCGTTGCGGCCGGTCGATAGCCCGACAAGCTCGAAATCGGTGCGGTCGTGACGCTCCAAGAGCGCAACGATCGAGGCCGCGACCGCGTGGCTGCGGAAGTCGGAGGAGACATAGGCCACCCGCAGTTTGTCCGATTTCGCGACGGCGCGGCGCGGCAGCGGCCTGATGGCCGGTGGCAAGCTGCGGCGCAGATGGTCCTGCGCGCAGATCTGCAGATAGGACGGGTTGCCGAAATAGAACAGCGGGTACGTGATCCCGATAGTGTGCCTCTTATCGATGATCCCGGCTTCGGCAATCTCGGCAAGACGTGCGGCTTTCGTCCAATCACAGGCGTCAAGCGCAATAAAACCCAGCGACTCGAAGACATGCGGATGACGCGGGTCGAGCGCCAAAGCGCGTTCGTAATCGCGGACCGCTTCCTCATGACGGTTCGGGCCGAGCACATTGGCGCGGTTGTTGAGGATGTCGGCGCGGTCGGGGGCGATGGCGAGCGCGCGATCATAGCTGGCGAGCGCCTCTTCTGCGCGTTCGAGAGCGGCCAGCACGTTGCCGCGGTTGAATAGCAGTTCGGGGTCGTTCGGCGAGAAGGAGAGGGCGCGATCAAAAGCGGCCAACGCCTCCTCGGTTCGCCGCAGCTCGATCAGCAAATTGCCGTAATTGTTGAGGATCGCGATATGGTCGGGTTTCAGCGCCAGCGCCCGCTGGTACGGCGCAACCGCCTCTTCGTGTCGGCCCAGAAGACACAGCACGTCCGCATAACTGCCAAGCGCCGCAACGTGGTTCGGCATGAGCCGCAGCAGTTTTTCGTAACACCGACACGCCTCGCCAAACCGGTTGCCAAGCGCGAGCGTGTTGGCGCGATTGAACAGGGCTGGAGCATGGTCCGGCCGGATCGCCAACGCGCGATCATAGCTGTCAAGGGCCGCTTCATGGCGTCCGATTTGCGACAGCAAAACACCGCGGTTGAAGTGACAATCGGCGTCGCTTGGCCGCAGTTCGACGAGCCGGTCGTATTTGGCGAGCGCCTCGTCGCGGCGGCCGAGCGCGCTTAAGGCAAATGCACAAACCGCCAGAGCCTCGGGTGCATCCGCTCGCAGCCGGACGGCGCTCTCGGCGAGACGCAGCGCCTCGTCGGGCCGGCCTTGCTGCATTCTCAGCATGCCAAAGAGATGCAGCGCGTCGAAATGACTGGGCTGACGCGCCAGCAAAGCGGCATAGGCCGACTCCGCTTCGGCCAGGCGGCCTCGGCGATGCAGGCTCAATGCGTGTTGGACATCTCCAATCGCCGCAGACATTGATCGCTCGCGCGACATGGAATTCAGCTCATCGCCGGCGGAAATGCTGCGTCTGACGGCGCCAAGATAGGTATTTTCCAGACATGCCGGGCAGGCTATCGCCGTTTGCCGCCCTGGTAAACCTCTCGCTTGCATTCGTCCCAGCGCACGACCCGGCCGGTCCCCCATCATCGGTGTGGCTTTTTCGATTGGCTTTACAAAATTTACGTCCGCGGGTAACGGAGTTGTAATGGACGACGCCATCGATCCACTGACGCGGCTTGCCATCCGCCATGGCACCGACAAATGGGGGCCGCATTTCTATACACCGGTGTATCACGAACTGTTTTCGCGGCTGCGCGACCGGCCGATCCGGTTGCTGGAAATCGGCGTCGGCGGCTATGAGCTCAAGACCTCGGGAGGCGCGTCGCTCGCGATGTGGGCGGACTACTTTCCCGAAGGACAGATCACCAGCATCGACATCGTGGAGAAGCGCTTGCCGCCGCATCCGCGGATCAAGCTGTTTCAAGGCTCGCAGGATGATGCGGCGTTGCTCAGGAGGGTGCGCGACGAGCGAGGCCCGTTTGACATCATCATCGACGACGGCAGTCACGTCCCCAAACACGTGGTCGCCAGCTTCCAGCATCTGTTTCCGACGTTGACCGATGGCGGCACCTACGTCATCGAAGACATGCAGACTGGCTTCTGGCCGCAATTCGGCGGCTCCATTCTGCACGGCGGCGACATCGTGAAGCTGGCGCGCACTGCGATCGAGTGCCTCAATCATGCGGAAGTCGTGGTCGCCGATCGAACGCATGCGTTCCCACCGTTCGCCAGGCAGATCAAGTCCTTTCGCGCCTATCACAACCTCTTCGTCATCGAGAAAGGCGACAATCACGAGCCGTCGAATTTTGCCTACGACCTCAAAAATCCTTGTGCGGTCAAAGCGCTGCAAACGATCGAGCAGGAGCTTCAACGAGCACCGACCGCCGCGGGCATGGCGAATCTCATCGACGTGTATCTGAGGGGCGGAAATCCAACGCGAGCGAAGGAAATTGCCGATCGGGCCTTGATGCAATGGCCGGCCAACGCGGCTGTGCTGACGGCCGCCCACCACGTGGCGGCGCGCCGCGGCGATATACCGGCAGAGATCGATTGTCTGGAACGCCTTTTGCAGATCGAGCCGGACAACGTGGTGCTGCAGCGCGCCCTGGCGGACGCCCGCACGCAACTCGAACCGCCAGAACCACGCCGGGGCGACTGATGGCCCATTATCATCTGATGCATTGCGTGCCGCCCGACCCCCGCGTGCACGGCCTCAACGGCTACAAGGAAGTCATCGAGACCGTGGCCTGGGGATTGGAGCAGCTCGGTCATCAGGCCAGCTATGCGCTCAACCAAAGCGTCCGCGACGCCACCAACATCGTGTTCGGCGCCCAGGTCATGCCGATCGCGGCGCTCAAGCGGCTGCCTGAGGGCACTATCATCTACAATTTCGAGCAGATGCGCGAGATCACGGCAGCGGCGCAGATCCGCGCCGAAACCCGCTACTACGCGCAGGTGCCGCATTTCCAAGTCTGGGATTATACGCCGGCCAACCTGCCGAGCTGGCGCACGCTCGGACGCTATCGGGTCAAGATCGTTCCGGTCGGTTACGCGCCGATCCTGACCCGCATTCCGAAGGCGCCGCGCCAGGACATCGACGTGTTGATCTACGGCATGAGCGGCGAGCGCCGGCTGCAGACTTTTCACGGACTGTCGCAGCGCGGACTGTCGACGGTTTTCGTCAGCGGACTTTACGGCGCGGCGCGCGACGAGCTGATTTCCCGCGCCAAGATCGTGCTCAACGTCAATCTCTATCCGCAGACAAGAATCTTCGAAATCGTGCGGGTGTCGTATCTGTTGGCGAACCGGAAGGCGGTGGTGGCCGACCTCGATGCCGACACCAGCATCGACGACGACATCCGGCCGGCGGTCAGGCTTGCCTCGTCGCTGCAAGAGTTTTTGAGTCTGTGCGACAGCCTCGCCAATAACGAGCGGGAGCGCACCAAGCTGGAAGAGCTCGGATTTTCGTGCATCAGCCGGCGCGACATCCGCGATATCCTCAAAGGCGCGTTGGCAAATCCGTAGTCCGGGCGGCGCTTTGCGCAATCCGGGATACTGCCTTATGGGATAGCCGCATGCGGTTGGTGGGCAAGAACGTCGTCGTCACCGGTGGCGCCGGATTGATCGGCTCTTATCTAGTTGATTGCCTGGTCGAGCGCGGCGCGCGCGTCGTCGTCGCCGACGATTTTTCGAAGGGACGGCGCAGCCATCTCGCCGGCGTCATCGACCGGATTACGATCCGGGAGGGCGATCTCGAACAAGCCGCCGCCATGGCCCGCGCGCTTGACGGTGCCGAAATCGTCTTCCACCTCGCCAGCCGCGCCTACGGCATCGGCTATTCGTCGCAAAATCATCTGGCGCTGCTGGCGCACAACGAGCGGATCACCAACAATCTGCTCGATGCTCTGGTCAGGCGGCCGGTCCCGCATCTGTTGGTCTGCTCATCGTCGTGCGTCTATCCGGACGACGGGCCCGACACGGTTGCGGAGCTGCCGGTGTTTTGCGGCGAGCCGGAGCAGGCGAACTGGGGCTACGGTTGGGCCAAGCGCCTGCTCGAGCAGAAAGCGGCGCTGCTGGCGCAGGCGACCGCCATGCCGCTGACCATCGTGCGGCCGTTCAACATCTACGGCGAGCGCTATCGCTGGGTCGGCGCCGCGTCGCAAGCGATCCCGATGCTGGTGAAGAAGGTGATGGACGGCGACGATCCGGTCGTGGTCTGGGGCTCCGGCACGCAGCGGCGCAACTACGTGCATGCCGCCGATTGCGCCGAGACTATCGCGGCAGTGGTCGAGGCCGGTTTTGTCGGCACTGTGAACATCGGCACCGAAGACACGGTGTCGATGCTCGAACTGGCCGGGACGATATGCCGGCTCGCCGACCGCCGGCCGCGCATCGTCACCGACCCGAGTCGGCCCGAAGGCCGGCGCGTCAAGAGCTGCAATGCCGCTTTGCTGCGCAAGGTCTATCCCGGATTGGAGCAGCGCATTTCGCTCGAGCAGGGCGTGTTGCGCATGATCGCTTGGCATGCCGCGGAGTTCGGCACAGTGACCTAGAGCAAATTCCGTTCGAATCGACTCGAATTTTCCACTCGTCATTGCCGGGCTTGACCCGGCAATCCATGCGGCAGAACCGCTTCCGCGGCCATGCGACAATGCCTTCAATCGCGACAGCTCAGCATGGATGCGCGGGTCAAGCCCGCGCATGACGGGGAGGATTGCTTCAAGATGAGCGGAATATGCTCTAGGACGCCGCGTTCCGCGGGCGCAGCGAAGCAACATTTCAGCGAGCTTGTGCCTCCCTCTGCACCGCAAAGCTCGCTGGCGGCCGTCCGTCCTGATAGGCCTGCCACATGGTGGCATAGGCCGCTTCGATGTGCCGGGTGAAGCCGGCGGTGTCGAACAGCGGATGAGTTTGCCGGTTGCGCGCCAGTTTCTGCTTCAGCTCAGCGCATAGCGCCGGATCCTTCGCGATCTTGAGCGCCAGCGCCTCGTATTCGGCGAGCGAAGTGGTCACGAGCTCCGCCATGCCGACCGCCCGATCGACGCTGGCGGCGACGCGCCCGGCAAAGCTCGACCCGAGGCAGGTGAGCACCGGCAGCCCGACCCAGAGCGCTTCGGTCGCCGTGGTGTGGGCATTGTAGGGGAGCGTGTCGAGAAACAGGTCGGCCTGGCGTTGCCGCGCCAAATGGTCGGCCGCGAGCGGTACGCGCGGCGCGAAAATCAAGCGTTCGGCGGCGACGCCGCGCCGCTCGGCTTCCGCGCGCAGGTTGCGCGAAGCAATGGTGTTGTACTCGCGCAGCCACAGCACGCTGCCCTCGATCTCGCGCAGCAGCCGCATCCAGATGTCGAACATCGCCGGATTGATCTTGTAGGAGAGGTTGAAAGCGCAGAACACGAAGCCTTTTTCGGGCAATCCAAGTTCGCCGCGCGTCGGCGTAACCTCGGCAACGGCTCGAGTCGCGTCGGTCGGCAGATAGGCATCGGGCAGCCAAGCCGCCTTCTCGGTGTAGGATGCGACGTGCTCGAGCGGCAGCACGGTTGGGTCGGCGATCACGTAGTCGAAATAGTCCGCGCCGAGCGTGCCGGGAAAGCCGATGTAATTGACCTGAATGGGCGCCGGGCGGCTGGCAAAGACGTTGGTGCGCGCGCTTTCCAGAAAGCCGACGAGATCGACGGCGATATCGATTTCGCGCTCGCGCAACAGCGCGCCGATCTCCGCGTCGCTTTTGGCGCGGACGTCGACGAAATGCTCGAAGGCGCCTTGCAGTCTTTGGCGAATGCCCCGCTCTTGCTGCGGTCCGAATGACACCGCCGTCACGTCGAAGCGCGTCCGGTCGTGGTGCTCGAACATTCCGGCTGTCAGATACGCGATCGGATGCTCGCGAAAATCGCCCGAGACGTAGGCGAGACGAATGCGATCGTGACGATAGATTTCGCCGCGCCACAACGGCGCGGCGGCGGGAAATCGCAGCTGGCTGAATTTTTTGGCGCAGCGCAGATGGTCCTCGACCGACGATGAAACCGCGAGCGCCACGAACGGATTGACCACCGTGCCGCGCGCGATGGCGGCGAGCAGGCGCTCGCGCTCAATTTCGAAATTGCTCCAATCGCACAGGTGCATTTTGGCGGAATATCGCATGCTGCGCGCTTCGGAATCCTCCGGTTGCAGCGCCAAGCCCTTGTCGTAGGCGGCGATCGCCTCCTCGTAGCGGCCGATGTTGGAATGGATATTGGCCATGTTGTTGTAGGCGTCGGCAAAATCCGGCTGCAGTGCGATCGCTTTTTGGTAGCTGGCGAGCGCCTCGTCGGAGCGCCGCAACTCGGCCAAGGCGTTGCCACGGTTGAGGTGGGCTTCGGCGAAATCTGGCTTGAGCGCGATTGCGCGCTCATAATCGGCCAGCGCCTCCTTGACGCGTTTGAGGGCATGGCGCGCGGTGCCGCGATTGATGTAGGCCTCGGCAGAGGCCGGCGCCTGGGCGATGAGTTCGTCGTATTGACGCAACGCATCAGCCGGCCGACCGGCGTGCAGCAAAGCGGTGGCGTAGTTGCTGCGCGCATTGGCGTGACGCGGATCAAGTTGCAGCACTTTCTCGTAGCTGAGCGCCGCCGTTTCGTAGTTACCTGCCATGCTGAGTGCGACGGCGAGATTATAGTGGACATCCAACATGTCGGGTCTTATCTGCGCCGCCCGGCCGAACATTTCGGCCGCCGCGCCGAACTTCTGCTGCTGGGCATAGACCATCGCCAGCGAATAGATGCAGCCGAAATTATCGGGCTTCTTTTTCAGAAGCCGGCTGTAGGCTTTTGCGGCGTCGGACAGGCGCCCCGCGCGCTGGTGCGCGATCGCGGCCTGCAGCTCGACCATGTCTTTATTCGTCATCATGAAGGTAATGTCTTTGTCGTCATCATAAATATGCCTTTGGATGGGAGCCGGTCGCGCCCCGGCGCAACGCAGGCTACGGCTTATCGCATGAGATCACGAAATCGCGGATACGGCTTACGATGTCCTCGCCTGTCAAAAGCGGCACGTGGCCCTGGCCCGGCACTTCGACCGCTTCCATGCCGGGGTGGCGCGCCGCCATGGCTGCAAGCGTCGCCGCCGAGAGGATGTCGGAATTTTCGCCGCGGATCACCAGCATCGGCACGCGGATAAGCGAATCGAACTCGTTCCATAGCGGCGGCAGCGGCTGCTCGATGTCGATCGCGGCGAGCGCGCGCGCGATCCGCACGTCGTAGGTCGGCACCAGCGCGCCTTCGTTCATGCGCCAGGCGCGCTCGGCGGCGGCAAGCCATTGCTCGGCGGTGAGGTTTGGAAATTGCGCGTGGAACAACTGGCGCAGAATCTCGGCGCCCTCGGTAAAGCTGCGCGGCTGCGGCAGCTTGCCGACATAGCTTCGGATGCGCGCCAAGCCCTTGGGCTCGATCACCGGGCCGATGTCGTGCAGCACGACGCCGGCAATGAGCGTCGGATGAGGGACGCCGAGATGCATGGTGAGCAGCCCGCCACGCGAGCTGCCGATGAACACCGCGGGGCCGACGGCGAGCGCGGTGAGCACGGCAACGAGATCGCCGAGCTCGACCAGCAGATTGTAATTGTCCGGATTGCGGTCGTATTCGGACCGGCCGCGCCCGCGTGAATCAAGGGCAATGACGCGGCGCGGGCCGGCCGCCGCCAGCGCCGGCGCGAGCGCCGCGAAATCGGCGACGGTGCGGGTGAGCCCGGGCAGGCAGACGACCGGGCGCGCCGCCGCGAGCCGCGGCCCATAGTCGCGCACGTGCAGCCGCAGGCCGTCCGGCGCGCTGATAAAAACGCTGTTTCCCTGGTCGGACGCGACGCTGCCGGACATGTCGACCTCATCGGAGCTCTTGGCGATACAGATGATGCAGATAAAGGCCGGATGGTGCAGAGCGCAACCGTTGTTCTGCCGGGCGGCGAGCGCGCCCGGCAAACGTTGGCCCACGATCCGGACAATCCGCGCGGGCATGTTTTGTTGGGCCGCGCGCTCGCCGCGCTTGGACGGCCCGCCGAGGCGCTGGCGAGCTGGCTACGATGCGCCGCGGTGCAGATCGGCCTCGATCAAGAGTTTCGGGTTATTTTCGAGCCGGGCGCGATAGACCTGCATGTTTTCCAAGATGCGCTGCACGTAATAACGCGTTTCCGAGATCGGGATGCGCTCGATCCAGTCCACCGGATCAACCCTGGGATCGCGCGGATCGCCATATTGCGCGATCCACTGGTTGGCGCGGTGCGGGCCGGCATTGTAGGCGACGAAGGCGAGGATATAGGAGCCGCGATACGCGTTGATGTCGTCGCCGAGTTCGGCGGTGCCGAGCTCGGCGTTATAGGCGACGTCGCCGAGCAGCCGTTTCTGGTCGAACGGCACCTTGAACTTGCGCGCCGTATTGCGGCCGGCGCCGGGCGTGACCTGCATCAGGCCGAGCGCGTGCGCGCTGGAGACCACCTTGGTGTTGAAGGCGCTTTCCTGGCGCACGATGGAATAGACCACGCAGCGCTCGACCTGCGGACCGATCTGCCGGTAATCGGGGATGCCGAAATCGGGGAAGGCGTAGCGCTCGAACGGCAGACCGTGTCCCAGCGCCGCCTTGCCGATGAGCAGCGTCGCGCGCGCGTCGTTGTGGCGCACCGCGATCTCGGCAAGCGTCGCCAATCCCGGCCCGTCGGTCGATTTGTCGGCGATATCGGCGGCCATGCCGGCAACGAGGTCGCGCTCGTCGATGGCGTAGAGGATGTCGAAGGCGCGACCGAGCTCGAGCGGGCGATGCTCGGCCGGCGGCGGCTCGCGCAGCGTCACCGCGTCGAGATGAAGCTGCGCCCGCGCCAACTGGCCGTAATAGGCGGTCGGAAAGCGCGCCGCGACTTCGTAATAGCCGAGTGCCTCGCTCGCGCGGCCGAGCGCCTGCGCGGCGCGGCCCTGCCAATAGAACGAGCGCGCCAGCGTGATCGGGTTGGTGACGCCCTCGGCGATGCGGGCGAAATGCGGCAGCGCCAGTTGCGGCTCGCGCAGGAAGCGCAGCGCGATCCAGCCGGCGGTGAATTGCTGCTCGGCGCGGGCATTCTCGCTGGTTGGCGTCGCCGCACCGTCGGCGATCGCGTAAGCGGTCTTGAAATCACCGAGGTCGAGCAGTTTGCGCGCGATCAGCCGCCGCTCGATCCACCATTGATCGAGGTCGAGCAGCTTTTCCTGATCGCGCGGCGCCTCCAGCATCCAACGCGCGGCTTCCTGGATTCTATCGTTGCGGCGCAGCCATTGGATGCGGCTGAACATGTAGCCGGCATCGTGTTGCGCGGCGGCCGGCACGGCATCAAGGAGCGCCCTGGCATTGCCGGCCTCGTCGTTGACGGCGACGCGTGCCTTGGCGATCGCTTGCTGGGCGGGATCCAGATGCTGTGCCGCCCGCAGGGCGGCGTCGTTCTCTTCGAGATAAAGACGCCCATCCATGCGGATTTTGTCGTCGGCCGGCGTGATCAGACCGGCGAAGGTGGTGCGTGCCTGCGCCTCCACCATTTCGGAAAAGCCGTCGAATTGCCAGGCAGTGCGCACGGCGGTGGCGGCGCGGCCGACATCGCCCTTGACCAGAAGGGCGCGCGCGAGCGCGAAATACCCCTTGGCGCTCAATGGCTCCTGGTTGCGGAAATAGTTGAGCGTGGTCTGGGCATCGACCTGCTGCTGCCACAGCGCGGCCTCGGCATGGCGGCGCAAAGTGACCAGGCTCGGCCAGGTCGGATTGGCGGCGACGAAGGCGGCGTAACGCGAAAAATCGACGCTGCTGTCATCGCTGCGCAGTATAACCCATTCGACCAGCTTGCGGGCCAGCGGATCCGAGATGGTGCGCTCGATGTTGGTGGCTTCGTCGGCGCGGTCCTTGTGGACCATGCTGATGGCCTGTTTGACCGCCGCGAGATCGAGCGGCGAGGTGGCGGCGCCTTCGGCCGCAGCAAGCGGCGGGCCGGTGCGCACCGGTGCGATGAAGCTCGTGGCCGGCGGCGGGGTGCCGGCCGGCGCGGCGCTCGACATCCGCGCGGAACCGGCATGCGGCGCGGATGCGGCGGGGGCGGCGGTGCTGCCATTGTGCGCGGTTGCCGCCGGGTGAGCCTCTTTACGTTTTGCGGTCTCCTTGCTCGCGTTATGTTTTGCGGTCTCCTTGCTGGCTTTGGCCCTTTTTTCGCCTTTGATCGCCGGACGCGATTTCGGCAACGGCACGTAGTCGCGTTGCGGCGCGGCCCAGGGTGAGCCGGCCCACCAGCCGAGATAAAGCCCGCATGCGGTCAGGACCGCGATGAGCCGAGTACCTGTCACCCGTCTATTCTCCATGCCGCCACGTGCGGCAGCCGTCTGCCATGGTCAAGATTGACGAAGCCCTAACCGGCGCGGCCGCCGCACCGCTCCATCCTACACGAGTCCCTGGGCTTCGCCGCAAAAGCGCAGCCCCCCTCAGCCGCCCCTGCGGCGGAAATCCCCGTCCCGGGCCGCTAGGGTCTTTTAAGGCTGGTCGGGACCCGATATTTTATTGGCCGGATGGCCGGTCGTATTGCCGCAGGCGCTCTGACCTGCTCGGCCGACCGGTGGAGACCCCTGCCATGACCGCCAAAACCAGCTTCCGAGGCTCGTTCACCGCGCTTGTGACGCCTTTCAAGAACGGCGGGGTCGATGAAAAGGCCTTTCGCGACCTGGTCAATTGGCAGATTGCCGAAGGCACCAACGGCCTGGTGCCGGTCGGCACCACCGGCGAGAGTCCGACGCTCTCGCACGAGGAGCACAGGGACGTCGTCGAATGGTGCATCGAGGAGGCGCGCGGCCGCGTGCCGGTAATCGCCGGCGCTGGTTCCAATTCGACCAGGGAGGCGATTGCGCTGGCGCAGCATGCCGAAAAGGCCGGCGCCGACGCCGTGCTGGTGGTCACGCCGTATTACAACAAGCCGACCCAAGAGGGCCTCTATCAGCATTTCAAGGCGGTCAACGACGCTATCGGTATTCCGATCATCATCTACAACATCCCGCCGCGCTCGGTGATCGACATGTCGGTCGACACCATGAAGCGGCTGTTCGAGCTGAAAAACATCGCCGGCGTGAA
The DNA here is from genome assembly GCA_030038995.1 of Xanthobacteraceae bacterium. Lineage (GTDB taxonomy): Bacteria > Pseudomonadota > Alphaproteobacteria > Rhizobiales > Xanthobacteraceae > BOG-931. The sequence continues at coordinate 19,394 of JASHQS010000185.1, forward strand.
GGACGCCACTGGCAGCGTGGTGCGCGCCTCGCAGCAGCGCGCCGCCATGGGCGCGGATTTCAATCAGCTGTCCGGCGACGATGTGCTGGCGCTCGGCTTCATGGCCCATGGCGGGCATGGCTGCATCTCCGTCACCGCCAACGTGGCGCCACGGCTGTGCGCCGAATTCCAGGCCGCTTGCCTGAAGGGCGATTTTACGACCGCGCTGCGATACCAGGACAAGCTGATGCCGCTGCACGCCGCGCTGTTCATCGAAGCCAATCCGGCGCCGGTGAAATACGCGCTGTCGGTGATCGGCCGCTGCGCCGAGACGGTGCGGCTGCCGATGGTGCCGATCGCGGAAAAAACCAGCGCGGCGGTGCGCGAGGCCATGGTGCATGCCGGGTTGATGAACTGACACGCTTGCACGCGGCGCATTTATCTTAACGCGCGCGACCTCTTCAAGAAGCCGCTGATACCGAAGCCATGGCCAAAGCGGAACGTAAGCTGCGCGTCGTCGCTGCCAACCGCAAGGCCCGCTTCAACTACTTCATCGATGACACGATGGAGGCCGGCCTTGCGCTCACCGGCACCGAGGTCAAATCGCTGCGCCAGGGCAAGGCGACAATCGCCGAATCGTATGCCGATGCCCGCGGCGGCGAAATCTGGCTGATCAATTCCAACATCCCCGAATACGTGCAGGCGAACCGCTTCAACCACGCGCCGAAGCGGCCGCGCAAGCTGTTGCTGCACCGCCGGCAGATCAACAAATTGATCGGCGCCGTCGAGCGCGAAGGCATGACGCTGGTTCCGTTAAAGCTCTATTTCAACGAAAAAGGCCGCGCCAAGGTCGAGCTGGCGCTGGCCCGCGGCAAGAAACTCTACGACAAGCGCGAGACCGAGAAGAAGCGCTCATGGGAGCGCGAGCGCGGCCGGCTGATGCGGCAGAAGGGGTAAGGACATGGTGCCGACCAGACTCGATCACTGCGTCATTCACGTCACCGACTGGGAGCGCTCCAACGCCTTCTACACGGCGGTGCTGGGAGCCGAACTCATTGCGCGGCCGGTGGGCTACGCCTACCGGTTCGGCGACCTGCAGCTCAACGTGCACGGGCCGGGTGTTGCGCCTGTCGAAGTGGCGCGGCTGCCGGTGGCGCCGGGGAACAGCGATCTGTGCTTCGAATGGCAGGGACCGATCGCCGACGCCATTGCCCATTTGCAGCGCTGCGGCGTCGCCATCGAGCGCGGGCCGCTGCAGCGCTTCGGCGCCAAGGGCCCCGGCACCAGCGTCTATTTTCGCGATCCGGACGGCTCGCTGATGGAATTTATGTCGTATGACGGACGCCAGAGGTGAGCCAAGCGCCGCTATGGTCGCGATGCCGGCGCCGCAGCGGCCAAGGCGCGATCCGCTTCCAGGTGCTTGCGCACATTGGCAATAACTGCACGAAACATTTCCGGCGTCAGCACGCCCGTGTTGGTGTTGTAGCGCGAGCAGTGATAGCTGTCGAACAGCGCGAGCGCGCCGACGTGGTGCACGCGGCCGTGCCCGAACGGATAATCCGCGCGCCGCGCGCCGCACGCCAGGACGAAGCTCTCGTGCGCGATGCGGCCGAGCGCCAGCACGGCGGCAAGACGCGGCATTTCCTTGAGCGTGGCGGCGAGAAACGGCCGGCAGGTGGCGATTTCCTCGGGCGTCGGTTTGTTTTCCGGCGGCACGCAGCGCACCGCGTTGGTGATGCGGCAGTCGACGAGCGTGAGGCCGTCATCGGCGCGCGCCGCGTAATTTCCCGCGGCGAAGCCGAGTCGCTTGAGCGTGCCGTAGAGCAGATCGCCGGCGTAATCCCCCGTAAACGGCCGGCCGGTGCGGTTGGCGCCGCGCAAACCCGGCGCCAGCCCGACGATCAGCAGGCGGGCATCGCGCGGCCCGAACGAATCGACCGGGGCGTTGAACCAGTCGGGCTCTTGCGCGCGCCAGGTTTTGCGCAGCGCGACGAGGCGAGGGCAGCGCGGACAATTGCGGCCGGGCACGCCGCTTCGTTGCGGCATTGCCGCGCTCCGAAAGCCGCTAGTCCTCCTCGAACTCGTCGTCGATTTCGACACGCTGCGCGGTCGGGCTGCGCTGCAAGAATTGCGGCGTGTGGCGCGGCTCGCGACCTTCACGCGGCTCCCGCACCGGCCGCTCCGAAGGATCGCGGCCGATCTTGCTCTGCAGCTCGACGATGTCGACGAACTGGTCGGCCTGCCGGCGCAGTTCGTCGGCCACCATCGGCGGCTGCGTCGAAACGGTCGAGACCACGACGACGCGCACGCCGCGCCGCTGCATCGCCTCGACCAGGGAGCGAAAATCGCCGTCGCCGGAGAACAGCACCATCTGGTCGATATGCGGCGCGATCTCCATGGCGTCGACCGCAAGCTCGATGTCCATGTTGCCCTTGACCTTGCGCCGGCCGGTCTGGTCGACGAATTCCTTGGTCGCCTTGGTGACCACGGTGTAGCCGTTATAGTCGAGCCAATCGATCAGCGGCCGGATCGAGGAATATTCCTGATCCTCGATCACCGCGGTGTAATAGAAGGCGCGTAACAGATAGCCGCGCGATTGGAACTCGCGCAGCAGCCGCTTGTAATCGATATCGAAGCCGAGCGATTTCGCCGTGGCGTAAAGATTTGCTCCATCAATGAAGAGCGCGATTTTTTCGACTTGTGCCGACATGGGTTCTCTCGTGAGCGTCTGTTGGATAAACCGGACCGGCCGCAAGGCAATCGGCCGTCCCGGCGCTTTGTTAAAACAGTTTTGCCGTCGTCCGAAACATTCGACGTGCGCGATACTGCCGCAAGCACCGCAAGGGTATTTGGCAAGCGCCGCGCTCGCAAGTGGCGTGTTGCGGGCGCCGGCGCAATGCAGCACTGCGGCACGCCGTCGCGGCGACGCGCAGCGACAATTCGCATGTTCCGGTCCGGGCTGGCCGGGGATTTTGCGAGGCTTGGATCGCGGCGGCGCCGGCCATGCCGCGCGGCCCAAGGAAAACGCTGCCGGCTCTTGCCTTTGGCGTCCCTTGACGATACTTAGAGGCGCCAATCGGGCAACTTGCATTTGCAGCGGAACCGCACGGGACCCCTGCCGAGCGCCGACCAGGAGTTGAAGCCACATGGCCCGCGTGACCGTCGAAGATTGCATCGACAAGGTCGAGAATCGCTTCGAACTCGTCCTGCTGGCCGCGCACCGCGCCCGCATGATCTCCTCCGGCTCGCAGATTGCAGTCGAGCGGGACAAAGACAAGAACCCGGTGGTGGCGCTGCGCGAGATCGCCGAAAAGGCGCTTTCGCCCGGCGACCTCAAGGAGGAACTCGTCCATTCGCTGCAGAAATACGTCGAAGTGGACGAGCCGGAGCCCGAGACCATGCCGTTGATCGGCGCGCCCGGCACCGGCGTCGATGCCGACGACACCGAGGTCACGACCGAGCGGATGAGCGAAGAGGAGCTGCTCAAAGGTCTCGAAGGCTTGACGCCGCCGGAAAGCGAGCCGGAGCCCGATCCGATCGACGACGAGGAATAGAGCACGGCAACCGGGCGGCGCCTCGGCCGCCGAATCATTAACGAAATTCCGCCACTGTGAACGCGCTCGGCGCTCGGCGCGCGGACCCGCGGCCGCGCCGGCGCGACGGCCGTGCGCGTCTTGTGGCACGAGCGGCGCTTCATGATATTGTGATCTGAAGCGCCGCAGACGCGGCCGGCACGAGCGCCGACGCGGGATGCGCCGGTGCCCGTCGGCCAGGCGCTGAGCAACCGCCAGGGGACCGCCGAAGGCCACTGCCATGCCGCACTCGCCCGTGGATCTGCCGCCGGAGCAGACTGATCCCTCGCTGGGAGTGGCGGTGGCGCAGGCCCCGGAGCTGGTGCCACAGGCCGGCCAAACGCCGCTGCGGTCGCCAGCACCGGCGACCTCCGCACGCAAGCCGCAGTTGACGCGGCAATACGAGCTGATCGAGCGCGTCAAGCAGTACAATCCCAAGGCCAACGAGGACTTGCTCAACCGCGCCTACGTCTACGCCATGCGCGCGCACGGCGAGCAGAAGCGTGCCTCCGGCGATCCCTATATCTCGCACCCGCTGCAGGTCGCGGCGATCCTCACCGAGCTCAAGCTCGACGATGCCACCATCGCCGCTGCGCTCTTGCACGACACGATCGAGGATACCGAAGCGACCCGGGCCGAGATCGATCGCCTGTTCGGCCACGACATCGGCGTCCTGGTCGACGGGCTGACCAAGCTGAAACGGCTCGACCTGGTATCGAAGGAGGCCAAGCAGGCAGAAAACCTGCGCAAGCTCCTGCTCGCCATCGCCGATGACGTGCGGGTGCTGCTCATCAAGCTCGCCGACCGGCTGCACAACATGCGCACGCTCGGCCATCGGCCGCCGGAGGCGCGGCGCCGCACCGCGCAGGAGACGCTCGACATCTACGCGCCGCTCGCCGGACGCATGGGCATGCAGCAGATGCGCGAGGAGCTCGAGGATCTGGCGTTCCGCGAGCTTGATCCCGAGGCCCACAGGGTGATCACCGAGCGGCTCGAGGCGCTCGCCGAGCGCTCGCGCCGCTGGATTGCCGAAATCGAGCAGCAGCTCGCGAAAAAACTTGCCGACCAGGGCATCGCGGCCGAGGTTACCGGGCGGCGCAAGCGCGCCTATTCGATCTGGCGCAAGATGGAGCGCAAGGCGGTCGGCTTCGAGCAGCTCTCCGACGTTCTCGGCTTCCGCGTCGTCGTCGGCACCGCGGCCGAGTGCTACCAGGCGCTCGGCATCGTGCATACCAGTTGGCCGGTCGTGCCCGGCCGGTTCAAGGATTACATCTCGACGCCCAAACAGAACGACTACCGCTCGATCCACTCCACGGTGATCGGCCCCGGCAAGCAGCGCGTCGAACTGCAAATCCGCACCCGCGAGATGCAACAGATCGCCGAATACGGCATTGCCGCGCATGCGCTCTACAAGGACGCCCTCGGTTCGCCGACCGAGATGCTGTCGCGCGAGTCGAACGCCTATGCTTGGCTGCGACGAACCATCGAGCTGTTGGCCGAGGGTTCGAACCCGGAAGAGTTCCTCGAACACACCAAACTCGAACTGTTCCACGACCAGGTGTTCTGCTTCACGCCGAAGGGCAAGCTGATCGCGCTGCCGCGCCGCGCCACGCCGATCGATTTCGCCTACGCGGTGCACACCGATGTCGGCAACATGGCGATCGGCGCCAAGATCAACGGCAAGATCGGCCCGCTGGTTTCGCCGCTGCAGAACGGCGACGAGGTGCAGATCCTGACCTCGTCCGCACAAGTTGCGCCGCCGGCGGCCTGGGAATCGATCGTGGTCACCGGCAAGGCGCGCGCCGCCATCCGCCGCGCCACGCGCGAGGCAGTGCGCAGCCAATACTCGGCGTTCGGCCGACGGCTGGTCGAGCGGCTCTGCCAGCGCGCCAAGATCGCCTATTCGGACGAGCAGCTCGAAGGCGCCTTGCCACGGCTCGCCCGCGCCTCGATCGACGACGTGATGGCGGCGGTCGGGCGCAGCGAAATGCGCGCCGCCGACGTGGTGCGCGCCATGTACCCGGACTACAAGGACGAACGCGTGACGCCGGCCGTGGCGAAAGCGGAAACCGGCTGGTTCGGCTTCAAGCGCGCCAAGGCGGTGAAGTTCAGGCTGCCGGGCGGTGGCGGCGCCGGCGCGATCCCGATCCGTGGCATCAACACCGATCTGCCGGTGCGCTTTGCGCCCAACGGCGGCGCCGTGCCGGGCGACCGCATCGTCGGCATCATGACACCGGGCGAAGGCATCACCATCTACCCGATCCAGTCGCCGGCGCTCAAAGAGTTCGAGGATCAGCCGGAACGCTGGGTCGACCTGCGCTGGGATATCGACGAGAAGGCGCCGCAGCGTTTTCCGGCGCGCCTTGCGGTGCACTCGGTCAACGAGCCGGGCACGCTCGCGCAGATCGCGCAAGTCATCGCCGAGCACGATGGCAATATCGACAATGTCAAGATGACGCGCCAGTCGCCGGATTTCACCGAGCTGACCATCGATCTGGAGGTCTATAACCTTAAGCACCTCACCTCGATCATCGCGCAACTGCGGGCGAAGAAGGTGGTCGCCGATGCCGAGCGGGTGGACGGCTGACCGATTGGATGTGGACTGCATTGGAGGAACTGACGCAGATGATCCAAGTCGTCCCATTGCCGCCGGAGGCGGCTGACGTCTATGGATCGATTCGTGCAGAGTTGACCGCCGGAGGCAGGTCGATCGGCGGCAACGAGCTTTGGATCGCGGCACACGCGAGATTGCGGAACCTTGTCTTGGTAACAAACAACGAGCGCGAATTTCGACGCGTGCCTGATCTGAAAATCGAGAATTGGATCAAATAGGCCAGGCGTCCGATTGCCATGCCGACTCCCTTACCCATTCGCCTCGGCGTCAACATCGACCACGTCGCCACGGTGCGCAATGCGCGCGGCGGCCGCCATCCCGATCCGGTCAAAGCCGCCGCGATCGCGATAGCCGCCGGTGCCGACGGCATTACCGCGCATCTGCGCGAAGATCGCCGCCATATCGTCGACGACGATATTACGCGATTGAAGGAGCGTATCACCAAGCCGCTCAACCTGGAGATGGCAGCGACCGCCGAAATGGTCGGCATCGCCAAAAAGCTGCGCCCGCATGCGGCCTGCATCGTGCCGGAGCGACGGACCGAACGCACCACCGAAGGCGGCCTCGACGCCGTCGGTCAGCGCAACGCGCTGCGCGCCGCGGTCGGCGAGCTCGCCTCCTGCGGCATCCGTGTGTCGCTGTTCATCGCTGCGGAACCGGGACAGATCGAAGCGGCGCGTGCCATCGGCGCGCCGGCCATCGAAATCCATACCGGCGCCTGGTGCAACGCCTTGGCGGCTCAAAACGAGGCCGCCGCCGCAGCCGAATTCGATCAGATCGTGCGCGGCGCTGCGCTCGCCAAGGGCATCGACCTTGAAGTCCACGCCGGTCACGGTCTCGATTTCGCAACGGCCGAGGCCATCGCGGCGCTGCCGCAAATCGTCGAGCTCAATATCGGCCATTTCCTCATCGGCGAGGCGATCTTCGACGGGCTTGGCGCGGCGGTGCGCGACATGCGGGCGGCGATCGACCGCGGCCGCGTCAAAGCCAGCGCCGGGTCGGCGCGATGATTCTCGGCATCGGCTCCGACATCGCCGACGTGCGCCGCATCGCCAAGGTGATCGAGCGCCACGGCGACCGCTTCATCGACCGCGTCTTTACCGCGGCCGAGCGCGAGCGCGCCGAGCGGCGGCGCAACCGCGTCGAGACCTATGCAAAACGCTTTGCCGCCAAGGAGGCGTGCGCCAAGGCCTTGGGCACGGGACTGCGCGCCGGCGTGTGGTGGCGCGACATGGGCGTGGTCAACCTGGCCTCGGGACGGCCAACCATGGTGCTGACCGGCGGCGCCAAGCGGCGGCTCGAGGCGATCACGCCGGCCGGCTATGAAGCGCGCATCGATATCACCATCACCGACGAAGGTCCGATGGCGCATGCCTTCGTCATCATCTGGGCGCTCGCGGTCAGCCCGGCTGATCGTGACGGCCATACCACAGCGTCGCATCGCGCCCGCTCCGGCACCGGTTAAAAGTTCGGCAGACGCCCAAGCGCTATCGTAAGGAGTTGAAATCTCTTGTAAAAAGTGGACAGGCGGGGCCGCGGCGAATTCCCGCGCGCAATTGCGCCTGCCCCTCCCAGAGGCTACAAGGGCGCGGGCGTGGGGGCGCGTGGGGGCGTGCGGGCAGCGACGACAGATGCAGGACAACAGGCGAATGAGCGTGCAGACCGGAACCAAACGCAAGGAGGCGGGCTTTGCCGAGACGGTCCGCGTGGTCATCCACGCGCTGATCATCGCGCTCGTCATCCGGACTTTTCTGTTCCAGCCGTTCAATATTCCTTCCGGCTCGATGATCCCGACGCTGTTAGTCGGCGATTATCTGTTCGTCTCCAAATATTCGTACGGCTATACCCATTACTCGTTGCCGTTCTCGCCGCCGCTGTTTTCCGGGCGCATTTTTGCATCGCAGCCGCAGCGCGGCGACGTCGTCGTGTTCCGGCTGCCGAAGGACGATTCGATCGACTACATCAAGCGGGTCGTCGGCCTGCCTGGCGACCACATTCAGGTGATCCACGGCGTGCTCAACATCAACGGCGTGCCGGTCAAGCGCGAGCGCGTGACGCAAGGCTGCGTTGCCCATGAGGAGTTGCCGCAGCCGGTCATGTGCTACCGTGAAACGCTGCCGAACGGCGTGAGCTACATCACCCACGACTTCACCGACAACGGCTTTCTCGACAATACCGCGGTCTACACGGTGCCGCCCGGCGATTATTTCATGATGGGCGACAATCGCGACAACTCGACCGACAGCCGGGTGCTCAGCGCGGTCGGCTATGTGCCGTTCGCGAATCTCATCGGCAGGGCGCAGGTCATCTTCTTCTCGATCAGCGGCGGCGCGCGCGCCTGGGAGATTTGGGATTGGCCGTGGGCGGTGCGCTGGAGTCGGATGTTTACGCTGGTGCGATGAGCCGCCGCCGCAAGACAACGAGCGCGGCCGCACCGCAAGAGCAGGAGCCGGCCGCGGCCGATGATGGCGCCGAGCAGGCGCAGGAGCAGGGGGACGGCCGGAAACAATCGCGACGCAGCCGCCGCATCGCCTCCGTCCTGGAAAATCGCATCGGCTACCGCTTCGCCGATTCGGCGCTGCTCACCGTCGCGCTCACCCATATCTCGGCGCTGAAAGGCCCGCGCAACCGCGCCGGCTCGTATCAGCGCCTGGAATTTCTCGGCGACCATGTGCTGGGCCTGGTCATCTCCGACATGCTGTTCCGCAGCTTTCCCAAGGCCGACGAGGGCGAGCTGTCGCGCCGGCTCGCCGATCTGGTACGCAAGGAGACTTGCGCCGAAATCGCGGTTTCGATCGAGCTCGGCGCCGCCATCAAGCTCGGCTCCTCGGAAGTCAACGCCGGCGCCCGCAAGCGCCCGGCAATCCTGGCCGACGTCTGCGAGGCGCTGATCGGCGCGGTCTATCTCGACGGCGGCTATGCGGCGGCGGCGGCGCTGGTGGAACGACTATGGCAGGAGCGCATGCGGGCAACCGCGCAGCCGCTGCGCGATCCCAAGACGGTGCTGCAGGAATGGGCGCAGGCGCGCGGCCTGCCGACGCCCGCATACCGCGAAGTGGCGCGCTCCGGCCCCGATCACAGCCCGGAATTCCGCGTTGCGGTGCAGCTGCCGAATTTTGCCCCGGCCGAAGGATTGGGCCGCTCCAAGCGCGCCGCCGAACAGGCCGCCGCCGCCGCCATGCTCACGCGCGAGGGCGTCAAGACCCGCCGCCTCAATGCCTGAGCCCGAGTCGCCGCAAGCCGCGGCGCCACCAATCCGGGCGGCGCCCGATACGAGGTGCGGTTTCGTGGCGTTGATCGGCGCGCCGAACGTGGGCAAATCCACGCTCATCAACGCGCTGGTCGGCGCCAAAATCTCGATCGTCACGCCCAAGGTACAGACCACGCGCACGCTCATTCGCGGCATCGCCTGCGCGGGGTCGGCGCAGCTGATCTTGGTCGATACGCCGGGGATTTTTCCGCCGCAGCGGCGGCTCGACCGCGCCATGGTCGGCACCGCCTGGGGCAGCGCCCAGGACGCCGATATCGTCGCCTTGCTGGTCGATGCCCGCAAAGGCCTCAAGGATGATGATGCGGCGATCGTGCGCGGGCTTGCCGACGTGCGCGGCCGCGCCAAGGTGCTGGCGCTCAACAAGATCGATGTCGTAGCCAAGCCGGATCTCCTTAAGCTCGCGCGGACGCTCAACGCGCGCGTCGCCTTCGCGGCAACGTTCATGGTCTCGGCGCTGTCCGGTGACGGCGTCGACGACTTGAAGAAATGGCTCGCTGCGCACGTGCCGCCCGGCCCGTGGCTATACCCTGAGGATCAGATCTCGGACGCGCCGCTGCGCCGGCTCGCCGCCGAGATCACGCGTGAAAAACTTTATCTGCGGCTGCATCAGGAATTGCCGTATCAGTCGACGGTGGAAACCGAGCTCTGGAAGGACTTGCCGGACGGCGCGGTGCGCATCGAGCAGACCATCTATGTCGAGCGCGACAGCCAGCGCAAAATCGTGCTCGGCAAGGGCGGCCGCAGCATCAAGGCGATCGGCGCCGCAGCGCGCGCCGAGATCGCCGCAGCCATCGAGCAGCCGGTGCACCTGTTCCTCCTCGTCAAGGTGCGCCAGGGCTGGGGCGACGATCCGGAGCGCTACCGGCAGATCGGCCTGGAATTTCCGCGCGAATGAGACATAGCCGGGATTGCGCGCCACGCGATCCGGGCTACGCCGCGCGTGTTTGACGCTGTGGTCGAACTGCGGTGAAATCTTCGCGCTTCGGGGGCGTCGCAGGTTCAAGCAACGCAAAATCGGCCCGCGCCTTGCGACAGGCGCGCAAAACAGAGCGAGTCCCATCATGAAGAGCGGCTTTCGTATCCTGCTCGGGTTGTCCTGTCTTTCGGCGTCGATGATCCCAGGCGCCGCGATGGCACAGGCGCAACTTCCCGTCCTGCACACCAACCAGGCCTATGTGGAGGAGGCGACGCGGCCCTGCTCGCTCGACGTCAAGGACCCGAAGGCGGTGTTCGCCTTCGTGTTCAACAGCCTTCCCGATCACGTCAAAGTCTATCCGACCGAGAACTATTACTATTACACGTTCATCTGCAACGGCGTGCCTTACGACGGCAACATCAGGCTCGATGCCGGCAACCGCGACGAGGGCAAGGTGATCTTCGCCTATTCGGAGGATTTGGAAGGCTGGCGCGGCGATACCCCGGAAAACCACATCATCCTCGACACCTCGGACGGCGTACAGCTGGAGAAGGTCGAGCCCCTGGTTTACCGCATGACCTATCAGGGCAAGAGCGTGGTGTTTGCGCTCAACGACCTGTCCGATGTGAAGCCGCCGCCGAGCGCGCTGGCGCCGGACGAGGAGTACATCGGCCCGTCATTCGACGAATCCGCGATCCGCTTCTTCCTGGTGTTCGACAAAAAGCTGAAAATTTTCCACTTCATCCTTGACGAAACGATCAAAGTTGCCGATCAGCTCGAGCCGAGCCCGCGGACCGGCCGCATTCTGATCGGCAAACGCACCGGCTTTGCCTTCTATCGCGATTACCTGCGCGATCGCAAAATCATGATCGGGGCTTACAAGCCGAACATGCTGACCAATACCTGGTTCGACGGGCCGTTCGATCAACTGCCGGATAATTTCATTCAAGGCGAGGCGCTGCGCGATGCCTTGATCGCCAACAGCCCCGACCTCAAGGGCCGCATCGACCGTTTCGGCGGTTTCCCGGGCGGCGCCGAGCGCATGGCCGTCGATCCCTATCTGCCGTATAGCTCGGTACCGGATCTCTACATCTTCGACCGGTGCGCGACCGCACGGCAGCACAGCCCGAGCTATTATCTATGCTTCGCGCTCGATTACGATCGCGCCGGCCGTCCGTATCTCGAAGCCTATGGTCCGAAACAACCGCATGGCGCCCGCCGGTAGCCCGATCGCTGCGCCGCCGCGATAAAATGAAAGGGCCCGGCCAGGCCTGGCCGGGCCCCGTCAAACACGTCAGACGCTGTTAGCACCACCACCAGCGGCTCATCGGGCCGTGGCAGCGGCGGCGATGCGGGCCACGCCAACGGCTGCCCCAGCGCCAGTGACCGCCCCAACGGCTGCCCCAACGCCAGTGCTGGACATGGATCATGGGACTGTTCACCGTCGCGGCCTGCTTGAGCGCCGTGTTGTTGACCGGGGCTGCCGAGCCGGCCGATACGCCGACGAAGCCGATCCCGGCGGCAAGCAATGTAGCAATGACGATTTTACGCATGCGCTTTTCCTCCTCTGCCCGAACGGGCAAACGTTATAACTATTGAGCCTCAGAGAGAGTTCCTTCAGAGAGGGCTCTAAGCGTGCGGAATCTATCCGCGAACAGGCCAGCCGGCCAGGGGCAATCCAGTATCTTGATGGACGTCGCAGGTTGATGAACGGCAGATGAACGGCGCATTTTGATAATGGCGGATGAACAGCAAATGTCTGACGGTGCTCGAAAAGCGCGCCGGACAGCGTAGGGCCCGGCGTCAGCCGCCGGGCCCTGAATAGATCGTCGCGGCGGCAATTACCGGCACCACCACCAGCGGCTGCGCCAGCCATGGCAGCGGTGGTGATGGCGCCACCATCGCACTTGGATCGTTGCCTCGCTCTTGGTGGCGATTTGCTTGAGCGCGGTGCCGCTGACCGGCGCGGCCGATGCCGCCGAGGCACCGACCAATCCGATCCCGGCGGCAATCAACGTAGCAATCACGATTTTACGCATTCGCCTCTCCCTTTTTCTGCCCTTCGATCCGCGGCGCAGGCGCGCGGCAACGGGGCGTTCGAAGCGTCGCGAGGTTAACGCCGAATCGGCGCGTCGGCTAGTATTTGCGACGCCATAGGCGCCTCGAATTCTTCGTGGGGCTGATAACTCTCGGTCAGCCGCGCTACATAAAGCCCATGCAATGGACCGACGAAGGCATCGTGCTCGGCGTCAAGCGGCACGGCGAGACCAGCGTCATCCTCGAATTGATGACGCTCGAACGCGGCCGGCATCTCGGCTTGGTGCGCGGCGGCGCCGGCACGCGGCTGCGCGGCGTATTGCAACCGGGCAACTTGCTGCGCGCCACCTGGCGGGCGCGGCTCGACGAGCATCTCGGCCATTACGCGGTCGAGGGTCTCAACCTGCGCGCCGCCGGTCTGCTTGGCGCCGCGCACGCGGTTCACGGCGTGACATACCTCGCCGAATTGTGCCGGCTCCTCGCCGAGCGCGAGCCGCATGGGCGGGTGTTTGCGGCTTTGCAGGCGATTCTCGACGGCATCGACGATCCGCCCGCCGCCGCGACGCTGATCGCGCGCTTCGAACTGAAACTCCTCGCCGAGCTTGGCTTCGGCCTCGATCTGACCTGCTGCGCCGCAACCGGGACGACCGCCGATCTCGCCTATGTGTCGCCGCGCTCGGGCCGCGCGGTCTCGCGCGCGGCCGGCCACGATTATCGCGACAAGCTGCTGCGGCTGCCGGATTTTTTGCAGTCCGATGCCGGCGCACCCGGCGCGGCCGACCTGAGCGATGCCTTCGCGCTCACGGGCTTTTTTCTCGAGCGGCACGCCTTCGCGCCGCGCGGCATGGCGCTGCCGGCGGCGCGTGCGCGTTTTTTGGCTGCGGTCATGCGCGCGCGGCCGCAAGCCGTTGCGCCGGCGTGACCACCGCAGCGGCGCTATCTCCTCTTAAGGATCGCGGCGCCGGCGGTGATGCGCGCGCCAGTGGTGCAGCCAAGGCGGATGCCATTTGCGGGCCCATACATTGGCGGCGACGAGATGCGGCTCGGGGCTGCCCCAAAAATTCGGCTTGAGCACCACCCAGGGGTCGTCCCAGATCGGCCGGTGATCCCATTGCCAGTAGCGTCGGTGCGGCCAATCCCGCACGCATTCGCAGTGCGTGGCGCGTGGCACAGCATATCCGGCGGCGAGGGCCTTTTCGGCGGCGGGCGCCGCAGCGGAGAACACCAGACTTAGCGTCAAAGCGGCCAATGCAGCGGTGCGCATACGCCTCTCCCTACGAACTCGGCGGATTGTAGCCCATTGCGGCGCCGCGTCCATGGTGCGCCTTGTTCGGTGGGCGTAACCGCGCTAGCTCGGCGTTATGGCGGCAAGATCGATTCCCCCCGAAGAATCCGGCGACGTGCAGGACATCGCGCTGCGCGAGGCCCTGGAAGAGCGCTATCTCTCCTACGCGCTCTCCACCATCATGCATCGCGCGCTGCCGGACGCCCGCGACGGGCTCAAGCCCGTACACCGGCGCATCCTCTACGGCATGCGGCTCCTTCGGCTCGATCCCGGCACCGTCTTCAAGAAGTCGGCGAAAATCGTCGGCGACGTGATGGGCAATTTCCATCCGCACGGCGACCAGGCGATTTACGACGCGCTGGTGCGCCTCGCCCAGGATTTTGCTTCGCGCTACCCGCTGGTCGACGGCCAGGGCAATTTCGGCAATGTCGACGGCGATAATCCCGCCGCCTACCGCTACACCGAGGCGCGGCTGACCGAGGCGGCGCGACTTCTGCTCGACGGTATCGACGAAGACGCGGTCGATTTTCGACCGACCTATGACGGCGTCGCGCAGGAGCCTGTCGTGCTGCCGGCCGCGTTTCCGAACCTGCTCGCCAATGGCGCCCAGGGCATCGCCGTCGGCATGGCAACCGCGATCCCGCCACACAACATGGCCGAGCTGTGCGCCGCCGCGCTGCACCTGATCGAGAACCCGAAAGCGCGTACCCGCACGCTGCTCAAATTCGTGCCGGGCCCGGATTTCCCGACCGGCGGCCTCGTCGTCGATCCGCCGGAGGCGATCGCGGAAGCCTACACCACCGGCCGCGGCTCGTTCCGGCTGCGCGCGCGCTGGAAAACCGAGGATACCGGCCGCGGCACCTATCAGGTCGTCGTCACCGAGATACCGTGGCAGGTGCAGAAAATGCGGCTCGTCGAGCATATCGGCAATTTGCTCAACGAGAAGAAGCTGCCGCTCGTTGCCGACATGCGCGACGAATCCGCAGAAGACGTGCGCATCGTGTTCGAGCCGCGCTCGCGCAGCGTCGATCCGGTGCTGATGATGGAGAGCCTGTTCAAGCTCACCGAACTGGAAAGCCGCGTGCCGCTGAACATGAACGTGCTCATTCGCGGCCGCGTTCCAAAAGTGGTCGGGCTCGCCGAGGCCTTGAGCGAATGGCTCACGCATCGCCGCGAGGTGCTGCTGCGCCGCTCGCGCCACCGGCTCGGCCAGATCGAGCACCGCCTCGAAGTCTTGGGCGGTTACCTCGTCGCGTACCTGAATATCGACAAGGTCATCAAAATCATCCGCAAGGAGGACGAGCCGAAGCCGGTGCTGATGAAGACCTTCCGGCTCTCCGATGTGCAGGCCAACGCCATCCTCGACATGCGGCTGCGCAACCTGCGACGGCTGGAGGAGATGGAAATCCGCGCCGAGGAGCGCACGCTGCGCGCCGAGAAAAAATCGATCGAGGATTTGCTGCGCTCGGAAAAGGAGCAGTGGAAGACCATCGCCGGCCAAATCCGCGAGGTGCGCGAAAAATTCGAGCCGAAAACGCCGCTCGGCAAGCGGCGCACCGGCTTTGCGCAGGCGCCGGCGCACGACGAGGTGGCGATCGAAGAGGCGCTGGTCGAGCGCGAACCGATCACCGTCGTGGTCTCGGAGAAAGGCTGGATCCGCGCGCTGCGCGGCCAGGTGGCCGATCTGTCCAGCCTGTCGTTCAAGGCCGACGATGCGCTCGACTACGCCTTTTTTGCCGAAACCACCTCGAAGATCATGGTGTTTGCCACCAACGGCCGCTTCTACACCATCGAGGCGGCGAAGCTGCCGGGCGGACGCGGCCACGGCGAGCCGATCCGGCTCTACATCGATCTCGAGCAACAGGCCGACATCGTCGACGTGTTCCGCCATCAGGGCGGCCGCAAATTGCTCGTCGCTTCAAAGCAGGGCAGGGGATTCGTCGTCGCCGAGGACGAATGCCTCGCCAATACCCGCAAGGGCAAGCAGATCCTCAACGTCAAGCCGCCGGACGCGGCGCGCGCCAGGGCGCCGGTCGAGGGCGAACTCGTTGCGGCAATCGGCGAAAACCGCAAGATGCTGGTGTTTCCGATCGAGCAGGTGCCGGA
>JASHQS010000186.1 GCA_030038995.1 Xanthobacteraceae bacterium
ACGCCGCCGCGGCTTGCTTCGCTGCCGGCGCGAGCCGTTCGATCAGCGTCGCAAACCGGTCGACAAAGCCCTGCAGAAATTTCTGCGTGCTCGCGTCGCCGATTCGGACTGCATCAGCGGCGTCATTGCGAGGCGCCCCGAAGGGGCGACGAAGCAATCCGGAAGCTTGCGCAAGCCGCTCTGGATTGCTTCGCTTCGCTCGCAATGACGGTTCAGCATCGTCGGGACATGCTCTAGGTGGAATTTGTAACCAGGGCTAGGCTGGTGACCACGAGGAAACCGCGCAAGAAGGCACAGCGATGAAACCAAGACACAGCCATTTGCCCGCCGATTGCCGCGCGGTGAGCGACGTGCTCGCCCGCGTCGGCGACAAATGGTCAGTGCTGGTGGTCACCCGGCTCGGCGACGGGCCCAAGCGCTTCAACGAGCTCAAGCGCTCGATCGGCGGCATCTCGCAGCGCATGCTGACCCTGACCCTGCGCGGCCTCGAGCGCGACGGCCTGGTGACGCGCACGGTGTTCCCGACCATTCCGCCGCGCGTCGATTATGCGCTCACCCCGCTCGGCCGCGATCTGTTGCAGCCGGTCTCGGCGCTCGGCGCCTGGGCGATCCGCAACCAGGCGAAAATCGCCCGCGCCCGGGAAGCATTCGACGGGGCGCCGCGGCCGGCGGCGCTCGGCGCATCGGCATAGACAAAGTGCCCGCCCGGATATACATTGTATATCCAAGGAAAAAGCAGTCGCCATGAAGACCAAAGTTGCGAAATGGGGCAACAGCCTTGCGGTGCGGTTGCCGAAGCCGCTCGTTGACGATCTCGGCCTGAGGCCCGGCCGCGAAGTCGAGCTTCGTCAGGACGGTACGCATTTGACGCTGGAAATGATTCCTGTTCGCAAAATCCCACGATATCGGCTGGAGGACCTTTTGGCGCAAATCAAGCCGGGGCAAAAACCGCCGCCGTTTGAGGATTGGGGCATTTTGGAAACAGAATGGCCCGCTGACGATTGGAGCGATGTCGCCCCGACCGACGAAGAATGGGAAGCCTGGAAGAGGGAGGCGGAGCTGAAGTTGGGCAAGGGTCGCAAGCGTGCCGTACGCCCGCGAAGAAGACATTGATGCCGGTGACCTCGTCTGGGTCGATTTTGGACCGCCGTTCGGCCACGAGCAGGCCGGTCGCAGGCCGGCGCTTGTGATCTCGCCGCGAATTTATAACGAGAGATCATCGCTGATCCTTGTCTGCCCTATAACACGCAACCGGGATGTGTGGGCTTTCAAAGTCGAACTTCAAGATGAGACGCACCCGATCCAAGGTGCGATTCTGGTGGATCAGGTTCGGTCCATCGATCGTGTCGCACGGTTCACCCGCCGCGTCGGTCGCGCGGGGACCAAGACCCTCGGTCAGGTGCATGGCGTGCTCGCGACATTATTCGGAATTCCTGTTTCCAATCGAAAAGCACCGCGCTAGAGCACAGCCACGAATAGGAGATAACTGACCATGCGCGTTTATTACGACCGCGACGCCGACCTGAACCTGATCAAGGGCAAGAAGGTCGCCATCATCGGCTACGGCAGCCAGGGCCATGCCCATGCGCTCAATCTGCGCGATTCCGGCGTCAAGGAGGTCGCGGTCGCGCTGCGCAAGACTTCGCAGGGCGTCAAGAAGGCGCAAGGCGAAAAGCTGCCGGTCAAGGAGGTCGCCGAGGCCGCCAAATGGGCCGACGTGATGATGATGCTCACCCCCGACGAGCTGCAGGCCGACATCTATACCGGTCAGCTGCGCGGCAACATGAAAGCGGGCGCAGCCTTGATGTTCGCGCACGGGCTCAACATCCATTTCAACCTGATCGAGCCGCGCGCCGACCTCGACGTGATGATGATCGCGCCGAAGGGGCCGGGCCACACGGTGCGCTCCGAATATCAGCGCGGCGCCGGCGTGCCGTGCCTGCTCGCGGTCCACCGCGACGCCTCGGGCAACGCCCACGATCTGTGCCTGTCCTACGGCGCGGCGATCGGCGGCGGCCGCGCCGGCATCATCGAGACCACGTTCCGCGAGGAATGCGAGACCGATCTGTTCGGCGAGCAGACCGTGCTGTGCGGTGGCATCGTCGAGCTGATGAAGGCCGGCTACGACACGCTGGTGGCGGCCGGCTACGCGCCCGAAATGGCCTATTTCGAGTGCATCCATGAGATGAAGCTGATCGTCGACCTGATCTACGAGGGCGGCATCGCCAACATGAACTATTCGGTGTCGAATACCGCCGAATACGGCGAATACGTCAGCGGCCCACGCGTCATCGACGACGCAACCCGCGCCGAGATGAAGAAGATCCTGGCCGACATCCAGTCCGGCAAGTTCGTCAAGGATTGGATGCTGGAGAACAAGGTCAACCAGACCTCGTTCAAGGCGATGCGGACGAAACTCGCCGCGCATCCGGCCGAGGCGGTCGGCGCCAAGCTGCGCGAGATGATGCCGTGGATCAGGCAGCGCGCGCTGGTCGACCGCTCGCGCAATTGAGCGGCGGAACTTGCGCAGACCGCGCGCGGAGACCATCGGCGAAGCGCCCTTGATCTCGAAATTTCGCCCGCTACACTCCACGCGCGCACAATAAACCGGGAGGAAGCAACATGTATGTCAAGCGACATATCTTCGGCGCCGCCGCCGCCGTTTTGGCGCTCGGCCTGGTCGGCACGACCGCCCATGCGGCCGGGCTTTTCACCTTGGCGTCGAAGACCTTCAAGGATGGGCAATTGATGCCCAAGAAGGTGTCTAACGCCAATCCGACGGGCAAAGCCCCGAACTGCGTCGGCGAGAACGTGTCGCCCGAGCTGCACTGGACCAACGTGCCCGACGGCACCAAGAGCCTTGTCTTGCTGATGTTCGATCCCGAGGGCCGCGCTCCGTTCGGCGTCAGCCACTGGGTCGCCTATGGCATCGACCCCACCAAGGTTACCGGCTTTCCCGAGGGCTCCGCCAGCAAGGATTCCAACCAGTTCGTCGGCGGCAAGAGCCTGATGGGTGTGGGCCATTATTCCGGTCCGTGCACCCCGCCCGGGCAGACCGCGCATCACTACACGTTTACCTTGATCGCCACCGATTTCGCGCCCAACGAGCTGCCGCCTGGGCTGACGCGCGAGCAGGTGGTCGAGAAATTCGGCTCGCCGCCGTCGCCCCACGTGAAGGGCGTGAGCGGCCTGATCGGCCTGTTCATCAATCCGTACCCGAAGTAAGCGCCAATCTTGGAAGGTTTTGCGGGCGGCGCCGCGCTCTTGCGGCGCTGCAGGCTTTTCAGCTACAAGAAGGCGCCGCCAATGATTAGGTTAACGCGGAATTCACCTTGTTCCGCGACCTTGGCGGGAACGAGGTGAGAGGCGAGGGCGAAAGCCGTGTCGACGCGCTGCGAGCATATCCGCGCGATGACCCCGGGGGCCAGGCCGGCCGCCGGCGCTGCCCAGCCTTGTGCGATTCTTCGCGGGCTCCTGCTCCTTAGCGCCCCCTGAGGGCCGGCTGGGCCTTTGCGCCTTGGCACTCAGGGGTTTTTCGTAAGCCACGGAACCCAGGAGCGCCAAGCCGCCGCTACCCCGAGCGGGAGGAAAGGCGGGCGCCAGCGAAAAGGACCGGTCTCATGACACCCCCCGCCAAGGAGAAATCCGCGACGTCCGCGACTGCCGCGCCCGAAAAGGCCGCGCCGGCAAAAAAAACCGCACCGCCAAAATCCGAGAAGGACCGCGTCGTCATTTTCGACACCACCTTGCGCGACGGCGAGCAGTGCCCCGGCGCCACCATGACCCACGAGGAGAAGCTCGAAGTCGCCGAGCTCCTCGACCAGATGGGCGTCGACATCATCGAGGCCGGCTTTCCGATCGCCTCCGACGGCGATTTCGCCGCGGTCAACGAGGTCGCCAAGCGCGCCAAGAACGCCGTGGTCTGCGGCCTCGCCCGCGCCGGCTTCAAGGACATCGACCGCGCCGGCGAGGCGATCAAGCCGGCGAAGCGCTCGCGCATCCATACCTTCATCTCCACCTCGCCGGTGCACATGAAGTGGAAGTTGCAGCTACCGTCCGACCAAGTCTACGAGATGGTGATCGCCTCGGTGACGCGGGCGCGCAAATATACCGACGACGTCGAATGGTCGGGCGAGGACGGCACCCGCACCGAGCACGATTTCCTGTGCCGCTGCGTCGAGGCGGCGATCAAGGCCGGCGCCACCACCATCAACATTCCCGACACCGTCGGCTACACGGTGCCCGATGAATATTTCGCGCTGATCAAGATGGTGCGCGAGCGCGTGCCGAATTCCGACCAGGCGCGTTTTTCCGTGCATTGCCACGACGATCTCGGCATGGCGGTGGCGAACTCGCTTGCCGGCGTGCGCGCCGGCGCCCGCCAGATCGAGTGCACCATCAACGGCATCGGCGAGCGCGCCGGCAACGCCTCGCTCGAAGAAGCGGTGATGGCGATGCGCGTGCGCAACGACGTGCTGCCGTATTGGACCGGCATCGACGCCACCATGCTGACGCGCGCCTCCAAGCTCGTCGCGGCGGTGACCTCGTTCCCGGTGCAGTACAACAAGGCGATCGTCGGAAGGAACGCGTTCGCGCACGAGAGCGGCATCCATCAGGACGGCATGCTCAAGCACACCCAGACCTACGAGATCATGATGCCCGAGGACGTCGGCGTGAAGCAGACCTCGCTGGTCATGGGCAAGCATTCCGGCCGCCATGCCTTCGTGCACAAGCTGGAGGAGCTGGGCTATCAGCTCGCTGGCAATCAGCTCGAGGACGCGTTCGTGCGCTTCAAGGCGCTGGCCGATAGGAAGAAGCACGTCTACGACGAGGACATCGAGGCTTTGGTCGACGAGGAGATCGCCACCGCCGAGGATCGCATCAAGCTCGTCTCGCTGTCGGTGATCGCCGGCACGCGCGGGCCGCAACGCGCCACCATGAAGCTCGACATCGCCGGCCAGGCTGTGATCGAGGAATGCGAGGGCAACGGGCCGGTCGATGCCACCTTCAATTGCATCAAGGCCATGGTGCCGCACGACGCGGTTCTGGAGCTCTACCAGGTGCACGCCGTCACCGAGGGCACCGACGCGCAGGCCGAAGTCTCGGTGCGGCTGGCGGCGAACGGCCGCTCCGTCACCGCCAAGGGCGCCGACCCGGACACGCTGGTCGCCTCGGCCAAGGCCTACCTCGCCGCGCTCAACAAGCTCGTCGCCCGGGCGCAGCGCAGCGGCAGGCTCGAACCGCTGGCCGTTCCGGAACGCCGCATTCACTCGACGGACGTCGGCTGAAGCAGAACGCGCCCGAAAAGCTACTGCGCGCCGCGGCGGCCGCCGCTTGGCGTCGCGTCCGCGATGTCACGGATGCGGGCGCGGCGGTTGCTATTCGGCCAGGGTGTGGTCGCGGCTGAACGATGGCGGCAGCAGCGCGAGTTCAAGCCGCCGTTCGGATAGGCGGATTTGCTCCAGCAGGCTTTTTTCGCGGGCTTCGAGCAGCGAAACCGCGGCGGCGTGTTGCGCCACCTCCTCGCGAAGCTGATTGATGGTCTTTGCCTTTTTACCGAGCTCGGCCAGTTGCGTCATCGTCTTCGCCCTCAGCTCGTCGGCCGCGACTTCCAGCCGCCGAATCGCCAGGGCAAACTCGGCACGCTGGTGATCCCTTTGCACGCCGATTTCCGACATGGTCACCGGCATGGCCTCGCGAAGCCGCCGCATCGTCAGGCGGACGGCGCGGTTATGCACCAGCGGCGTGAACAGGAGGAAAAAAGCGGCCGCGATCAGAAAGCCGAGGCTGAAAACCATCATCCGCTCGACCATGGGACGCTCCTGCGGTCGCGCCGACCCATCGCACGAGCGGCACCTTGGTGCCATGTCGAGGTCGTATTAAGCTTACCCGGCATTCGCCGCAGGGAGAGCCGGATCGGCATCGACGCAAACGACCTGGAACGCGGTCGAACCGGCGTTAATTTCGCCGGTCCCGACTTACCGTCGCGCCGCCACTTTGAGCGCCTGCTGCACCCGTTCCAGCGTCTCGTCCGGCGTCCCATGGAGTCTTGCGACCAATGCCGCGGCCGAAAAGATCCTCGTCGCTGCCAATCGCGCCGCCGATGACGAGATTGATGTTTCTTCCGCTGTATGATCCAGTCGCCTGCCGGGCGGCGGGCGGGCGTCGCCTCGCGCGACCGAACCAAATACGGCGGCGTGACGGATGCCGCGGGCGCGCAGCGCGTCGGCGTTGCTCTGCAAAACGCCTATGACATCCTGCCTCTGTTCATATGACGGCGATGAGTAAAATCCGTCGTAAATTGCATCAGCCCTGAGTGTCAGGCCCGTCCGCCAGCGGGTGCAGGTCGCGCACCAGGCTCTTCAGGCGATCCTCCAGCACGTGGGTATAGATCTGCGTGGTCGAAATGTCGGCGTGGCCGAGCAGCGTCTGTACCACGCGCAGGTCGGCGCCGTTGTGCAGCAAGTGGCTGGCGAAGGCGTGGCGCAAGACGTGCGGGCTTATCAGCTCGGCGCGCAGGCCGGAAGCGGCGGCGAGCGCCTTGAGCTCGCGCGCCAGATGCTGCCGCGTCAGGTGGCCGCTTTCGCCGAACGAGGGAAACAGCCATTTCGATTGCGCGGATTGCGCGTCGCGTCCGGCCTCCGCGAGCAGCGCCAGATAATTCTGCATCGCGCGCTTCGCCGCGTCGTTGAGCGGCACCAAGCGCTCCTTGTTGCCCTTGCCGCGCACCACGATGACGCGCGCGTCGCGGCGCGCCGCGGCGGCCGGCAGCGCTACGAGTTCGGAAACGCGCAGGCCCGTGGCGTACAGCGTCTCCAGGAGGCAGGCGAGACGCGCAGCGCGCAGCCGCCGCGGCAACGGCGCGCCGGGCTCGGGCACTGCGGCGGTGCGCAACAGGCGGTCGACGTCGGCGATCGACAGCGTCTTCGGCAGCGGCCGGGCGCGCTTCGGCCCTTCGAGCACGGCGGCCGGATCGTCGCGGCGCCGACCTTCGGCGTAGAGAAAGCGATAGAGCTGGCGGATCGCCGCCAGCCGGCGCGCGACGGTGGCGGCGCGCAAGCCGCGCCGCGCAAGGTCGCCCAGATAGCCGCGAAGCTGTTCGGTGCTGGCGTCCGCAATCGCGCGGCGGGCGCCGGCGAGGTGCGCGGCGAAATCGGCGAGGTCGCGACGGTATGCCGAGAGCGTGTTGGCTGCCGCGCCGCGTTCGGCCGCCAGCATATCGAGGAAAAGGCCGATCAGCCCCTCGTCGGAATGGCGTGCCGGCCGTGCCCGCCATCGAGCCGCCGTGCCGGCCCTGGCACCGGCCATGATACCGGATTTGGCGCCGGCCTCATTGGCTCTTGAAGAACTTGGTCGGCGAGATGGTGACGCTGATCTCACGCGGCTTGGGTTGCACGAAATTCGCTAACGAATATAGACCGGCATAGACAAGGGCGCACAAAATCGCCAGCACGGTGAGTAGGCGCAGCAGGCTCGGCATCGCAACAACGCCCCCAGGCTCATCCTATTGGTGCCGGTGCAGCGGACCGAGTACGATCATGTCCGACCGGGTCTGACAAGGGCTCCGCTGCCGGCGAAGGCGCCGGGCGAAGCCGCGGACGAGAGTGCACATGACTGATATTGCGTTACAAAATGACGCCAATGCGGCTGTGCCGGCGGATGCGATCCGGGCCGCGCTCGATCGCCGCTCGGTGGTGCTGGTCGGCATGATGGGGGTGGGAAAATCCTCGATCGGCCGCCGGCTCGCCGGCCGTCTGGGCATCCCGTTCGTCGACGCCGACGCCGAGATCGAGAAGGCGGCCGGCATGAGCATTTCCGACATTTTCGCCCGCCACGGCGAAGCCGATTTCCGCAGCGGCGAGGCGCGGGTGATCGCGCGGCTGCTCGAAGCCGGGCCGCAGGTTTTGGCCAGCGGCGGCGGCGCCTTCATGAACGAGACGACGCGCGCGACCATCAAAAGCAAAAGCGTCTCGATCTGGCTTGCGGCGGAGTTCGAGGTGCTGATGCGGCGGATCGCCAAGCGCAAGAACGAGCGGCCGATGCTGCAAACCGACGATCCCGCCGAGACGTTGCGCCAGCTCATCACCTTGCGCGAGCCGATTTATGCGATGGCCGACCTCACCGTGCGGTCGCGCGAGGTGCCGCACGAGGCGATCGTCAGCGAGATCATCGCGGCGCTGGCGGCTTACTTGAACGTCGCGCCCGCGCCGCCGCCGGGGAAGGACGGCGCATGAACGTCTTGACCGGCGGCGATCCGGCTTTGGTCGAGGTCAAGCTCGGCGCACGCAGCTACGCCATCGTGATCGGGCGCGGCACGATCGAATCGCTCGGCGAGCGCATCGCCGCGCTCCGCCCCGGCGCCAACGCCTTTATCGTCACCGACGAGAACGTGGCCCGCCACGTTCTGCCCGCCGCCGCAGCGGCGCTCGACCGCGCCGGCATCAAGCATGGCCGCTTCGTCGTTTCCCCCGGCGAAGGCTCAAAGAGCTTCGCCGTCCTCGAGCAGGTCTGCGAAGCCATCATCGCCGCCCGCATCGAGCGCGGCGACCTCGTCGTGGCGCTCGGCGGCGGCGTGGTCGGCGACCTCGCCGGCTTTGCCGCGGCGGTGGTGCGGCGCGGCTTGGACTACGTCCAGGTGCCGACCACGCTGTTGGCGCAAGTCGATTCCTTGGTCGGCGGCAAGACCGCGATCGATTCCCGCCACGGCAAGAATCTGCTCGGCGCCTTCCACCAGCCGATCCTGGTCGTCGCCGACACCGCGCTGCTCGACACGCTGCCGGCGCGCGAATTCCGCGCCGGTTACGCCGAACTGGTCAAATACGGCCTCCTCGGCGATGCCGGTTTTTTTATCTGGCTCGAGGCCAACTGGCGCGAGGTATTCGCCGGTGGCGCCGCCCGCGATCATGCGATTGCGGTAAGCTGCCGCGCCAAAGCGGCCATCGTCGCGCGCGACGAGCGCGAGAGCGGCGACCGCCGGCTCCTCAATCTCGGCCACACTTTCGGCCACGCGCTCGAGGCGGCGTGCGGCTTTTCCGACCGACTATTGCACGGCGAAGCCATCGCCATCGGCATGGCGCTGGCGTTCGAGTTCTCGGCGGCGCGGCAGGGTCTGCTGCCGAAAGCCGAGGCGGCGCGCGTCATTCGGCATTTCGCGGCCGTCGGGCTGCCCACCAAAATCAAAGATATTCCGGGCCCACCCCCCGCCGTCGACCGCCTCATGGAATGGATTGGCCAGGACAAGAAAATAAAGCGCGGACAGCTTACCTTTATTCTTGCGCGCAGCATCGGCTCGGCGTTCGTCGAAACCGGCGTCGATGCCGCCGAGGTGCGCGCGTTTTTGAGCGAGAAGCTCGCCGGGCGATGATGTTGCGATGACGCTTTTGGATTGGCTCACCGTCGCTGCGATTGCGATCTGTCTGTTGCTGTCCGCGTTCTTCTCGGCGAGCGAGACGGCGCTGACCGCATCGTCGCGCGCCGCCATGCTGCGGCTGGAACGGCAGGGCAGCCGCGACGCCGGCATCGTCAACCGGCTCCTTGCGACCCGCGAGCGCCTGCTCGGCGCCGTGCTGCTGAGCAACAATCTGGTCAACACGGCCGCCTCGACGCTCGCGACCGGCCTGCTCCTGACGTTGTTCGGCAAAGCGGCCATCCTCTATGCCACGTTGATCATGACGGTGTTGATCTTCGTCGTCGGCGAGGTGCTGCCGAAGACCGCCGCCTTCAACATGCCGGATCGCATGGCGCTGGCGGTGGCGCAGCCGATCAACCGGATGGTGCACTGGTTCCTGCCGATCCTGGTCGCGGTCGAGTGGCTGGTGCGGTTTATTCTGCGCGCCGTCGGCATGCCGGTCGGCAGGCTGCAATCGATCCTCTCGCCGCGCGAAGAATTGCGCGGCGCGGTCGATCTCCTGCATCGCGCCGGCGTCGTCGAGAAGCTCGACCGCGACATGATGGGCGGCGTCCTCGACCTGCGCGAGCTGACGGTCTCCGACGTGATGGTGCACCGCACCAAGATGGTGATGCTCGACGCCGACGAGACGCCGCGCGACATCGTCGATGCGGCGCTGGCCGCGGCCGTGACGCGGCTGCCGCTGTGGCGCGGCTCGCCCGACAACATCGTCGGCGTGCTGCACGCCAAGGATTTGTTGCGGGCGCTGCACGCGGCCGGTGGCGATGCCGGCAAGATCGATATCGCCGATCTGTCGAAGCCGCCCTGGTTCGTGCCGGACACGACGCCGCTCTATGAGCAGCTCAAGGCATTCCGCGCCCGCAAGACGCCGTTCGCGCTCGTGGTCGACGAGTACGGCGAGCTCGAGGGCTTGGTGACGCTCGAGGACATCGTCGAGGAAATCGTCGGCGACATTACCGACGAGCACGATATCGCCGTGCCCGGCGTGCGGGCGTTGCCGGACGGCTCGGTCAACGTCGATGGGGCGGTCCCGGTGCGCGATCTCAACCGGGCGATGGACTGGAATATCCCGGACGACGAGGCAACCACCATCGCCGGCGTCGTCATCCACGAGGCCCGCTCGATCCCGGAGCCGGGCCAGAGCTTCACCTTTCACGGCTTTCGCTTTCACGTCCTGCGCAAGAGCCGCAACCGCATCACCGCGCTGCGGGTCGCGCCGCTCACGCGCAAGGTGACGGCGAAGGCGAGCTGAGATTGAAGTCCCTCCCCCTTGTGGGGCTTTGTGGGGAGGGAGGGGTGGGGTCGGGGTCGGGAGGTGACGCGCAAGCGTCGATGCGAGTGAGCCGCCTCGCTACCCCCACCCCTTCTCTCCCCACGAGGGGGAGGGGAAGTGAAAAAGGCAGAGCATCTCCAAGGCGCTCACCGACGCGCTGTCGCTGCGCGATGCGGTCTGGCTGGCGATGACCGGCGACACCTTCGACGGCAAATGGCGGAGAAAATCCGCCTGATTGACGAGACCGTTCCGCGCGACAGGTTGCGCGAAGAA
>JASHQS010000187.1 GCA_030038995.1 Xanthobacteraceae bacterium
AGAGTTTGGCCGAAAAAGCATTGAGTGATTTCAGCCCTTTGTGATTCCTTTGGATTTGTGGAGATTCGAAGGAGGTCACAATGGTTTGGACTGAAACCACCCGCGAACAGTATCGGCGCGATCACTTGCGCCAGGCAAGCGATTTGAACGAGGCGGAATGGCTGTTGCTGTCGTTTTTCCTGCCGCCGTGCTGCCACCTCGGACGGCCACGCGAAGTTGATCTGCGCGAGGTGGTCAATGCCATTCTCTACATTCTGCAGACCGGATGCCAATGGCGGGCCTTGCCAGGGGATTTTCCGCCGCGTTCCACCGTTCAATACTATTTCTATCTGTGGCGCGACCAACGCCTCTGGCGGCGGATCAGTTTGATGCTGGTCAGGCGGGCGCGCGGAGCGCTGCGCCGCAACCCTGTGCCGTCGGCCGGCGTGATCGACAGCCAAAGCGTCAAGACCACGGAAAGCGGCGGTCCACGCGGCTTTGACGTGTTCAAGCGGATCAATGGCCGCAAGCGCCACATCGTCACCGACACCCAAGGCTTGCTGCTGGCGCTCTTGGTCCACGCCGCCAGCGTCCAGGATGTTCACGGCGCCGTGCCGCTGCTCGGCCGATTGCGGCAAAGCTTTCCCAAGCTGCAGCACCTGTTTGCCGACGGCATCTACCGCGGCCGCCAGCTGCGCGACGCCGCAGCCCAGTTCGGTCGCTGGACGATCGAAATCGTCAAGCACTCCGAGCAGACCGGCGGCTTCAAGCCGGAACCCAAACGCTGGGTGGTCGAACGCACCTTTGCTTGGCTCGGCCGTAATCGTCGCCTCGCCAAGGACTTCGAGCGAACCATCGCCAGCGCCGAGGCCTGGCTCCTGATCGCCCACATCAAACTCCTCGTGCGCCGCCTCGCAAGAGCCGAAAAATGCAGCTAGCATTTTGAGTCAGACTCTTAGGAGGAATATGCAGTCGGTTCCCTTAGGAGGAATATTATGAAGCTGAGATTTCAGGCGGTCGTCCAGCGACGAAGCTTTCCGGCATGAGTCGCCACTCACACGGAAGCGAGCTTCACGATGGACGACTACGAGAGCCTGAGTCACACGAAGTGGGAGTGCAAATATCACGTCGTGTTCATTGCGAAGTACCGCAGAAAAACGCTGTACGGGGAACTGAGGAAGCATCTCGGCGAAGTGTTGCGAGGTGGCCGCGAAGCGGCCTCGAAGGATGCGGCGTCCAAATCGGCCTTAGCCGATTTGGACATCAAAACTTGGCGAATCGGGCAAGCCCGATTTCGGATGCGCCTTACCCGTCGCCCTTCGAGGCTCGCTTCGCTCGCACCTCAGAGAATGTGAATCTATTCGCGTTTTGTGATTTTCCAGGGTCCTAAGTCCTTGATTTGACTCAGGTCGCAAACCTCCAAAATCAATAGATTCACAGCCTCTCAGGGTGACGGGTAAGAGTTATAGCGAGTTCGCGGTCAGCTCGCTTTTTGCGCCGCCGCGCCGCGCGCCGATCCGCTGCGCATCGCCTGCAGCAGCACGGCGCCGAGGACGAACAGGCCGCCGGCGGCGCCGGCGGCGACGCCGAGGGCGATTTCGCGCCCGGAGAAGTGCCAGATATGGGCGATGGCGAAGAACGTGGCGTCGAAAAAGGCGATCGACACCGCGCTCGGGACGGTGAGCTCCTGCAACTGCCGCAACATGGTCGCGCTCCGCGATCGGCTGCAAATTGCCCTTGGGCGGCCGTGCCCACGGGCGCCACGCGTTGGCCGTTGTAACCGACACGTGTTAGCCGGCGCCTGCCGCGGCCGGTCGAATTGATTTGGCGCGGATCAGCCGATTTTAACCAAGCCGGCAGCGGCGCCCGGATCAATACGGACGCGGCTGACAGATTCCGCTCATTCCCGCGCAAGCGGGAATCCAGAACTGGGTCCCCGCCTTCGCGCATAGGCGCTAAGATAACTCTGTTTCCCGGATGCGGTGCAGCGCGAAGCGGTGCACCGCTGATCCGGGATCGTCCCAAACGCGGCGCGTATGACGGTCCCGGGTCTGCAGCGCACCACTTCGCTACGCTTCGTGCTGCGCTGCAGACCCGGGAAACGCAGCTATTTTAGCGCCTATGCGCCTTCGCGGGGACGAGCGGAAGCTGGAGCCACCGGTCGAATCTCGTATGGCAGGCCGTCAGTGCCCGCCCGCGAATTCGCGCCCGGCCGTGCTATGATTCATAGTGGCGCATCACGCGCAAAAGCCGTGTCACGGGAATTTCAGCATGCCGTCATCCGACAAAAAACTTCATCTCGGCGCCTTCATGCGCCCGGCCAGCATTCATACCGGCGCCTGGCGTTATCCGGACGCCTGGCCGGACATGAACTTCAACTTCGCGCACATCAAAAGCTGCATCCAGCGGCTCGAGCAGGCGAAGTTCGACGCGTTCTTCATGGCCGACCACATGGCCGTGCTCAACATGCCGATGGACGCGCTCAAGCGCAGCCACACGGCGACCTCGTTCGAGCCGTTCACGCTCCTTTCGGCGCTGTCGCAGGCGACCGGGCGCATCGGGCTCGTCGCCACCGGCTCGACCACGTTCGATGCGCCCTATCACATCGCCCGGCGCTTCGCCTCGCTCGATCATATTTCCGGCGGCCGCGCCGGCTGGAACATCGTCACCACCTCCAATCCCGACGCCGCGCTCAATTTCGGGCTCGAAGAGCACATGGAGCACGGCGAGCGCTATCGCCGCGCCCGCGAGTTTTATGACGTGGTGACCGGGCTGTGGGACAGCTGGGCCGACGATGCGTTCGTGCGCGACGTCGACGACGGCATCTTCTTCGATCCGGCAAAAATGCACGTGCTCGACCACAAGGGCAAATACCTATCGGTGCGCGGCCCGCTCAACATCGCGCGGCCGATTCAGGGCTGGCCGGTGATCGTGCAGGCCGGCGCCTCGGAATCCGGGCGCCAGCTTGCCGCGGAAACCGCCGAAGCGGTGTTCACCGCGCAGAGCGATCTCGCGGTGGGGCGGAAGTTTTACGCCGACGTGAAGGGCCGCATGGAAAAACTCGGCCGCGCCCGCGAGCACATGAAAATTTTGCCGGGCTGTTTTGTCGTGGTCGGCGATACGGTGGAAGAGGCCAAGGCCAAGCGCCAAAAACTCGACAGTTTGGTCGATTACGCCAACGCCATCGCGTCGCTGTCGATCGCGCTCGGCCACGACGCCGCGAAATTCGATCCCGACCAGCCGCTGCCGGAAAACATTCCGGAGAGCAACGCCTCGAAGAGCGGACGCGAGCGCGCCATCGCGCTTGGCCGGCGCGAGAATTTGACCGTGCGGCAACTGGCGCAGCGGCTTGGCGGCTATTCAGGCCTTGCTATGGTGGGCACGCCGGAAACCATCGCCGACGAGATGCAGGAATGGCTCGAAACCGAAGGCTCCGACGGCTTCACCGTGATGTTTCCGTATTTGCCGGGCGGGCTCGACGATTTCTGCGACCGCGTCGTGCCCGAATTGCAGCGCCGCGGCCTGTTCCGCCGCGACTACGAAGGTACGACGCTGCGCGAAAATTTGGGCCTGCCGCGGCCGACGAACCGTTTCTTTGCGAACTAGACGACCGCTTCCAAAATTCGAATCATATGGGACGCTTGAAACCACCGCGGTTCATGGGCAAAAATCAAAAACTGCAATTGAGTGGTTTCATGGAATCGGTCGTCTAGAGCGGATACCGTTCAGATGGAACCGCTCTCTCCTCGTCATGCGCGGGCTTGACCCGCGCATCCATGCTGACAAGCGGCCATCGAAGCTCTGCGGCAAACCTATGCAGGTCCAATCGCAGCATGGATTGCTGGGTTAAGCCCGGCAATGACGCGCTGGGGAATGATTCGACTCAATCGAAACATGCTCTACTCGGCGATGAATTGCGTGTGATCCACGGACCAGGTTTCTCTTCAAAGAAGACTGACGGCGTTGAGCAACTCCGTGACTTCATAAAGCCGCCGTTCCACATCGAGCAGGATCTTGACGGCTGCCTTGGTGTCGCCGGCATCGGCACGCGCCTTTGCGCCCCTTGCCACTTCAGCCATGGCGTCCAACAGCTTGCTGATACGATTGACAAGCTGTTGCGCCGTGGTTTGTCGTCGCTTTCTGGCCATCTAACGCCCAATCGCCGCGATAAGATCGACGCTGCCGCCCCGCAGCCGCTTGTCCTTTATGGGCATGAAAGCCTTTGTCAGCGCTGGACCCTCGGACGTTGTGAGAAAGCCCGACACCTGGATCGGCGACGGCGTTCCATGCAATTCGGGACCGGAAGTTGCTCGAAAAAGAAAATCAGCGGGACCTGTAGCGCGTGCGCGGCGTGATAGAGGCGAACGGCTCCGATCCGGTCGGTGCCGTTCTCATAGTGCCGGAGTTGCTGACACGTCACGCCGAGTGCGTCGGCCAGCTCCTCCTGCGATAGGCCGAGCCGCAATCGGCGCATCCGCACGCGGGCGCCGACATGCGTATCGATGGGGTCGGCGGCGCTGTTCGCGAGCATGATAACCTCTGCCGAAGGGGAGATGGGCTTGGTCATCGAATCCACCTCATGTGCGTCGCAACGCTCTTTTGCATCTCAGATTCGCCGGCAACCATTCTTCAACGCCTCGATCCCGGGATTCCGAGATTTCGGCAGTAAGCTTAAGGGCTGCTCGTTCGTCGAAGCCGAACAAGGCGACTAAGGCCGCACGGCGATACGCTGCAATTTTGCGTTGCTCGTGACCATGCTCTCTGTCTAAGATAGGCGTTGCGGCCATTCCTCGGGATCACATCCTGACAGAATACCAACGCCTGGGTGCATGTCACTAAAGCCTCGCCATATCCTCATTCGGTGGAGCCTAGCGAAATGAGCTACATAGAGACCAGGTTGTTTCACTATTTCGTAGCGGTTGCGGAGGAGCAGCACTTCACCCGCGCCGCGGAGCGGCTCAAGATCTCGGGGCCGACGCTCACGGAGCAGATCAAGAAACTTGAAAGCGACTTGGGGCTAAAGCTCCTCGTGCGCGCGGGCAATACGCCTGTCTCGCTGACCGCAGCCGGAATGCGCTTTCTTGCGCAGGCGCTGCAGGTGCTGCGTCAGGTCGAGCACGCCACGGCTGTCGCCCGGCAAGCCGCACGGGGCGAACTAGGCCGTCTCGATATTGGCTTCACGACAGGGGTGTCCTTCGCCGGTTTCCTCCGGACGTGGCTTGCCGGGTTTGAGCGCGCCCATCCGGCGATCGACATCGCCACGCACAAACTGGGCCCGCCGGGCCAGATCGAGGGGATGATGCACGAGGGGCTGGACGCCGGCTTCACCCGCGCCCCGCACAAATATCCCGCGGGCGTTCAAGGCTTCGAGATTTACCGTGAGCCGTTGGTCCTGGCACTGCCAAGCGAACACCCGTTGGCGCGCAGGAAGAAGATCGCTCCGGCGATGCTCAAGGATGAGCCGTTTGTCAACAGCAGCGCCGAACCCGATGTCGGATTCTGGGGTCATTCGGAAGCAATTGCCGAAGTAGGAAACTTTACGCCCCGCGTGGTGAGACGCGACAACGATCTCATCACAGTCTTGACCTACGTGGCCCGCGGCCACGGTATCGCCGTCGTCCCAAAACTCACGACGAGGATGAACGTAGCAAACGTCGTCTACCGAGAAATCGCGGCAAACCCGGTTCCCCTGGCGTCGATCGCTTTCATGTATCGCCGGGACGCTTCGGCGTCGGGCACTTTGCTGATCAAACACATGCGACGGTATGCATTGCCGCAGCAGCAGACCGGCGCGCGGACACGCCTTCGGCCTGTGTCCTAAGCCAGGATGGAAAACGAAGATGATCCTATTGCGCCGCCAATTTTTGCACCTCGCGGCCGGGGCAGCCATACTCCCAATCACCGCGCATTTTGCGAAAGCCGAAGCGTTTCCCGTCCGACCGGTCCACATCGTCGTCGGATTTCCGCCCGGCGGCCCCGGCAGTATCGCGGCGCGGCTGATTGCTGAGCCGCTTCAACAAAGACTGGGCCAACCCGTCGTGGTCGATAACCGGCCCGGCGCCGGGGGCAACGTCGGCACCGAGGCCGTCGTCCGGGCACCGCCCGACGGCTA
>JASHQS010000188.1 GCA_030038995.1 Xanthobacteraceae bacterium
GCGGCAGAACGCAAGCACCGCCGCATGATCGGTGATATCGAGCGCGACGCATTCGGCCTCGCGCGCGATGCCGGCATTGCCGGGCGCGCAAATCAGCCGGTCGGCGAGCGGGCTCGCCGCCATCTTCCAGGCCAGCGCGTGCTCGCGCCCGCCGGAGCCGAGCAGGAGAATGTTCATAGCACAATGGTCATGACAGAATCTTCTTCAGCCGCAAGCCCTTGGCCGGGCTGCTGTAGCACGGCTGCGCGCCTATGTGATACACCAGCGCCATGCCGATCAGAATCAAGAGCCGCAAGTGGCGTGAATCCGTGGACATCATTCGCGACAAGAACGCGATCGTCATCCAGGTCATGACCAAAGCCGGCCGCTTCTTCCGCAGCACCTCGTTTCGCCTGAGCAGAAAAGAAGCATTGCAACTGGCCGCCGAGCTTCATCGGAAAGCATCATCGTGAACGAGCCGCGCCTCAATCTGCCGGAACTGACCGTCTCCGAGCTGTCGGCGGCGCTCAAGCGCACGATCGAGGACGCCTACGGCTACGTGCGGGTGCGCGGCGAACTCGGCAAGGTCGGCTATCACGGCAACGGCCACGTCTATTTCGATCTCAAGGACGAAAACGCCTGCATTTCCGGTGTGATCTGGCGCAAGACCGCAAGCCGCATCAAGCTCAAGCTCGAAGCCGGGCTCGAAGTCGTCGTCACCGGGCGGCTGACGACCTACGCCAACCGCTCGCAATACCAGATCGTGGTCGACACGCTGGAGCCGGCCGGCCTCGGCGCGCTCATGGCGCTCCTCGAGGAGCGCAAGAAAAAGCTTGCGGCCGAGGGCCTGTTCGACGAGGCGCGCAAGCAGCTCTTGCCGTTCTTGCCGACGCTGATCGGCGTCGTCACCTCGCCGACAGGCGCCGTCATTCGCGACATTCTGCACCGGCTCGCCGATCGCTTTCCGCGCCCGGTCCTGGTCTGGCCGGTCAAGGTGCAGGGCGAAGGCTCGGCGATCGAAGTCGCCGCGGCCATCACGGGCTTCAACGCGTTGCCGGAAATGGCGAAGCCGCCGCTGCCGCGCCGGCCCGATCTCATCATCGTCGCCCGCGGTGGCGGCTCGCTGGAGGATCTGTGGTCGTTCAACGAGGAGATCGTGGTGCGCGCCACCGCCGCCAGCATGATCCCGCTGATCGCTGCGGTCGGCCACGAGACCGACATGACGCTGATCGATTTTGCCGCCGACCGGCGCGCGCCGACGCCGACCGCCGCCGCCGAGATGGCGGTGCCGGTGCGCGCCGAGCTTTCGCTCGATGTCGATTCGCTGGCGCGCCGCGCGCTCGCCTCGTGGCGGCGCTGCCAGGAGGACAGGCGGACCGAACTGCGCGCCGCGACGCGGGCATTGCCCGATGCCGACGAACTGCTGGCGCTGCCGCGGCAGCGGCTCGATCATGCCGCGGCCGGGCTTGGGCGGGCGCTGCGCGCCAATGCGCAACTGCATCGCGTCGCGCTGTCGCGCATCGGCGGCCGGCTCGGCCCGCATCTCTTGCGCGGCACCGTCGAGCGCCGCCGCGAGCGCTATGGCGGCCTCGCCAGCCGGCTGCGCGCGAGCTTCGCCGCTAATGTCGAAGCCTACCGCACCGGCAACGCCCGCCAGCGCGACCGCATCGCCGGCCTCGCCGAGCGCGCCGAGCGCGCCATCGGCGTCATCCTCGACCGCCGCGCCGCGCGCTACGAGCGCGCCGGCCAATTGCTCGCCGCCTTTTCGTATCGCGGCGTGCTGCAACGCGGCTTTGCGCTGGTGCGCGATGGCGATGGCCGGCCCTTGCGGGCCGCGGCCGCGGTCAATATCGGCATGCGGCTCGACATCGAGTTTGCCGACGGCCGGGTCGGCGCGGTGGCCGGCGATGCGCGGGTCACGCCGGCAGCAGCGCCGTTGTTTCGACGGCGTCGCCGTCGGTCCAGCGGCGACGACGAAGGGCAGGGGAGTTTGTTCTGACCCGCACGCGGCCATCGGCGCTTCCTTTCTCATCCTCCCCCCGCTATCGCGCATAGGCGCTAACATAGGCCTCTGTTTCCCGGATGCGGTGCAGCGCGCGAAGCGGTGCACCGCTGATCCGGGACGGTCCCAGACTCCGCAACTTGTTACGATCCCGGGTCTGCAGCGCACCACTTCGCTGCGCTTCGTGCTGCGCTGCGCCCGGGAAACGCTGCTATGTTAGCGCCTATGCGCTATCGCGGCGGAGGAAAGAACAAGCGATCTCTTCTCGCGATGCGGTTTTTTGCATCCGAGGTCTGCAGCACGGCACGGGCAAGAACGCCGAGCGTTTTTGATCGCGTCACGCCGAAATTTTAAGACCGGCGGTAGGACCGGCTTCGGCTCGATCACGCTTGGCGCAAGTAGATGGGGTAACGGGCCGCGGCCGGGCCAGCACGTAGGGCGGATTAGCGAAAGCGTAATCCGCCGTAACGCGCGCCGAATTTGGCGGATTACGCTACGCTAATCCGCCTACGCCCTGGCGCTAGCATTGATTCAATCGCTCAGAACCAGGGCCGGTTGGCGTCGCGGCCGAGGCCGAGCTCGAGGCGGCCGAAATGCGCGAAATTCATTTCCGGATTGAGGCTGATGTGCATCGACATGAAGTGAATATCGCGCCACGCCCGCTGGATCGGGTGGCAGGCGTCGAAGCATGCGGTGCCGCTGAGTGCCACGATCGCATCGACCGCCGCAACCGTCAGCTCGGACACCCGCGCGAAGTCGCGCACCGAACGCGCCAAGAGCGCGGGCGAATACAATTCCGGCGCATCGGTTACATGCGTGGCGCGGCGCAATAAAAGATCGGCGGCGTCGATGTCGGCTGCGGCGCGCGCCATCCGCACCTGGATCGCGGTGGTCTCGGCCATCGCTGCGCCGGTCTGGGTCCTTCGCTTCCTGGTCCATTCGCGGAACAGCGCATAGGCGCCCTGGGCCGTGCCCAGCATCGGTGCCGCGAACGAGATCGGCGCATAATAGAAGAACGGGGTGCGGAAGATCACGTCGGAGTAGAGGGCGCTGCCCGGGGTTTTGCCGTCGCGCAGTTCCGCCAGGGGCAACGCGCGGCTCTCAGGAACGAAAGCGTTGTCGGTGACGATGGTTTTGCTGCCGGTGCCGCGCATGCCGGCGGTGAACCAGGTGTCGTGCACCTTGTATTCGCCGGGCGGGACCAGAAAGAACTTCCACACCGGCGTCGGGCCGTCCGCAACCATGCCGCCGAGCATCACCCAGGGGCAATAGTCGACGCCGCTGGCAAACGGACCGCTGCCCGAGATGCGATAGCCGCCATCGACGGCGATTGCCTGCATATTCGGGGCAAACGATGCAGCGATGGGAACGTCAAGGCCGTCCGCCCACAACGCTCGCTGCGCTGGTTCGGGATACTGCGCGATCAAATGGGCGTGGTGGATGATCAGTCCGGCGCACCAGGCGTGCGACGCATCGACTTTGCTCAATTCGCGCATGACCTCGAACCAGGTGTCGAAGCCAAGGCCGTAACCGCCGATCCGCCTCGGCAGCAGGATGCGGGCAAAGCCCGCTTCCAGCATCTCGTTGACGGATTGAGGCGGAATTCGCCGCGCCTCCTCCGCTGCCTGCGCGCGTTCGGCAAACCGCGGTGCGAGCGCGCGCGTGCGTTCGAGAATCGTCTCCCTGGTCGCGTTTGAAGGGGCTGCCGGCCCGTGCGGCATCTGGCACTCCTTTCGGCAGGACGGATTTTCCGGCGGGCTTAAGTACCACCGCCAACCGACGGCTGACCAGGATGCAGGCCGTAACATCGATCCCGGCTTTTCGCCGCGCTCAACCCACACCACACGCTGAACCCGGATTTCGCTGGCGCGCAATCTGGGCTACGTCTCTCGAAGAGGCGCGCCGCCAGCCACCGGCGCATTTCATCGACGGTGAGGCCAAGCATGCAGGGCAAGATCGCGGTCGAGGAGCATTTTCGCATCGAAGAGACCAAGGGCAGCGAAGCGCGGTATCCCGGCAGCTATTGGGCGGGGCTGTCGAGCAAGCTCCTTGACGTGCACGGCGCGCGCTTGGCCGAGATGGACCGCGCCGGCATCGAGATCGCGGTGCTTTCGCTCAATTCAAACGCCGTGCAAGGCATTTACGAGGTCGGCAAAGCGATCGCGGTCGCGCGCAAGGCGAACGACGCGTTGGCGGCGGCCGTGACCAAGCGGCCCGACCGCTTTGCGGCCCTCGCGGCGCTGCCCATGCAGGACCCCGAAGCGGCCGCCGCCGAGCTTACGCGCTGCGTGCGCGAGTTGAACTTCAAGGGCGCGCTGGTCAACGGCTTCTCGCAAGTCGGCGCCGAGGACACCGCGGTTTACTACGACGTGCCGCAATACCGGCCGTTCTGGGCCGAGGTGGCGCGGCTCGGCGTGCCGTTCTATCTGCATCCGCGCGACCAATTGCCGAGCCGCCGCCAGGCCTATGAGGGCCACACTTATCTCGTCGGCTCGCCGTGGGGGTTCGCCGACGAGACGGCGATCCATGCGCTGCGGCTCGCGGGCAGCGGCCTGTTCGATGAGTGTCCCAAACTGCAGATCGTGCTCGGCCATCTCGGCGAGCGCATTCCCTACGACCTGTGGCGGCTCGACCATCGTCTTTCCAAAGTGCCGGGCCGGCGGGCCAAGCGCGCCATGGGCGACTATTTTCGCCGGAATTTTCACGTCACCACCAGCGGCCATTTCTGCACGCAGTCGCTCATTCACGCCATCCTCACGCTTGGCGCCGACCGCGTGATGTTCGCCGTCGATTATCCATTCGAGGACCACGCGCAGGCCTGCGCCTGGTTCGATGCAGTCGACATCGCCGAAGCCGACCGCCGCAAGATCGGCCGCGACAACGCCGTCAGGCTATTCACGCTCGGCTAATACCAACGGCACTTATTGTTGACCGTCATCCCGAGGTGGCCGCGAAGCGGCACCTCATCGCGCAAAGCGCGATGGGGGCCCCGAAGCGGCCCTCGAAGGATGCGGCCGAGGACTCACGAACCGTCGTCCTTCGAGGCTCGGCGCTGAGCTTGTCATCGGGCCGGCCGAAGGCCGGACCCGTTGGCGCCGAGCACTTCAGGATGACGGATATGAGTCAACGCGGCGCTTCATCGGCGGGTAGCTTTTGGCGGCAAAACGCGAAGCGAGGAACCCGGAATCCATAGTCACAATCGCGCAAAGTCGCGCGTGGCAGCGCAAATTTCTTCACCGCTCGTGATTATGGATTCCGGACTGACGCTTCGCGTCATCCGGAATGACGTGGGGGAAGGATCAGTCGAGCAGCAGCGACGGCTGACGCGCGGCGCAATCAACCTCATGCCGACAGCGCCATCGGCGCGCCGGCTTGCGCGTCCTCCAGCACCATGTCGGCGCCCTTCTCGCCGATCATCACCGCGGCGGCGTTGGTGTTGCCGGAAACGACCGTCGGCATGATCGAGGCGTCGATCACGCGCAAGTGCTCGAAGCCACGCACGCGCAGGCGCTCGTCGACCACGGCGGCCGGATCGGAGCCCATGCGGCAGGTCGAGGTCGGATGATAGACCGTGGTGCCGGCCGCCCGCGCGTAGGCGAGCAGGTCGGCATCGCCGGCGCATTTCTCTCCGGGCAGGCGCTCCTCGGCAATCAGCCGCCGCATCACCGGCTGGTTCATGATCTCGCGCAGCCGTTTCAGCCCGGCGACGATGGTGTCGCAATCGATGCGGTTCGACAGGTAGCGCGGCTGGATGGCCGGCGGCGCCAACGGATCGGATGATTTGATGCGGACGAAGCCGCGGCTTTCCGGCCGCAGCTGGCAGACGGAAGCCATGAAGCCGGAGAACGGATGCAGCTTGGCGCCGGCGGTCTCGGTCGAGAAGATCAGAAAATGAATCTGCACGTCGGGCGAAGCGAGCTCGGGCCGCGTGCGCAGAAACGCGCCGGCGTAACCTGCGCCGATCGTCAGCAGTCCTTTGCGGGAAAGAATGTAGCGCAGGCCGGCGCCACAGCGGTGCCGCCAATTGTTGACCACGTCGTTCATGGTGATCGGCTCGCTGCAGCGG
This sequence comes from Xanthobacteraceae bacterium, assembly GCA_030038995.1. Taxonomy (GTDB): domain Bacteria; phylum Pseudomonadota; class Alphaproteobacteria; order Rhizobiales; family Xanthobacteraceae; genus BOG-931. The sequence goes on from JASHQS010000188.1 coordinate 6,048, forward strand.
AACTGCATGCGCACCTGCAGATGGTCCTGCAGGTCGGCGCCGACGCCCGGCAGATCGGCGAGCGGTTCGATGCCGCGTTCGTGCAACAGCTTCGCCGGCCCGAGCCCGGAGAGCTGCAATAGCTGCGGCGAGTTGAAAGCGCCGCCGGCGAGGATCACCTCGGCATCGGCGCAAGCGCTGCGGATCGCCCCGCCTTGGCGGTATTCGACGCCGACGGCGCGGCGCCCGTCGAACACGATGCGCGTCGCCAGCGCATTGGTCTCGACTTTCAGATTGTGCCGGTTGCGCGCCTGCCGCAGATAGCCGGCCGCGGTCGACCAGCGCCGGCCGTTACGAGTGGTGAGCTGGAAATAGCCGGCACCTTCCTGGCGCGGGCCGTTGAAATCGTCGTTGCGCGGAATGCCGGATTGGTCCGCAGCGGCGATGAACGCCTCGCACAACGGATGCGGCTCGCAAACGTCGGAGACCGCAAGCGGCCCGCCGACGCCATGCAGCGCATCGGCGCCGCGTTCCTGATCCTCGGCGCGGCGGAAATAGGGCAGCACGTCGTCGAATCCCCAGCCGGCATTGCCGAGCTGGCGCCAATGATCGTAGTCCTGCTTCTGGCCGCGGATGTAGAGCAGCCCGTTGATCGAGCTCGATCCGCCCAACACCTTGCCGCGCGGCTGGATGATGCGCCGATTGTTCAGTTCGGGCTCGGGCTCGGAGCTGTAAAGCCAATTGACCTTGGGGTTGTCGAACAGCTTGGCAAAGCCCAGCGGAATATGAATCCACATGTGGCGATCGTGGCCGCCGGCCTCCAATAGCAACACGCGATGCCGCCCCGAAGCGGTCAAGCGGTTGGCCAGGACGCAGCCGGCGGAGCCGGCGCCGATGATGACGTAGTCGAAGGTCGCTGCCTGTGGGATGGCCTTCATGATGCGATACTCCCCGGGGCAACAATAGCGCCAAAGCCGGGAATCGGAAGTCGGAAATCGGAAATCGGAAGTCAGAAATCGGAAATCGGAAATCGGAAATCAAGGCGCTTTTCCTGCGGCCCAGCTTGTCATTCTGATTTCTGACTCCCGACTTCTGATTTCTGGCGCGCCTAGCGTGCCAGAAATTGCGGTACCCGCTTGAGCGCGTCGGCGCGGGCGGCCGCATTGGTGCCGCGGTGCGCTTTGCCGGAAGGATCGGCGGTGCGGGCAAGACCGGTGCGCAGCCGCAGCGGCGCGTTGGCGCGATCGAACTCGTGCGGCGCGCCCGGATAGACCACGATTTCGGCGCGGGCGCTGCGCCCACGGGCGCCGGCCACCATCTGCTGACAGGTCGAGGCCAGCGTCCAGTCATCGGCGCTGCCGATGAGAATGAGCGTCGGTACGCGGGCGCTCCATGCGGTCAAGCGCAGCCGGCGGCAGCCCGGATAGAACGCGGCCGCGGAACGAAAGTCGGCGCCGCCATCGCGCGGCACCGCGTTGGGCCGCACCGCCCATAAAGCCGCGGTGCCGCCGCTCGCCCAGCCGAGCAGCGAGATGTGGTCGGCACGCACGAAACCTTGCGTCTGCAACCAGCGCCGCGCCGCATTGGCGTCGGCGACGCGCTCGCGCCAGACCCGGATTTTGGGCGCACGCACCCGGCATTGCGGCCCGAGCCCGCGCGAGCCGAACGAATCCGGGAACACGACCGCAAACCCGTCGGCGAGGAGATGCTGTCCCCAGGCGTCGTAAAGTTGCGAAAGCGCCTTGCGTCGCCGGTTAAGGCCGCCGCAATCGTGCAGCGCCACCACGCCTGGGAACGGACCCGCTCCGGCGGGGCGGTAGAGCTTCGCGTGCAGTGTCAGGCTGCCGTCGGGGATATCGACTTGCTCCGCCGCTACGGACTGGGTTGCCCACAACACCGCCGCGCCGGCAAGCGCGCGGATAATCAAGCCAAGGTCCATATCGGCAACGCCGTTCGGTGCCCCGGGCGCAATGTAGCACGATGAGGATGCGTGACGTTAGCCCGCTTGACGCGCAAAAGTTTGCGGGTTTCGCTGCGCCTTGCGAGCGACTATGTTGTCGGCATCAGCCGCCAAGCGTGCTCGTGCGGCTCTACGCGGCAGCACCCAGGGAGAGACATTTGCTCAATCGCACCGACCGTGCCGGCTCGATACCCGGCGAGGCCGAGGTGAAATATCTCGACGGCGATTTTCGCGTCGTGCGGCCGGGCGTCTTCGTGCGCTGCGCCGTCACCGGGGCGGAAATTCCGCTCGAGGAGCTGCGCTACTGGAGCGTCGACCTGCAGGAGGCTTATGTCTCGCCGCAAGCAGTGCTGCAACGGCATGCCGCCGCTTATACGGGGAAAAAATAGCGTACTTAATGTTGACCGTCACCCTGAGGTGCTCGGCGCGCGCGCCGCGCCTCGAAGGGCGACGGCCGAGGCGCATCCGAAATCGGGCTTGCCCGATTTCGGCAAGTTTTGATGTCCAAATCGGCTAAGGCCGATTTGGATGCCGCATCCTTCGAGGGCCGCTTCGGGGTCCCCATCGCGCTTTGCGCGATGGGTGCCCCTTCGCGGCCGCCTCAGGATGACGGATATGAGTCATTGAAATTTGCGGTCGGTATAAGCCCTGCCGCCTGAGAAGAACAACCCGGCGGCTGTCAGCGCGGTTTGAGCACCTTGACCACCAGGTCGCGGAACGCATCGTCTTCTTCGACGACGAGCCGCACCGGCAGCACGCTGGCGTGAGCGGCAAGCTCGGCAAGCCGTGGATCGCCGGCCAGCCGGACGTGATCCTTTTCGGTCGTCAGCAGCACGAGATTTTGGTCTTTTGCACGCGTGGTGAGCATCTGTGCCTGCGCCGCCGTGTAGCGATGGTGGTCGGCAAAGCTCAGCTTCTCGGCAACGTCGAGGCCGGCCGCGGACAGCGTTGCGAAAAATTTTTCCGGATCGGCAATGCCGGCGAAGGCCAAAATGCGGCGTCCGGCAAGCGCGGCGAGCGTCGGCTGGTCGGGTTCGAGCCGGGCGTGGAAGACAGGAACGCCGTACCGCCGTCCGAGCTCGGCGACCGCGGCGGCGCGCTCCGGCGGTCCGACGACGACCAGCGCGTGGGCGCGTGCAATTTGACCGGCAAGCGGCGCACGCAGCGGGCCGGCTGGAAGCACGCGGCCGTTGCCGATGCCGCGGCGGCCGTCGACCAAAAGGATCGCAAGGTCCTTGTGCAGCGCCGGATTTTGAAAGCCGTCGTCCATCACGATGACGCTGGCGCCTTCTAATCGCGCCATCTGCGCACCGGCAAGGCGATCGCGGGCGACGATGGTCGGCGCGAGCCGGGCGAGGATGAGCGGCTCGTCGCCGACAGCGGCGGCGCCGTGGGCCGAACGATTGACGAGGAGCGGTCCGGCGCGCCGTCCGCCATAGCCGCGGCTGAGGAAGAACGGCCGCTCATGGCAGGTGAGCAGGAGGCGGCCGACCGCAAGCGCCGCCGGCGTCTTGCCGGCGCCGCCGACCGTGAGATTGCCGAGGCAGATCACCGGCACTCCGACGCTGCGCCCCGGTCGCTGCAGGCGCAGCCACGCCACGGCGCCGTAGAGCGCGGCGAGCGGACTGAGCAGCGTTCCGCGGCCCGGCCGCCACCAGAAACTCGGCGCTCGCATCAGAACAATCCGATCCCGAAAGTGGCTCTGCCGGTCGTTTTCGAAACGATCATGCGCCAGCCAAATGGCCGTGCCAAGCTCCGATCCGGCAGAGCGTCGCGCTATCTCGCCCGCTGTTCGAGGCGAAGCTGCATCAGATAAGGATCGAGGGCGGCGAGCGTGCGCTCGAGCGCGCCGCTGAGCTTGTCCACGGTGGCGGCGCCCGCTTTGGCCACGGCGGCGCGTGCCCCCTGGTCGGCAAGCCAGGCGCCGAGCTTCGAGGTGAGCGCCAACTCGTCGGCGACCAGCTCGGCGCCATGCGCCGCGTCGAGCTTGCCGTAAATCTCCGCGAAATTCCAGATGTGCGGACCGTGCAGGACCGCGGCGCCGAGCCTGATCGGCTCGATCGGGTTCTGGCCGCCATGGCTCGCCAGCGAGCCGCCCATGAAGACGATCGGGGCGATGCGGTAAACGAGGCCGAGTTCGCCGAGCGAGTCGGCGATGTAGACGTCGACGTCGCGCTTGGGCAGTTCGCCGCGCGAGCGCATGCCGACCGCGAGGCCGGCGGCCTGGGCGCTGTCGGCAATGCTCGGCCCGCGCTCCGGATGGCGCGGCGCAATGACGGTCAAAAGGTTCGGAACCTTGGCCTTCAGCCGCCGGTGGGCGGCGATCACCGCCGTCTCTTCGCCCGGATGGGTGGAGGCGGCAGCGACGACCGCGCGCAGCCCGATCAGCGCATTGAAGCGGCGCAGCGTCGGCGCGTCGACCGGCGGCGCCGGAACGTCGAGCTTCAGATTGCCGATCGAAGAGACGCGCGGCGCGCCTAATCGCGACAGCCGCTGCGCGTTGGCGGCGGATTGCGCGAGGCAGAGATCGAAGCGGCTGAGCAATGCAGCGCTCGTGCTCGCAACGAGGCGCCAACGGTCGAACGAGCGTTTCGAGACGCGGCCGTTGACCAGGATCATCGGAATTTTGCGCCCGGCGCAGCCGAGGATCAGGTTGGGCCACAGATCGGATTCGACGAACAGCGCCAGATCGGGCCGCCAATGGTCGAGAAACCGCGCGACGAATTGCGGCACGTCGAGCGGGATGAATTGATGCAGCGCTCCGGCCGGCAGCCGCTGCCCGGCGAGGCTCGCCGAGGTCACCGTCCCGGAGGTGACCAGGACGGCAAAATCGCCGGCGCGCAGGCGCTTGATCAGCGGCACCGCGGCGAGCATTTCACCGACGCTGGCGCCGTGCACCCAGATCAGCGGTCCCGCCGGGCGCGGCAGGCTCGGCTCGCCACGCCGTTCGCCCACGCGCGTCGGATGCTCCTTGCCGCGATGCAGGCGCCCGGCGAGCAGCCGTGGCATAAGCGGCGTTGCCGCGCGGGAGGCGAGCCGATAGACGCGCAGCGCGAGCGGCAATCGATCCGGCAAACTCAGCTCTCCCGCTGCGGCGTCTTCGCGTATCTGTCTTCAGCTCGGCGCGGCGTCAGTGCTGCGGCGCTGCGCCTTTCGGATCGAGCAGCCGATGCAAATGCACGATGAAATAGCGCATCTGCGCGTTGTCGACACTGCCCTGCGCCTTTGCCTTCCAGGCCGCGTAGGCGCTGGCATAGTTCGGATAAATTCCGACGATATCGAGCTTGCCCAGGTCTTTGAAGGCGTGTCCGGCAACGTTCGCCAATTCGCCACCGAAGACGAGATGCAGCAACTGCTTGGCCGGCGGGATCGCTGCGGTCGCTGCGGGTTTGCTCATGAGGTCGATCTTGCGCCCGGCGCTACCGCGCGTTCAGGAAGCAGGCACGCGCTTGAGCAGTTCCAAGAGCGCCGCGTGGCGCTCGCGTCCGGCGGCGAGCAGCATGCCGTGCCGCGGCACAGGGCAATTATAGCGAAGCGGCTTGCCGTCGAACGGCGTGAGCGCGCCACCGGCTTCGTGCACCAAAAGGTCGGCGGCGGCAAGGTCCCAATCATGGCTGTTGCCGCCGGCGATCGCCGCGTCGATGGCGCCTTGGGCGACGCGCGCAAGACGCAGCGCCAGCGAAGGCAGCCGCGGCATGGTGGTAAAGGACGGCGCGATCGTGCCGAGCCGGTCGAGAAGATTTTTCGGTCCGGCAAGACGCGCGTTGGCGAGGCCGGCACCCTGGCTTGTCGCGATCGCCACGCCGTTGCGCGTCGCGCCGGCGCCGGCAAAAGCCATGAAGAACTCGTCGGCGACCGGGGCGAACAGGCAGGCCATGATCGGCCGGCCGTTCTCCACCAGCGCGGCCGACACCGCCCAATCCGGCAGGCCGGCAATATAGCCGCGCGTGCCGTCGATCGGGTCGACGATCCAGACGCGCCGCGCCTCGAGCCGCGCCGGGTCGTCGACGCTTTCCTCCGACAGCCAGCCGATCCCCGGCGCGGCGGCGCTCAAGCGCTCGCGCAAGAGCCTGTCGACCGCGATGTCGGCCTCGCTGACCACTGAAGAAACGCCCTTGGCCCAGCTCTTCAGCGGTTCGCCGCACATCGACAGCGCCAGTGCGCCGGCTTCGCGAACGCAGCCGGCCAGCCGCGCCGCGAGCTGTGCCGCATCGACCGTCTCAATGGCCGGCAACGGTCAGGCCCTCCACCCGCAGCGTCGGCGCGTCGGTGCCGTAGCGGAATTGCAGATCGTTGGCCGGTTCGAGGCTTTTGAACATGTCCAACAAACGTCCGGCAATGGTCACCTCGCTCACCGGATAGGTCAGTTGGCCGTTCTCGATCCAAAAACCCGAGGCGCCGCGGCTGTAATCGCCGGTGATCAGATTGACGCCCATGCCGATCAGGCTGGTGACAAAAAAGCCGTCGGCGATCTCTCCGATCAACTCATGGGCGCTCCTCGTTCCGGCCGTGAGAAAGAGGTTGCTCGGCGCCGGCGACGGCGTCGACGATACGGCGCGGCGGGCATGACCGTTGGTCGAGAGATTGAGTTCGCGCGCAGTGGCGCAATCAAGCAGCCACGTCTGCAATACGCCGTCTTCGACGATCTTGTGCACGCTCGCCGCAACGCCTTCGGCGTCGAATGGCTGCGACCGCAAACCGCGCCGGCGCAGCGGATCGTCGATGATGTCGATGCCGCGGGCAAAGATCCGCTCGCCGCGCTGGTCGCGCAGGAAGCTGGTCTTGCGCGCCACGGCGCTGCCGTTGGCGGCGCTGGCGAGATGCTCGACCAGCGACCCGGCGACGCGCCGGTCGAACACCACCGGCACGCGCCGCGTCGCCACCTTGCGCGGATTGAGCCGTCTGACGGCGCGCTCGCCGGCGCTGCGGCCGACCGCTGCGGCGCTTTGCAGGTCGGCGGCGTGCACCGTCAGGCTGTAATCGTAATCCGTCTCCATCCCGGTACCCTCGCCGGCGATCGCCGACATCGAGACGGTGTGGTTCGACGAGATGCTGGCGCCGGCAAAGCCGTGGCTTGTGACCAGCACGACGCCGCCGATCCCCGAGGCGGCCGATGCGCCGTCGGATTTGGTCACGCCCGGCACGGCGAGCGCGGCCGCTTCGGCATCGCGGGCGCGTCGTTCCAAAACCTCGACCGAAGCCATGTCGGGATCGAGCAGGTCGAGCCGCGGCAAGACGCGCGCCAAAAGTTCCGGTTCGGCGAGGCCGGCAAAGCGGTCTTCGGGCGCGGCGCGAGCCATGGCGACGGCGCGCTCGGCCAGCGTATCAAGGCCGCCGCCTTTGCCGTCGTTGGTCGAGACCACGGCCTGCTTGCGTCCGACCAGCACGCGCAGTCCCACGTCGTCATCCTCGGCGCGCAGCGATTCTTCGACCGCGCCGTCGCGTACGCCGACGGAGAGCGTCACCCCGCGCATGGCGATCGCATCGGCCGCGTCGGCTCCGGCGCGCTTGGCGGCGGCAACGACGCGTTCGGCAAGATCGCACAAGGCGGATTGGTCGAGGAGCGAGAACATGGTGGTCATACGGAATTCTGCTGGTTGATTCCTCGTCATTGCGGGGCGCCGCGAAGCGGCGAACCCGGAATCCATAAGCCCTGTGCTGGGGTTATGGATTCCGGGTTCCTCGCTTCGCTCGGCCCCGGAATGGCGAACTGATTGCCCGGATTTCGCATCAGCAGAGAGACACAGGGGACCGGGCACGCGAGCGCGGTGAAAAACCAACATGGGCTCGACGCAGACTTGAATCAACCCGCAAGAATCAACCCGCCGGCTGCGTCGGCCTGCCGTCGCCAAGCCCGGCCCGGATGCCGCGTCGCGCCGCCAATATGGCGGTTAGATCAATTGCCGCAGCGCTCGGCAACCGCTTGTCAATCATGCGCTTGTGCCGGTGCGCGGACACGAGCCTTTAACCAGTCTCCTTAAGCGGATCGCGATGACCGTATGGCATTGTTGCGGCAACCGGGCGGCAACAGCCCGGGGGGAGTTTTTTCGCGTTTTCGAGGCGTCGAATGGAAGCCGGCAGGATCGCTGCCGGGTCTAGCCAAGCCGGGAGTCCCTGCCGCGCCAATGCGGCGGGGACGCCCGCGGCATCCGAGCGCGCCGGCCGGACGGCAAGCGCGTTTTTTCCGAGGCTCGACCCGTTTTCGCTGCCCGTGCGCTTTGCCGCCGCCGACGCGGCGGCCGATGGCTTGACGCGCGTCGTCGATCTGCATCGCGAACGGGTCGTGCTGCGCCGCTCGGTGTGCGGCATGCGCATGGCGCTCAGCCTGCCGGTCGCCGCGTTTCGCGGCGTCGCGATCCGGCTGATCGGCGAGGCCGGCGGGGTCGGCGAGGCCGGGCAAATGCCGACTGCGATTGCGGTCGTGCTCGAGCATGACGATCCGGCGCTGTCGCTGCCGCTGTTTGCCGCCAACGAGAGCGACGATGTTGTGGCCGAGTGGCAATCCTGGGCGCGGGTGCTCGGCCTGCCGCTCCTGGTCGCCG